>JBCCBC010000219.1:0-4290 GCA_039814435.1 Pseudomonadota bacterium
GCCCAGCCATTGCAGGATCCCGCGCCAGAGCAGCAACCCCTTGGGCATGTCGTCGAGCCCTGTGAACACCGTTGACCCGGTGGTGGTCAGCCCTGACATAGCTTCGAAAAACGCATCGACAAAGCGCGCTTCGGTGGCCCCGATCACGAAGGGCAGCGCGCCAAAGATCGGCAAGGCCAGCCAGACGCCGGTGGTGAGCAGAAAGGTTTGCTGGATGGTGAGCCCTTCGCGCACGCCATTGGCACAGCTGAGTGCGATAATCGAGCCGATGAGGATTGTAAGCAGTGCGCTTTCGGCAAAGACAAACCAGTGCCCGCGCCCTTCGGCCAAGTCCACCAGCATGGGCAGCAGCATGGCGACACCCAGCACGGCCACCAGCAGGCCAATCACATATCCAACAGGGCGCAGATCATTCATCGCGCACAGCGTTGACGCGCCGGGGTCGGGGTGTCAAGGCGGTGCTCGTTTGCCTGTGCCGTTCGGAGCGGAGACGAGGCGTAAAGCGTGCGCCGTTTGGTAAGTGTCATGGCACCCAGCCAACAGCGGCTGGGCCAAGGTACAGCAGGCAGCCCAAGGCGACCCGGCTTAAGAAAAGCAACAAGCCCGGGCTGGCCGGGCTTGGTCGCGATGTCTCAGATATGCATCAGGTCGCGGAACACGTAGGCCGGGATATCGGACCGGTTCAGGTTCATTGCGGCCAGTTCTTCGTCCGTCTTGGCGTTCAGTGCTTCGATCCGGCGGAACCGTGTTTCTGCCGCGGCGGACATGGAGATCGAGTGACCCAGGGCCGCCATGAAGTTGGTGACGTGGTCCCAGATGCTGGACAGAATGGAAGTGGTCTGGTGTGTTACGTAAGCCATTGGGCTACCTCGTAAAGTTAACGGTTTGTTGTGTCCTCCCGTTGATCAACAGATAGCATGCCGCAGTGCAGAATACCAATGCTGCCTGTGCATAACTGGGTTGCGACTGGTGCGGGATAGGTGGTTTTTAGGTAAGGCGGAGGTGTCCTCCGCCGGGATGGCGCACCAGAGGTGCGCCTTACTGAAGAGCCCCCGACCACGTCGCAGGCCGCAAAAAAAGGCGCACCAAAGTGCGCCTTACTCTTTTCGTCTTCGTAAGGCGGAGGTGTCCTCCGCCATCCCCTATCCGACGTGGAACAGCGTCGAAAACATTTTGGGGTCGATGCTGTCGCTTGCGAATGTCGCGCCTTCGGTCAGCACGGATACAGCATCGTGGCTGTGCAGGCTTTCCTGGTGACTGGACACCACCCGGAAATCACCCACCCGCACATCCGCCAGCAACTGTTCACAAAACAGTCGCGCTGCATCCTCGACAAAGATCGGGTTGGCCGCGTTCAGTTCGGCAAAGGCCTGTTCGTCTTCGCGTTTCACCATCACCTGCGTCTCGGTCGGCACCGCACGGCGGCAGGCCTCGATCAGGTCCTCGAACCACAGGCAGCCCGCATCGTCATCCAGGACCACAGACACCCGCGCCACAGAGCGTTGCGAGTGCGGTGTCGCCAGTTGCCCGCGCGTTGCCCGCGCGTGTTCGCTGAGTTCAAGCGAGCATGGGCAGGTCGAGGAATAGACGTAGTCGAGGTGCATGATTTTTTTACGCACCCCTGCCTGTTCCACCAGTTCGAGCGCGATGTCGTAATACTGGTAACCCGAAAGTCCCGAGCGCAGAGAGTCAATTTTCATCGGGAAGCTGAACCGCATCTGGATGCGCGCATCAAAGCTTTCGAGATCGGATTTATAGTCATCCAGCGCCGCCTCGATCACCTCGAAGCTGAACGTTTCGTCCGCATATTGGTAAAACGACCGCATGATGCGAGACATGTTTATGCCCTTTTTGTCCGCCTCAAGGCTGACAGTGCCCGTCACAGATGTTTCCAGCGTCAGCGCGTCCCCGGAGCGCGTTTGTACCCGCAACGGCAGCCGGAAATTCGAGATGCCCACGTGCTGGATTTGCTGCTTGGCCCCCCGGATCAGGCTGGAGGGCCCGTTTTGCAGGTCTGGCAGCGTGTCTTTGTAGTCTGGATCGACTGCGAATTCCTCAGGATAGTCGCGTGCAAAGGCCGGATACTCGACCCCGTCGCCCCCGGGCACAAGCCGTGCCACGGATGGGTCCAGTTCAAGAATTTCGGTTGTAGATGCGCCTTTGGCCCATTCCCGCAGCAATTTCAGTGCGGCTTCGGCCTCGTCGCGTTCGGGTATTGCAGTGATGTCGGGCGTATGAATATTCATAAAGTAGCCCCCCCTTTTCTTGTCGTACCATCCGTATGTAATCCGGGTGTGTACATATTTCCAACAATGCTAACGAATACGTGTGTCGCTGCAATATGGATGACATTTAATTGGTGGAGCGGACGGCCCCCGTCAGCAGGGGCCGTTTTGGGCATTATACTGCGCTTTCCAGAGCTTGCAGGATATCGCCTATCAGATCATCCGTGTCTTCGATCCCCACCGACATCCGCACCAGTCCGGGCGTGATCCCAAGCGCATCCTTTTGATCCTGAGGCAGCCGCTGGTGCGTTGTTGTGGCCGGATGTGTCAGGATCGATTTGGCGTCGCCAAGGTTGTTCGAGATCACCGGGATCGTCAGCGCGTTCAGGAATTTGAACGCCCCGGCCTGCCCGGATGCCACGTCAACCGACAGGACCGTGCCCCCCTTGCCGCCCATCTGCGTTTGGATCAGATTGTATTGCGCGTGGCTTTCATGCCCGGGGTAAATCACCCGCGCCAGATGCGGATGCCCCTGCAGCGCCTCTGCCAGCGCGTGCGCGGATGCGGCTTGCGCCCGCACCCGCAGATCCATCGTTTCCAGCCCCTTGAGCATCACCCAGGCCGTGAACGGCGACATGGAGCCGCCCGTGTGCTTCATGTAGGGCTCGACCGTTTTGCGAATGAAATCGCGTGTTCCAAGGATCACTCCGCCCAGCGCGCGCCCCTGCCCGTCCATGTGCTTGGTCGCCGAATAAATGACCACATCGGCCCCTTGGGCGATCGCATTGGAAAATGTCGGCGTGGCAAAGACATTGTCTACCAGAACTGTCGCCCCCACGGCGTGCGCGAGGTCAGAGACCGCCGCGATATCCACCACTTCGAGCGTGGGGTTCGAGATCGACTCAAAAAACACAGCCTTGGTGTCGGGCGTGATCGCGCGCTCCCAGGCCTCAAGATCGGTGCCGTCGACAAATTCGACCTCGACCCCGTAGCGCGACAGGATCTCTTCGAGCACATAAAGGCATGACCCAAAGAGCGCGCGTGCCGACACAACCCGGTCCCCCGCCTTGAGCATCGCCGTCAGTGCACCCGATACCGCCGCCATGCCGGAGGCTGTGGCAAAGCCGTCTTCGGCCCCCTCGAGCGCGGCGATGCGGTCTTCGAACATGGCCACGGTCGGGTTGCCGTAGCGGGCATAGATAAATTCGTCTTCGCCCGCCGCCTCGAACCGCTGTGCGGCCGCTTCGGCGCTGTCATAGACAAAGCCCTGGGTGAGAAAGATCGCTTCGCTCACCTCGCCGTATTGGCTGCGGCGCGTGCCGCCGTGCACGGCGCGGGTGCGCGGATTCCATGTGTCGGACATTCTAAACTCCATCGCGGGCCTGAAATGGGGTCAGGCCACAAAAAACCCCCAGACGCGGGTCAAGCGAAAGGGGGGCTTTCATCCTGACCTTTTAGGGGAATTTACCAACTGTCCCTGACGAAAAGCCGTCGTCAAAGCGTTGGAGTGGCCCGCAATCCGGTAACAAATCGCCACGGGCAATCGGATACGCCTCGGGGTGGTACACGTCAACACCGTCACGGTGGTGTAACTTAATTTTCATCACAGCGTCATATGTCTGGTCCATAGCAGCCCCACTAGATGTGGTAGGAGGTGCTGAGATGCCGATCCTAAGACTGAATTCCGCACCTGCTGGGCTGGAACTGCATGGATCGCCCGCCTCGGCTGCGTCGGCCATCGCCAGCGCGGCGCGCGGCACTGGCCCGGTGATGATCCTGATCCATGGGTATAAATACGACCCCGGCTGCGCCCCCTTTTCGCCCCACACCACCATTTTTGCGCGCACCAGACACCCTGACACGAGCACACACATGCAGTGGTTGCCCCATTTGGGCTTTGGCACGGGCGACAGGAACGAAGGGCTGGCCATCGCCTTTGGCTGGCGTGCCCGGGGCGATATCTGGCGCGCGCGCCGTTCGGCCCGTGTGGCAGGCCAACATCTGGCGGATGTCATCACCCGCATCCGTGCTCGCGCCCCGCACCGCCCCATACACGCCATCACCC
>JBCCBC010000057.1:0-12698 GCA_039814435.1 Pseudomonadota bacterium
ACGCAAGGCCCGCCAGAGTGCCCAACCCAATCGCCAGCGGCAATCCGATCACCAACATCCGGGTGGGCCAGACATGCTGGTGTCGCATGGCGCGCAAATCGATCTGTGAGGCATCCAGAAACAGCAGCACAACCAGCGTGAGTTCCGCGACAGGATGCAAAAGCGTTTCGGCCAGATGCGTGTCGATCAAACCACTGACCGCCAATACGGCCCCAAGCAGCAGAAAGATCATTGGTGGCGTCACAAGTGTGGAGGCCAACCTGTGTGCCACCATCGTAAAACCGGCCGCCAGGACACAAACAAGAAAAAACCCAAGCACGCTGTTCTCCTTTGACGGCTGTCGTCCCTGCGCAGTTTAGGCCCCAAGGGGGAAGGCGGGTCTAGGACCAATGAAACAAAAAACTGTGCGCATGTGAGGATTTTCGTGATGCGCGTGTGGATCAGCTTTTGGCAACGGTGATGGGTGCAAAGCGCGTGATCCTGTTAGATCACCTTGATGTCTGGGGCCGCTTTGGTGACAGTCTGTAAGCAACCCTTTCTGGAAAACAGGTACGATCCATGACCATCCGACAGCTGCGCACCCTTGTGGCCATTGCCGATACGCGGACCTTCAGTGCAGCCGCGCAGGTTGTGCATGTCACCCACGCTGCTGTCAGCCAGCAGATGCAATCGCTTGAGGCTGATCTGGGCGTTGCCCTGTTCAATCGCGCCACGCGCACCCCGGAATTGACCCCGCTGGCGCATCACATCGTGACACGGGCACGCAAGCTGATTGCAGATTACGACAACCTTGTGCCGTCTGTTCTGGCTGATGGAGGGCTGAGCGGGGTTGTGCACCTTGGCGCGCTCGGCTCTACCCTGACCGGCCTTACACCGCAGGCGATGGCCGTGCTCAAGTCCCGATTTCCGGAACTTCGCCTGCATATTCGGCCGGGGCTGACGGGGACGCTGCTTGCCGATATTGAACGGGGCACTTTAGACGCCGCTATTGTCACTAAACCTCATCTGATGCCGCTGAATGTCCGGTTCCGCGCCCTGACCGAAGAGCGGCTGCAACTGATCGCAGCCAAGGAAGAGCCCGAAACCGACCCGGTCATCCTGTTGAAAAACCGCCCCTTTATCCGGTTCAACAGAAACGCTGTTTTGGGCACTTTGATCGACAATTGGATCGTGTCCAAGCGGATCAACGTCACCGAAAACATGGAACTTGAAAGCCCCGAGGCGATTGCCAGCATGGTTGAGGCCAATCTGGGGGTTTCGATTGTTCCTGATCTGGCGGTCAAACCGGCAGGCCAGGTGGCGGTCAAACGGTTAAGCCTTGGCCCGGATGCGCCAACCCGTACGCTGGGGTTTGTCTACCACAAGGACCAGATCAAGATGCAGGTGATTGATGAACTCTTTGACGCGTTGCGCTGTGTGATTGAGGCGGCCCGGTCGCCCGAAGCCACGCCGCTCTGATCAATGCAACAGGCGCTCCTCGGGCCCTGTCAGATCACCTCGTCTGTGCGATCGTCGCTTTCGCCGTAGCGTTTCAGAACCGCAGGTTTCGTGCCCTCATACACGCGCGCCACGTTTTTAGCGATCTTGGCGTTCTCCCGTTCAAACAGACACTCGCCATTCAGGTCGGATGCCACGATGAACGGCCCCATTCGGTTGCATTTGAGCACCCACATCGCCTGGGCAAGCCCCAATTCTTCGTTCCAGTGTACCGCTTCGACGTTTTCAACGCCGCGCCCCAATAGGGCCCCGGTGCCATAACCGACGGTGGATAGGTATACGGCACCGTTTGGAACGAAGTAGCCCTTGTAATCCTTGGAGGTCATGCCCCCCTTGCCGACGATCAGCTTGGCCCCGGTCTTGGCCATCCATTCGGGCAACCATTTGGCAAAGCGGAAGGACGCGGTGGCTGTTACGGCCCCCATGTCAAACGAGCCGTCGGCGTTGATCCGTGCGGCGGGGGAGCAATGGAAATTTGCCGCCGACTGGCTGGGCAACGCCATGGGGATGTTCGCCTTGTCCTCGAGCGCGCGCATGTAGACCCCCTCGCGCGCGGTGTACATCAGCCCATCAAGGTAGACGACGTCGCCAAGCCGCAGGTCGGCCAAAGCTTCGTCCGAGGGGGTGGTGGACAGGCGGACTTCGCGCGGGCTCACAGATCAAGGTCTCCGGGTTCGTAGCGGTGGCGGCCTGTGTCGGAGGGCTGCTGGATTTTGCGCGCCCAGACCCTGCGCACGTCATCAAGGCCCAGGTCGGGATTGTCGGCCATGAAATCGCGCGTGTATTGGTTGAACTGGTTCTGGTCCCTGATCCGGGTCTGTCCTGGCGTGACAAAAAGCTCAGGATAGACGGCGCAGGCATCGCGCAGCGTGGCCCCGGTATTGGCCTTCATCCAGTCCATAAAGGCGATGTTGAATTTGAACCCCTCGCCCAGGGCCGCCTTGAAATAGCGTCGTACGTTTTGGGTGTTACGGTAGCTGTCTGTGATCACTGTGTCATCGTCCAGTGGTGCGGCATGCCAGTCAAAGCGGGATTTTGGTTTGGGGGCCTCTTGCCCCGGTGCGGTGCGTTCGCCGGTGTCCAGAAAGTGCGCAATACGGTCGAGGAGTTCGAATTTGCCGCCGCTTGTCTTCAGCCCGAGGGCCTTGGCCCGCGCCATCAATTCGTCTTTGCGCCAGTACCAGCGGCGCAGCTCTGCACCGTTGGTCAACGTCGCCATATCGGGGCGCGCATCGCGGTCGCGGTTTGCCATTTACTCTGCCGCCTCGCGTTGCGGTTCCCACTCCACGGTTTCGCGTCGCTGATAGGGGGTGAACCAGTCCGGGTCAGTGCGGTGTTCCACCCGCCCGTCCGCATGGATGCGTGCGACAGCGCGGCGCGAGGACAGGCAGAAGGCGTGCACCGACATGGGCATGCCCCCGGTGTGGCAGTACCCGACCTCGATATTGCAATCGATCACCATGTTCTTGCCCACGAACCCCATGGCCCCCATGCCAATGGAGTTGCCAAGGTCTTTGAACTCGTCCTCCATCTCGGCGATGCGGGGATCGTCGTTGCGCGACCCCACAATCCGCAAGGTCGAGGCCCGTTTGCCCAGCGTCATGCAGATGTCCTTGGATCCCCCCAGACCGATCCCGATGATCGCAGGCTGGCAGGCAAGGCCGCGTTTGCCAAAGGCCATGAGGCTGTCGAGGTAGAACCGTTTGATCCCCTGTACGCCATCGGATGGAAACAACATGCGATAGTCGGACCCAAACAGCCCCCCCTTGTGTACTGTGATCAGGTCGATCCACGCCCCCTCAGGCTCGTAGCCATATTCGATTTCGGGGGCGCCGATGCCGACGTTGTTGTTGTGATCTGTGCGCCAAAGCGGGTGGACCCGGTTGGGCCGCAAGGGCACGCCGTTGGTCGCATTGGCCGTGGCGCGGCGCAGAGCGGCTTCCAGCGCGACCATCCCGCCCTCAACCTGCGCCTCGTTTCCCAGTTTCACGAACCAGCGCGGCACGCCGGTGTCGCCGCACATGGCGCGGCGGTCTTCCTTGGCGGCCTCGTAGTTTTCGAGCATGGCCTTGAGGACAAAGGACGACAGATCCCCATCCTCGGTCCGCGCGGCCTCTTGCAGGCCATCTAGATAGTCCTGCGGGATTTCGATGGCGGCCTTGTCCATAAGGGTTTCGGCGGTGGATTGGATGAGGGATATGGGGATCATTGCGCCGCAACCAGTGTTTCGGGTTCGCCATCTGGCAGGATCGTCTCGCCCGGGCGGACGATGCTGAACTTGACGGGTTCGCGCGTGACCTCAACGGTGTCGCCTCTCAACTGCGCCACCGTGTATTCGCTGTCTTCCATTGTGCCCGCATCGGGGAAGTCCTCTCGGTGATGGGCCCCGCGCGAGTTTTCGCGCGCGATCCCGGCTTTGGTGATCACCTCGGACACGTCACAAAGCGAGCGCAGGTTCAGCCAGTCGTGCCAGGTAAGATTGAAGGCCAGATTGCTGGCGTCCACCCCCGCATCCATCAGCGCATCCGACACCGCCGCAATCCCGCGCAACCCGCGTTTCATGCCCGTTTCGGTGCGTATCACGCCGACGTCGTCCCACATGCAGTCCTGCAATTGCTTGCGCAGCGGCAGCACCAGATCCGGTGTGCGCGTCAGGGGGTGAATGGCGCGTGCCAGTTCGGCTGCCAGCACGTCTTCGTCCGGGTCGCGCAAGGTCATGCCCGCCACATCCGCGCCCATCGTGTCCCCCGCAATGCCGCCATAGACGGTCGAGTTGGCCACACCGTTGCCGCCCAGGCGGTTGGATCCGTGCGCGCCGCCCGCATCCTCGCCCGCAACATAGAGCCCCTCCATCGCGGTGCGCGTGTCGATATCCACCACAACGCCGCCCATGAAATAGTGGGCCGTTGGCACGACTTCGACCTTGTCCGCGGCCAGATCAAACCCGCTGTCCGCACAGCGTTTCACCATGCCGGGGAACTTGGCGCGCACGGTCTCGGGGCCCAGATGGGACATCGAGATGAACACCCCCTCTTGTGCGGGATTGTTGTTCTTGCGCATCTCGGCATATATCCCGCGGCTGACCACATCGCGGGTCGCGCGTTCGCCTTTGTCGTCGTAGTCGAACATAAACCGCTGACCTGCGTGGCTGATCAACTGCCCGCCTGCGCCGCGCAAGCCCTCTTCGAGCACTGTGCCCGTCATCCGGGTATGCTCGCCCGCGAGCAGGCCAGTGGGGTGAAACTGCACCATCTCCATATCGCGCAACTGCAAGCCTGCCCGCAGCGCCATGGCAAGGCCGTCCATCGTCTTGTCCCCGCTTGGCGTGTGATATTTGTACATGGTCGGCCCGCCGCCCGTGCCCATCAGCACCGTTTTGGCCCGCACCAGACGGAACCGTCCGGTGCGCATGTCGATCATCAGCACGCCCGCCAGCGCCGATCCATCGCGCGTTGGGATCAGCCCCACGGCGCGGTGTTCCTGAAGCTTTTCCACGCCGCTTGCCAGCACCTTTTCCATCAGGCGGTTGATGATCTCGATCCCCGTCAGATCGCCCTTGTGCACGGTGCGGTCGGCCGTCTGCCCGGCAAACGCCTTTTGATGCAGGGACCCGTCCGCGTTGCGATCAAAGAAACACCCGACTTCGTTTTCCAGCTCGCGGATGCGCACCACGGCCTGTTCGCACAACCGCCAGGCCATGTCCTGATCGGGCAGCCATTTGCCGCCAATGATCGTGTCCATGAAGTGCCGTTCGACCGTGTCACCGCCGCCCAGGGCCACGTTGTAGCCCCCCTGCACCATGCGGGTGCAGCCGCATTTGCCGATCAGCCCCTTGACCGCCACGGTGATCTTGGTGCCCTCGGGCGCGGTCTGTTGCGCATGAAGCGCGGCAAACAGGCCAGCGCCCCCGGTGCCGAGGATCAGGATATCGGTGTCGTGTCGGTCGATGTCAGAAACCCGCATGTCAAATCGCCTTGAGAAAGAAGAGGGCCGCAATCAGGAAGGACGCTGCCGTCGCCCCTGCCGCAAGTGTCTTTTGAGACGCGGACCAGGGCAACCATTCCAGCGCCATCAGCCGCACACCGCCAAACATGTGGACCGCCAACAAAAAGACGAGGCCGAATTCGGCCAGTTTGACCAGTCCAGCCTCGGTCAGGTGCAAAAAACCATCAAGGCGCGCAGGGTCGGTCATGGCCATCGCAAGCACCCAGAAATGCAGCGGCAGGAACACCGCAAGCGCCAGCCCGGACACCCGGTGCAGGATATAGGCCAGCCACAAGGGGTGCGCCCGCGATGTGATGCCGCGCGCCGCCCTCATGCAAAGGTCACGGCCCAGACGGCCCGTGCTCCTAACATGAACAACCCCAATCCGGTGATCCACATCACCCCGTCCAGTGCTGCGCCGCGCAACCCGCCCCATTCGGATGCCACGGTGCGCACCCCAATGGCCCCGTGAATTGCGACAGCCACAACAAAGGTGCCGTAAAACAGGAACCACAGGATGGAGCCTTGGGTGCGGCCCAGGATTTCGGCGGCACTCAACCCGCCCTGAATGGCATAGATCATCGTTGCCAGATGTCCCAGCACCAGCGGCGCCATCAGCAGGGCGGTGATCCGTTGCAGCATATAAAGGCGCATGTTCAGCATCACCGGCCCCGCTTGAAAAACGATTTCATCGTTTCGCGTTTCAGGCCCGCAATCGCCGACATCGGGTCCAGTTCGTTCGGACAGTAGAGGGTGCATGAACCCATGGAGTGGCAGTTGTGACAGCCCCCGCTGCCCGACACCGCGTCAAGAATGGCCACGCGCCCTTCGTCCTTGGCGTCGTTCAGCAGTGTCCAGGCGCGTTGCAGGGCGGCAGGACCCAGATAGTCCGCATTGCCTGCAACCGTGTCGCAGGCCGCGTAGCAGACCGAACAGTTGATGCATTCGATTCCGGCATTTGCCTCGACCCGGGTGGTGCTGGTTTCGTCCACAGGCGCGATCGGGTCGTCCCGGGTCAAAGCGCCGTGATGCACCCCTTCGGCCCCGACCCATTTGTCGAAGAACGGGTCCATGTCGACGGCCAGGTCCTTGATCACCGGCAGGTTGCGCAGGGGTGCGATGGTCACCGCGTGGCCGTCCAGCACTTTGGAGATGTGGGTCCGGCACGTCCAGCGCGGTACACCGTTGACCATCATCGCGCAACTGCCACACATGCCAACCCGGCAGGCAAACCGGTAGCTGAGCGTTGGATCCGCGTTTTGCTGCACCCAAGATACCACATCCAACACCGTCTGATTGTCATAGGCCGGCACCTCAAACTCCCGCTTGACGTCTGGTGCGGCGTCGCCACGGTCAATCGTGATTTTCAAAGTGGTTGGCAAAGTGTCTTGGGCTGTGTCGTGCGGCATGGCTCTTTGGGACTTCCAAACGCTTTGGGGGCTATGGCACTGTGTAGCAGATAGTTTGCCTTTAAGAAGGCGAGAATAACTTTCGATTTTGGAAAGCAGGGCTTACGAAAAAGCCGTAAGCCGAGGGGTGGACATGATTGATGACAATGCGCGCGGCTTGCACGGCGCAGTCTTGGCGCGGTTCTCGGATGGTTTCACGGATGCCGGGGAGCATGCCGATCTGCCTGACACGTGTGATCTGATCACATCCATGGTCGGGCGCGGCTCGTGCCGGTCGTTTCTGGACAGGGCCATTCCGCCTGCGGTTCTGGATATGATTTGTGCTGCGGCCCTTGCCTCTCCGACCAAAAGCGATTTGCAGCAGCGCGACATCGTCCTGTTGGCGTCGCCGGACACCCGCCGCGCCCTTGCCGCCCTTGTCCCCGGGCAGGACTGGGTTGCGCAGGCCCCGATGCTGGTTGTGTTTTGCGGCAATAACCGACGGCAGCGGTTGTTGCATGACTGGCGCGGGGTGCCCTTTGCCAACGATCACCTGGATGCGTTTTTCAACGCTGTCGGCGATGCGGCCATTGCGCTGGGGGCCTTTGTCACGGCTGCTGAGGCGCTGGGTCTGGGCTGCTGCCCGATCAGCGCTGTGCGTAATGAGGCGCAAGCCGTCTCTGATTTGCTCGCCCTGCCGGATCATGTGTTTCCCTTTGCCGGTTTGGCGCTGGGCTATCCCCGGGGTCCGGCCAAGATCACCAAACGCCTTCCGCTTGGGGTGACCTGTCACGTGGACCGCTACCGCGAGGACAATGTGCAAGCGGCGGTGCAGGCCTATGATCGCGACCGCGAACGCACGCAGCCCTACACCGCGCAACGTTTTGCCGACACCTTTGGCACGGCGGACGCATATGGCTGGTCCATGGACAAGGCCCGCCAGTACAGCCAGCCTGAGCGGGCGGATTTTGGGGCATTTGTGCGCCGCAAAGGGTTCCGGCTGGATTGAGCCGCTTAGATGCTGAAGTCGGTGATGACGGCCGTGCCGGGCGCGGTTGGCCCTGTCATGGCGCGCAGTTCGGCGCTGGCCCCGGACAAAGGCACCTCGCGGTCGAGCATCGGGCTGAGATCGACTTCGCCCCGTTCGATCATGTCGAGCAAGGTCGGGTACTTCCACGAGGGCATCCCGCGCGTGCCGTAAAACGCCAGCTGTTTGGAATAGATGGCGCGCATGTTGATCCGCATCATGCCGTCCCCGGCGGGCATGCCCACATGCACGTGACGGCCCAGCGTCGCCAGACACTCGACCGAGGCGTTGGTGGTTGCCTCGATCCCAAGCGCCTCGATGGACACCTGCGCGCCGCCGCCGGTGATGTCGCGGATCGCCGTTGCCACATCGCCCTTGCTTGCGCTCACAGCGGCGTCTGCGCCGAGCTGTTTGGCGTGGGCCAGCTTGTCCTCGACGATATCCACCACGACGACACGCGCGCCCAGCATCTTGGCCAGCAGCAAGGCAGACAGGCCAACGCCGCCTGTGCCGTGAATGGCAACCCATTCCCCGACCCGCACACCGGCGCGGTCTGTCAGCGCGTGCCAGGCCGTCGTCACGCGGCACCCAAGGCCCGCGGCCAAGGCGGGAGACATGCTGTCGGGCAAATGGACAAGGTTATGATCAAACGGCGCCGCCACGTATTGCGCATAGGCCCCCGGCGCGCCAAAGCCCGGCACGATGGAGTTTTCGCACGTATTGGACGCGCCCGTCTGGCATGCGGGGCAGTCGCCGCAGCCCAGAATGAACGGTGCAATCAACCGATCGCCGACGCTGTGCTTGGCTTGGGGGCCGGCCGCAACCACCGTACCGCAGTATTCGTGCCCAAGAATGGATCCATGCACCACTTTCGGGTGCTCGCCCGTCCAGCCGTGAAAGTCGGACCGGCACACGCCGCAGGCCGCCACCTCGAGTACAACGCCGGTATCCGGGCAGGCCGGATCGGGGACCGTTTCAATGGAGAGATCTTCGCTAAAGTTCCTGACGACGGCTGCGCGCATCATGCACCCTTTCTTGCCTGTGCTGGGGCCGGGTGCACCCGGCACCGGCATATTGCGGTCTGCCCGCCACCCTGTCCACACGGACACCGCAGCGGTTTTCCCGCACCATGCAAAACCAAGCGGCGCAGTCCGTGTCAGTTTGCGACGCAAAACAAAAGATATTGGCATTGCGCTGCACATGTCGCATTGGGACGCTTGGGTGGGACCGCTTTTGGCCCCACCTTTGTGTGTGTAACAACAAAACGAAAGACGCGCAGGCATGAGCGATCTGTGGGCAGGCCTGTCCCAGGCATTTTGGTTGGTGGTCAGCCTTGACCGGGACTTGCTGGAAATCACGGCACGGTCCCTTCAGGTGACGCTGACGGCACTTGCGATCGGATCCTGCATCGCCCTGCCACTTGCCGCCCTTTTGGCGATCAAGCGGTTCCGCTGGCGGCGCAGCGTCATTGCCGTGCTGAACGCGCTGATGGGGTTGCCGCCCGTGGTGGTTGGGTTGATCGTCTACATCCTGCTGTCGCGCGAAGGGCCGCTGGGGGTGTTGGGGCTGCTGTTCACGCCCACGGCCATGATCATCGCGCAGGTCATCATCATCGTCCCCCTTGTGGCCAGCATCGCCCACCAGTCCTTGCGCGATCTTTGGTCAGAATACCACGATTTGCTGATCTCGATGAATGTGACGCAGACCCAAAAGATGCGCACCCTGCTGTGGGACGCCCGCCGCGCGCTTCTCACCGCCTCGCTTGCCGGGTTTGGCCGCGCCATCGGAGAGGTGGGGGCCATCATGATCGTGGGCGGCAATATCGACCACGCCACCCGTGTGCTGACCACAGCCATCGCGCTTGAGACGGGCAAGGGTGACTTTTCGCTGGCCCTTGCGTTGGGCTTTGTGCTGATCCTGCTGACCATTTCGATCAATCTGCTGATCCACTGGCTGGGGCGTACGGAACAGGGGGGGCGGTGGTGAGCATGCTGTTCCCGATGACGATGACCCGGGCGCAGACCTCGCGGCGCGGCAAGGTGCTGGTGGGACCGGTTGATCTGACCCTGGACGGGCAGGGCGTAACGGCCATCATGGGCCCGAACGGATCGGGCAAGACGACACTGTTGCGGCTGATGCACGGCACGGCCCGTTTGACGGGTGGCGACATGGCGTGGGCCTGCCCCCGGGACGAGGCCCGCCAATACCAAAGTTTTGTTTTTCAGCGCCCGGTCATGCTGCGCCGGTCGGTGATCGAAAACATCGCCTATCCCCTTTTTATCCGGAGGATGCCCAAATCAGGCGCGCGGGCACAGGCGCGTGAGTGGGCCGCGCGCGTCGGGTTGACCGAGGCGCTCGAGCGGTCCGCAACCGTTCTTTCGGGCGGAGAGCAGCAGAAACTTGCCCTGGCGCGGGCGCTGATCACAGACCCCCATGTGCTGTTTCTGGATGAGCCGACCGTATCGCTGGATGGTCAGGCCAAACGCGAGATCGAAGAGATCCTGCAACAGGCCCGCGCGAACGGCACGCGGCTGGTGATTGCAACGCATGATCTGGGACAGGCGCGCCGCCTGGCAGATGACGTGCTGTTCCTGCTGCGGGGCCGGGTGCACGAACAGGGCAGCGCGCCCGCCTTCTTTGCAGGCCCGCAAACGACCGAGGCGCGCGCCTTTCTGGACGGGGACATCGTGACATGAGGGCATGGATCGTCGCCACAGCGTTCGCGTTTTTTGCATCTGTCGTCTCTGCTCAGGACAGCATGCGGCTTGCCGTCACGACCTCGTTTCACAACTCGGGTCTGGCGGATATTTTGCTGCCCCGGATCGCCCAGGATCTGGACCTGACCGTGCAGTTGTTGGTTGTTGGGACGGGACAGGCCTTGCGGTTGGGCCAAGCGGGGGATGTGGACGCGATCCTCGTGCACGCGCGCGGGGCAGAGGACGCATTTGTCGCCGCAGGGCACGCCAGTCATCGCCGCGATATCATGTATAATGACTTTGTCATTGTTGGCCCGGCCACTGACCCCGCAAGGGTCCAGGACGCAGCGACGATCCACGCGGCGCTGAGCGCCATTGCGCGGTCCCGCGCCCCCTTTGTCAGCCGGGGCGATGACAGCGGCACGCACAAGAAAGAGCTGGCGCTGTGGGCCGGTGCGGGGCTTGAGCCCGCAACATTTGATCCCTGGTACAAAGCGGTGGGTGCCGGGATGGGTGCGGCGCTGAATACGGCCTCCGGCCTCAACGCCTATATTCTGGCTGACCGTGCAAGTTGGCTGAACTTTGGCAATACCGGCGACCTTGCCCTGCTGTTTTCGGGCGATCCGGACCTGTTCAACCAATACGGCTATCTGCCGGTGAACCCGGATCGCCACCCCCATGTGCGGCACGACCATGCCTCGCGGCTTGAAGAATGGCTGACGTCGGACACGGCCAAGCGGCTGATCAACGGCTACAGGATCAATGGGGAGACCCTGTTTACCTTCAACGCAGTGCCGGGTTGATTACAGTTTGAACCACGCGGTCTTGAGATCGACGAACTTGTCCAGTGCGTGCAGGGACTTGTCATGCCCGTTGCCCGACTGTTTGACCCCACCCATCGGCACAGTGACATCTGGGCCGCCATAGGTGTTGACGTGCACGACACCGGTGCGCATCTCTCGCACCATGCGGTGCGCGCGCGACACATCGGCGGTCCACACGCCGCCCGCCAGCCCATAGTCGGTGCTGTTGGCCAGGGCGATGGCCTCGTCCTCATCCGCGAACGGGGTCACGGCCAGCACCGGGCCAAAGACCTCGTGCTGGGCGACACTGTGCCCTGCCGCGACGTCGGTGATGATTGTGGGTTCCATGTAATAGCCGCCGCTTTCTTGCAGGATCTGCGCGCCCCCTTGAAACAGCGTCCCGCCTTCGGCTTGGGCCCTGGTCACACATTCGAGGTTCTGGCGCAACTGAGCCGCGTTGTTGATCGCACCCGCTGCCGTGCCCAGATCCAGCGGATCGCCCACACGCATCGCAGCCGCTGCGCGCCCCAACTCGGCAACAAATTCGTCATGGATCGCGGCCTCGACCAACAGTCGTGACCCGGCAACGCAGACCTGGCCCGAATTGCGAAAGATGCCGGCGGCGGACACTTTGGCCGCCTCGCCCAGGTCCTTTGCATCGGCAAACACTACGTTCGCGGACTTTCCGCCCAGTTCCAGATAACAGCGCTTCATGTTGGACGCGGCAGAGGCCTGCAACAGCTTGCGCCCCGTGGTGCCCGACCCGGTAAAGGCGATCACATCCACATCCATCGCGTGGGACAGGGTATCGCCCACGACCGATCCCTCGCCCGTGACGACGTTCAAAACACCGGGGGGCAATCCCGCCTCAAGCGCCAGCTGCGCCATGCGGATCAGGGACAGGCTGGCGGACTCGGATGGTTTCAGGATCACGCTGTTGCCTGCCGCAAGGGCCGGGCCCAGCTTCCACGCGCCAATCATCAGAGGAAAGTTCCACGGGATGATGGCGGCGATCACCCCAATGGGTTCGCGGTGGATCAGGCCCATCATGTCGTCGGGGGTGGGCGCAATCTCTCCGTAGATCTTGTCGAGCGCCTCACCATAATACCGGATGGTCGCGCTGGCCGACCCGGGTTCGGCGCGCAGGGCCATGCCAATCTCGGTCCCGTTGTCGCGCACGCCCAGCACGGCCAGATCCAGTTGCGCGGCTTCGATCAGGTCTGCCCACTTAAACAACACCTTTTTGCGCGCAGCCGGGGGCATGCGCCGCCACCGCCCATCGTCAAAGGCCGCGCGGGCAGAG
>JBCCBC010000221.1:0-3901 GCA_039814435.1 Pseudomonadota bacterium
GCGCAAACAGTGCATCGCGTTCGATCACCACGCGCGCTGCCCCCGGCCCGGCCCAGATCTGGCAATAGGCGCCGATGGTGACATTCTCGCCAATTGTGACGTTTTGCCCGTTCGCAAACCCTGCCGTCGGGGCAATATTCGCTGTCCGCGCAACCTGCGCTTTGCGCAGTTCCTGCACATGGGTGTAATTGTAAAAGTTCATCACTTTGACAAAATGCGCCCACGCCCGTGGATCCAGCGCTGCCAAAATCAGCCGCAGGAGGCGCGCAGGGCGGCCTTTGCGGGGTTTCTGAACGCTGCCTGACATCTCAGTACGCCTCAAGCCAATCGCGCCGCGCGGCCCAGATCGCCGCCCAGACTGCGGCGGCATCGGCTTTGCGTCCTGTGACGCGCGCCAGCGTGGTCAGCGCCAGCGCGCGGCTTGCTGCCCATGTCCACATCATCGCCCTGCCAAACGGCACCCAAGCGGGGGGCCAATGATCTTGGATCAAGGTCATCCGCGCCTTGGCCACCATGGCATATTTCTTGGCCTGGCTTTTGGACGATGCGCCCACCAGATGCATGATCTGCGCCTCCGGCGTGATCATCGGGCGATACCCCAACGCTTTGGCCCGCAGACACAGGTCCGCTTCTTCTCCGTACATAAAGTAGCGCAGATCAAACCCGCCCAACGTGTCCCACAACGACCGCGGCAGCAGCATGAAGCAGCCAACCACAATGTCGACCTCTCGGACGCTATCGCGCTTCCAATTGCCCATAGCTTCGGGGTTCAGCCAGGCTGAGCTAGAGAACAGAGCGCTCAGCCCGGTTGCTGCGCAAAATGCCGACCAAGGCGTTATGCGCATCCAGCACGAGGCGATGTTCAAGCTGCCATCGGGAAACACCGTGCGGCCGCCAACGATGCCGGCCTGCGGGTGCGCCTTGGCAAAGTGCAGCAATGTATCAACGGCACCGGCGTGGCATTCCGTGTCAGGGTTCAGCAGCAGCAACCAGTCGGTGTTGGCCTGCGCGGCGACCAGATTGTTCGCTTTGGCAAAGCCGACGTTTTCGGGCGATGCGATCAACTCGGCCTGCGGGAACGCGGCGGCAACGGCTTCAGCCGAGCCATCGGTCGACGCATTGTCGAACACCACCGTGCGAAAGCTGGCGATATGCGTTGTGTCGTACAATGTCTCCAGCGCCCGCAGCGTCAGCGCGCGCGTGTTGTAACTGACGACAATGACCGTCAGTTCAGGAACGGAGACGTTGGTCGCGGTCACGTGTGGTGGACCTGTGCTGCTCTGCTTTTGTAACGCTACCTTAGGCATCACGCGGGGCGCGTCCAGCCTTGCGCAGCCAATCGTCGAAAATCTGTGGTTTTACAGGCGACAGGGACATGGCACAGTGTATGTTGTGGCCGCACTCCGCCACACCCCTAGATCTGACAGGCAACGATGTCCCAAGGCACACCCGAACCGCGCAAGGTCAAGCGCGCAGGCCTGAACCGGCTATACCGTCTTCGCTATGCCATTATCGGCGCGCTGCGGTGGTATTATGGCCGGGTGTGGGGGATGGATCTGCATCCCACCTGCCAATTTTCGCTGTCCACCAAATTCGACAAAACTTGGCCCAGGGGCGTGCATGTGGGCGCGGACAGCTACATCGCCTTCGACGTCCGCGTTCTGTCGCATGACATGCCGCGCGGGCTGTTCACCGACACATGGATTGGCGCGCGGTGTTTTATCGGGGGGGGCTCGATCATCATGCCAGGGGTCCGGATCGGCGATGACTGCGTTATCGGCGCAGGCTCTGTCGTCACCAAAACAATACCGGCGGGCAGCATCGCGGCGGGAAACCCTGCTCGCGTTTTGCGCAGCGGCCTTGCGCTTGGCCAATATGGCCGCCTGCCCGAGGCGGATGCGATTGAGGCCAGCAAAGCGCTGGCGGAAGCGGCAGAAGGCTAATCTGCGCGATGTCCCTGGGCGGTCTTGTGTCTTACCTGGGGCTTGGGTTTTTGTACGCGGCGGCGCTGAGCGTGCTGATCTGGCTGGCCGCACGGACCTGGCGGGGCCGCGCCGCGCGGTGGGATGCCTTGGCGTTGCTGCCGGGCCTATTTTTTGTGATGCTCACCCACCATCCGTTTCCAGATCCCGCAAGCTTGGACTGTTCGGAGGGCGGCGTGGCCCCCATTTTGCAGCCCTTTGACTCCCTGTCTTATTTCGTGCGCTTGGCGCAGCGGGGCGCCACGGTACAGGACTGGATGCGCCATCAAATTGTGCAAGCGACAGTGATGAATTTTGTGCTGTGCGTGCTGGCGGGGATCGGGTTTGCGCGATTTCTGCGGACCTGGCAACAGGCGATATTGGTTGGCTTGGTCATGAGCCTGGTGGTGGAGATATCGCAGCTGACCGGGCTGTTCGGGCTGTACCCGTGCGCGTACCGGACGTTTGAGGTGGATGATCTGATCCTCAACACCTTGGGAGTGCTGACCGGGTTTCTTATTGCGCCGATGTGGGTGCGCCGCGTTGGTCTTGAAGGCGCTGCACATCCGCCCAGTTGGTGATCAGGTCTGCATAGCCGCTGCCACCAGACACGCGCTGCAACTGCGGGATCGGGTCAAAGGCGTCCTCGACACCCAGCAAATTGGCCAGGCGCGCGCCCAAGTCGGGAGAAAACTGTGTGCCGCCGCTGCCTTCTGGAACAAATAACTGCTCGTAGGTCAGTTCCATAAAATGCGGCGATCCTTGGAACACCGCGCGGATGGCGGCGTGACTGGCCTCGATCTGCGCGATCTGGTGCTTTGCCGCCGCCAGGTCGATCTCGAACGGAGCGACAGCTGCCGCGCCAGCGCCTTGGTAGCTGTGGTAGGCGCCGCGCCGTTCGGCCACTTGGCCGGACACATAGCGGGCCACCAAATCCTCGCGACGCAGTAAAATCACCGGCGCATTGGCCTCGCGCAAATGGGTGTAGAGCGCAAAATCAGGTCCAGGCAGGCGCCAATTGCCTTCGATCAGGTGCAGGCTTTCGATTTTGATGTCGAATAGGCAGTGCATTCCAGTGTGCCGCCCCACCAAGCGGGCCGCATACCGGTAGAATTCTCGCGCCATCAGGGTTGGGCGCAGCGGCCAAATCCACAAAACGCCCCGGCTGAGCCATTGGAAATAGGAATAAAAGCTCTCTTCCCCCAACACTTCACCAAAGCTCATCATTTTTGGATGAGTGCCCAAGTAGTCGGCGAACACCGTCGACCCGGACCGACCAAAGCACAGTAGAAATACGCCGCGCCCTTCCATTTGCTGCAAATACGCTGCGGGCGTCGGTGCGGCGGAATAGTCGCGCTGCCGCCGAAACACGGCGTTGTACCAAGGGCGCAGCGCCCGCAAGCGCGCACGGATCGCCGGGTGATGGTGCAGACGTGTCATAGGATCATGCGGCTCCGCTGCGATGTGGTTGGGGCCAAGGTTCCCATCGCGTGGTCAAGTCTGTATCAGCGACGCACGGGAACGGGCAAGGCAGGTCACGCGTATGCGCACAAGGCCACGGGTTTTGGCAGTGTCATCGGGCGGCGGCCACTGGGCCGAGCTGCGCCGGCTGGCCCCGGCGTGGGATGGGGCCCAGGTGGTGTATGTGACAACGGGCGCGGCGTATGCGCAGGACGTGCCCGGCGCGGATCTGCGCACGGTGATAGACGCCAATGCAAAGGCCAAGCTGCGCTTGGTAGGCCTGGCATTGGGGATGCTGTGGCACGTTCTGCGGACCCGCCCCGATGTTGTCGTGTCCACAGGTGCGGCGCCCGGCTATTTTGCGGTTCGGTTTGGCAAGCTGCTTGGCGCACGTACCGTTTGGCTGGACAGTATCGCCAATGCCGAGGGAATTTCAGTTTCCGGCCATCTGGCCCGGCGGCACTGCGATCTTTGGCTCA
>JBCCBC010000226.1:0-3345 GCA_039814435.1 Pseudomonadota bacterium
GGGCGCTGGCCAATGACCCGGCCCTGCTGGCCGCAACGTGGGGGCGGTTGAAGGATGTGATGGGGCCGGGGGACTTGGACCCGCTGGTCAAAGAGATGCTCTATATCGCCGTGTCTGTCGCCAACGGGTGCGAGTATTGCGTCCATTCCCACACGGCGGCAGCAACAGCCAAAGGGATGAGTGCGGCCCAGCACGGAGAGTTGATGAGTGTCATCGGCATGGCAATGCAAACCAACGGTTTGGTGACGGCGATGCAGGTTCCGGTGGATGAGGTGTTTGAGGTATGACGTTCGTCGGTTCCCGCACACTCCGGACACAACGCGTTTTCGCGGCATCCGCATTGGCAGCTTTTTCTGTCGTGTTGGGTTGCACGCCCAAGTTTGATCTAGTCGATGGTGATGGCCTCCCTTTATTCGAAGTCCAGAAGCGAGGCGTTTGCGTGATTGGATGCGGCCTACGCCTTGAACGTGCAGACGGTGTTTTTTGTTCTGGGCACGCGCTCGAGATTGAAGAAGGACGCGAATTGGCTGCCTTTGTGCGCTGTCCTGACGACCCTTTCCCACGCGATTTGCAAACCGAAGTTCTGGATCGCAAGGCACCAACCCAAGCTACATTGGGCCCACCCAAATCCCTGAAGCAACGGAACGACGAGGCAATTTCTGCCGCGCTTACCTATGCCGCGACCATTGCTGTCACAAACTGAGAGAAACCATGCCCACATCCATCCCCCGTTCCGACTATGCCGCCATGTTTGGCCCCACCGTGGGCGATAAGGTGCGTCTGGCTGACACCGACCTGATCATCGAGGTCGAGCGTGACCTGACCGCCGAAGCCGCTGGCTCCGCCCGCACAGGAGGCACGGGCGACAACGCCATGCTGTATGGCGAAGAGGTCAAGTTCGGCGGCGGCAAGGTCATCCGGGATGGCATGGGGCAGTCGCAAATCACGCGGGCCGAAGGGGCCGTCGACACGGTCATCACCAATGCGCTGATTGTGGATCATACCGGGATCTACAAGGCCGATGTGGGCCTCAAAGACGGGCGGATCGCCGCCGTGGGCAAGGCGGGCAACCCCGACACCCAGCCCGGCGTCAACATCATCATCGGCCCCGGCACCGAAGCCATCGCAGGCGAGGGCAAGATCCTGACCGCGGGCGGGTTTGACAGCCACATCCATTTCATCTGCCCACAACAGATTGACGACGCGCTGCACTCGGGGCTCACCACCATGCTGGGCGGGGGCACGGGCCCGGCGCACGGCACGCTGGCCACCACCGTCACCCCCGGCCCGTGGCACCTGGGACGGATGTTGCAGGCGGCGGATGCATTTCCGATGAATCTTGCCTTTGCAGGCAAGGGCAATGCCTCCCTTCCTGCCGCTTTGGAGGAACAGATCAAGGCGGGCGCGTGTTCGCTGAAACTGCACGAAGACTGGGGCACCACGCCTGCGGCCATTGACTGCTGCCTGTCCGTCGCCGACGACATGGACGTTCAGGTGATGATCCACACAGACACGCTGAACGAATCCGGATTTGTCGAAAACACTGTGGCGGCGATGAAGGGCCGCACGATCCATGCCTTTCACACCGAAGGGGCCGGCGGCGGCCATGCGCCGGATATTATCAAGATTTGCGGCGAAGAACACGTGCTGCCCTCCTCCACCAACCCGACGCGGCCCTTTACGGTCAACACGCTCGAGGAGCATTTGGACATGCTGATGGTGTGCCACCACCTCGACAAGTCGATCCCCGAAGATGTGGCCTTTGCCGAGTCGCGCATCCGCCGCGAGACCATCGCGGCCGAAGACATCCTGCACGACATGGGCGCGTTTTCGATCATCGCCTCGGACAGTCAGGCGATGGGGCGCGTCGGCGAGGTGCTGATCCGCACCTGGCAGACGGCTGACAAGATGAAGAAACAGCGCGGGCGCCTGGCAGAAGAAACCGGCGAAAACGACAATTTCCGGGTGCGGCGCTATATCGCCAAATACACGATCAACCCGGCAATCGCGCACGGGATCAGTCACGAGATCGGGTCTATCGAGGTCGGCAAACGCGCGGATCTGTGCCTGTGGAACACGGCGTTCTTTGGGGTAAAGCCTGAAATGGTGCTGCTGGGCGGGACCATCGCCTGTGCGCAGATGGGCGACCCGAATGCGTCGATCCCAACGCCGCAGCCGGTCTATACACGGCCCATGTTCGGGGCCTTTGGGCGATCCGTCGAGCGTTCTGCCGTGACGTTTGTGTCTGCGGCCGCACAGGCAGAGGGGATCGGGGCCTCACTGGGGCTGCACAAGGACACGGTAGCGGTGCAGAACACGCGCGGCATTGGCAAGAAGGACCTGATGCTGAATGACGCCCTGCCCCATGTTGAGGTGCATCCCGAAACCTACGAAGTGCGCGCCGATGGCGAGTTGCTGACGTGCGAACCAGCGGATGTGCTGCCGATGGCGCAGCGCTATTTCATGTTTTGATATCGCTGTGACCGCTGGTTTTGGATTGATTACTTTAGGCGATGACTACGTACGCGCTGCCGATCACTTGTTTGAAAGCCATATCCAGTTTCGCCATCAAGGCCCGGTAGAGTACATGTTCGCTCATGGCTTTGAATTGCTTGTAAAGGGTGGCTTGTTGCTGTCCGGGCGAAGCCAAGACGAAATCAGAGATTATCAGCACAACCTTTTGCAATTGTATGGCGCCGCAAGATCGCAAGACCCTGTCGAAACTTGCATCAAAGGTGCCGAAAGACATGTAAAGCACAAGTGGAAAACACTGCTTCGTAGACTGCGGGATGATCGACGGGCGGTGTTTCAAGAGAGCGGCATTTCGGACCCGAACGCCCTCCAGCACTTCGGTGTCCATAGCAATGAGACGATAGGCAAGGAACTCCCCGGATTTAGGGCGCAAATCGTTTGGCTAGACAAGCGACATCGTCATGCAGGGGGACTGTTCAGGTATTATGAAAGTCACGTTGGTGATAGAGAAGAAATTGAAGCGTCCGGTTCGAACTACGATGTCGTGCTGCAAAGCATGTCATGGGGATGCAGATTTCTGTCTCAAAAGCTCATCGTACAAACGAGAAGGCAAACAGTAACATAAGACGCAAATGTAAAGTGAATTGCGCTGGCACGACATTCAGCCCGGTCCCACGCCGGGCGACCCCCGACCGCCCCCTTCCGCCCAAGGCGGAGTTCCACAGGGGAAGCACCTTTGGGTGCTCGGCGGGGGTTCCTCCCCCACCCGGCGGACGCGGACCGCCCTCATAACTGAAACACCATGCTGACAGCCCAAACCTACCACGCTCACACCCACACCACGCCATCTGACCACGTAGAACTCACCTACGA
>JBCCBC010000124.1:0-8296 GCA_039814435.1 Pseudomonadota bacterium
CAGGTCAACCGGCGCATCACCTCGTCGTTTGAGGCCGAAGGGGCCGATGCCTGGTACGAGGAAGGGGCCAAACAGCGCTATCTTGAGGGGATCGTGAACCCGGATGACTACGAACAGGTCACCGACATTCTTGATGTGTGGTTTGATTCCGGCTCGACCCACGCCTTTACCTTGCGCGACCGTGCGGATGGGTCCGAAGACGGTATCGCAGATGTCTATATGGAAGGCACCGACCAGCATCGTGGCTGGTTCCACTCATCCTTGTTGCAATCCGTCGGCACGACGGGCCGCGCGCCCTATCGCAACGTGGTGACGCACGGGTTTACGCTGGATGCCAAGGGTATGAAGATGTCCAAATCCATCGGCAATACCATCGTACCCGAAGAGGTCGTGCGCCAATACGGGGCCGACATCCTGCGTCTATGGGTAGCGCAGACGGACTATACCGCCGACCAGCGGATTGGGCCCGAGATCCTGAAAGGGGTGGCCGACAGCTATCGCCGGTTGCGCAATACGATGCGCTACATGCTCGGCTCGCTCAGCGACTTTACCGAAAGTGACCGGACAGATCCCGCGGACATGCCGGAACTGGAACGTTTCGTGCTGCACCGCTTGTGCGAACTGGACGAGGTGGTGCGGAGCGGTTACGCCGCGTTTGATTTTCAACGTGTGTTCTCGGCCGTGTTCACGTTTGCGACGGTGGATTTGTCCGCCTTTTACTTCGATATCCGCAAGGATGCGCTGTATTGTGATGGCGATACGGTTGAGCGGCGCAGCGCGCGCACGGTGCTTGATCTGCTTTATCATCGCATCACAGCGTGGCTGGCACCAATCCTGGTGTTTACGATGGAAGAGGTCTGGCTGGAACGGTATCCCGGCAACGACAGCTCGGTGCACCTCACGGACATTCCGGAGACGCCCGCAACTTGGCGCAATGACGACCTTGCAGACAAATGGGCCGGTATCCGCACTGCACGGCGCGTGGTGACGGCGGCGCTTGAAATCCAGCGGACGGACAAGGTGATCGGGGCCTCTCTCGAGGCGGCACCCGTGGTCCATGTCGAGGACGCCGCGCTTGCCGCGACGCTGCAGGCGATGCCGTTTCAGGATGTATGTATCACCTCGCAGATCGTCGTGACCACAGATGACGCGCCGTCCGAAGCGTTCCGCTTGCCCGAAGCGTCGGGCGTTGCTGTTGTGTTTGAAAAGGCGGGTGGCCAAAAATGCGCGCGGTGTTGGAAGGTGCTGCCGGATGTGGGGCTGCACAGCCACGCAGGGGTCTGTGGCAGGTGCGACGCCGCGCTTGGCTAGGGGGAGGGGTGGGCAGATTGCCCACCCTACATGTGTGGCTGCGTAGGGTTGGCAATCTGCCCACTACATGTGAGGCTGCATAGGCAGCGTAGGGTGGGCAATCTGCCCACCGCCCCTACGTTAGAAACAGAGTTGGCCCTCAGTAAAAGCTCTGCGGGTCGATATCGACGGCCAGACGCAACTCACCTTTGAGCTTAAGCGGGCTGATCCACTGGGCAATTGCGCTTTGCAGGGCCACGCCTTTGCCCGCTTTGACCAGCAAGCGCACGCGGTGACGTCCCCGCACGCGCGCGATTGGCGCAGGGGCTGGGCCAAACACCTGCGCGCCGATCCGGGTCAGCGGGCCTGGATTGCGTGCCAACGCGTTGGCGGCATCAAACACCTGCGCCACATCCGGTCCGCTCAGGATAATCCCGGCCATCCGCCCATAGGGGGGAACTCCCGCGGCTTCGCGCTCTGCCGCTTCGGCTTTCCAGAACCCTTCCTCGTCGCCCGCCAGGATCGCGCGGATGACGGGGTGTTCGGGCTGAAACGTCTGCATCATTGCCGTGCCCGGCTTTTCTGCCCGCCCCGCACGCCCCGCCACCTGGCGCATCAACTGAAATGTCCGCTCAGCCGCGCGCAGGTCAGACCCCTGTAGCCCCAAATCCGCATCGATCACCCCGACCAGGGTCAGGTTGGGAAAGTTGTGCCCCTTGGCCACCAGCTGCGTGCCGATCACCACGTCTGCCCCCCCCGCAGCGATGCTTTCAATCTCGGCCTTCAGCGCCCGGGCCGAGCCGTACATGTCCGAACTCAGCACGGCCACACGGGCATCCGGAAACAACTTGACGGCCTCTTCGCCCAACCGCTCGACCCCGGGCCCAACCGGGGCCATGCGGTCTTCCGCCCCGCAAGACGGGCAGATGGTCGGCATCGGCTTGGTCTCGCCACACTGATGGCACATCAGGCGTTTCAAAAACCGGTGCTCGACCATGCGGGCATCACACTGGTCACAGCCGACCTGATGGCCACAGGCGCGACACAGCGTGATGGGCGCATAGCCCCGCCGGTTCAGGAACAGCATCGCCTGTTCGCCCGCATCCAGCCGCTGATCCACAGCCCGCTTCAACGTGTCAGACACCCAGCGGTCCGATGGCAGCGTTTCGCCGCGCATATCAATCGTTTTCATGGTCGGCATCACGGCCGGACCAAACCGCGCCTCCAGATCGAGGCGGGTATACTTGCCGCTTTGGGCGTTGGCCCAGCTTTCCAGCGATGGGGTGGCCGAGGCCAAAACCACCTGCGCGCCCAGCAGCGAGGCGCGCAAGACCGCCATATCCCGCGCATTATACAACACCCCGTCTTCTTGCTTGTAAGAGGTGTCGTGTTCCTCATCGACAACGATCAGGCCAAGGTTCTGATAGGGCAGAAACAGGGCAGAGCGGGCCCCGATCACAAGCTGCGCCTGCCCCTGACCGACCATACGCCAGATGCGGCGACGTTCGGTCATCGTGGCACCTGAATGCCACTCAGCCGGGCGGGCACCAAAGCGGGCCTCGACCCGGGTCAGAAACTCAGCTGTCAACGCGATCTCGGGCAACAAAACCAAGGCCTGGCGGCCAGAGGCCAAACAGGCGGCAACCGCCTCCAGGTACACTTCGGTCTTGCCCGACCCGGTCACACCGCGCAGCAGCGTTGTGCCATAGGTGCCAGCGGTGACGGCGGCACCGATATGCTCGGCCGCGCGGGCCTGATCGGGGGTCAACTCTTTGGACGGGCGGCTGGGATCCAGCGGGGGAAAGGGCAGATCGCGCGGGCTGTCTTCTTCGGCGACGACGCCCTGCTTGACCAATCCCTTGATGACGGACGACGTCACACCGGCCAGCTCTGCCAATTCCTTCAGGGTGAATGACAAATCACCATAGTCGGCCAAAAACGCCAACACGCGGCGGCGCGCATCGGTCGACCGGTCAGGCTCGCCCGCACCACGGCGGTACACTTTGCGCATCGACGGCGGATCACCCAAACCGGGGGCACGGGTGGCCAGCCGCAGCATCGCAGACATCGGGGTCAGGGTGTAGGCAGCAGCCTTTTCCAGAAAGGCACGCATCTCGGCGCGCATCGGGGCGACATCCAACACGCGCATGACCGAGCGGACCTTGGCATAGTCATAATCGCCGGCACCCGGGCCCCACACCACGCCGATCACTTTGCGCGGGCCCAACGGCACCTCAACAAAAGCCCCCAGGTGACACCCCCCCTCGGGGGCCTTGTAATCCAGCGCCCGATCCAGCGGCTGCGTCGTCAACACCGCCACCAACGCCCCTTCGTCGAAAAAGGACGGGATCATGTTAGCGCCAACATATGAGGGGTTCCAGCATCACCCGCCATGAGGTAAAGGCAAGACAAGCAAACGCCAAGCCATCAAAAGGGACCTGACATGAAATTCTTTGTCGATACAGCCGAGATTGACGCCATTGCCGAACTGAACGATCTGGGGATGGTGGACGGGGTGACAACCAACCCCTCGCTGATCCTGAAATCCGGGCGCGACATCACCGAAGTGACCAAGGAAATCTGCGATCTGGTCGACGGGCCGGTCAGCGCCGAAGTGGTCGCTCTCGAAGCGGACGCGATGATCGCCGAAGGGCGCAAACTGGCCGAAATCGCGGACAACATCACCGTGAAACTGCCGCTCACCTGGGACGGGCTCAAGGCGTGCAAGGTCCTGTCGGGCGAAGGCAAAATGGTAAACGTGACGCTGTGTTTCTCGGCCAATCAGGCGCTTTTGGCGGCCAAGGCCGGGGCCTCTTTCATCTCGCCCTTTATCGGGCGGCTTGATGACATCCACATCGATGGCATGGACCTGATCGAAGACATCCGCACCATCTACGACAACTTCGGGTTCGAAACCGAGATCCTCGCCGCGTCCATCCGGTCGGTCGGGCATGTGCAGCAATGTGCGATGATCGGGGCCGATGTGATGACGGCGCCACCAGAGGTCATCAAAAAGCTGGCGGGGCACCCGCTGACCAATGCCGGGCTTGACCAGTTCATGAAAGACTGGGCTAAGACAGGTCAGAAAATCCTGTAATCTCAGGCGTTTCCGGCCCGCCTTAGCAACACCCGCAATGCTTGGGGTCCCAAGGGGAAAATTCGGGACCCGGTTCCGTGAGTGGTCGCTTGCGGTGTCTGTGTCATGGGGGGGATATGGCAGCCCCGGCCAAACCAATCACGGGGAGAACGCAAACCCGCTTCCCCCTCTCTGACGCGAATGCGCAACAACGCAGACGGCCAGGCGCATTTTATCCAATTGGGGGCAGATTTATGCGGGCTGCCATGATATGAGGCGTGAAAATAAATAAGAGTACGGTATGAGCAGCCAGCCGAAAATTGACGACGCCTTGCGAGAGGCGATTATTACCCGTCCCGACGTTATTCTCGACGACAAGGATCTGATGCACGCCCTGATTGCGGCCAATGAACGGGCGATGGGCGGCAATATCGTGGACCTGCGCGGCCTTGCGATGGAACGGCTCGAGGCGCGGCTTGACCGGCTCGAAGACACGCACCGCTCGGTGATCGCGGCGGCCTATGAAAACCTCGCTGGCACCAATCAGATCCACCGCGCCATTTTGCGGATGCTTGACCCGCATGAATTCGAACCGTTCCTGCGTGATCTTGGCGGCGAAGTTGCGGAAATCCTGCGCGTTGATGCGGTCAAGCTGGTGCTTGAATCGGTGCAGAACGACAACGACCCGGCGGTCAAACGCCTTGGCGACGTGCTGAACGTGGCCGAACCCGGCTTTATCGATGACTACCTCACGCAAGGGCGGGGTGGCACCGTGCGGCAGGTTACCTTGCGCCAGGTGCAAGACGCCGAAGATGCGATTTACGGGGCCGACGGCAGCTGGATCCGGTCCGAGGCCTGCCTGAAGCTCGATTTTGGTGATGGACGTTTGCCCGGCCTGCTGGTGATGGGGGCCGAAGACCCGCACATGTTTGGCCCCCAACAGGGCACCGATCTGCTGGCCTTTTTCACCGGGGTATTCGAACGGGCCATGCGGCGCTGGTTGGGATGAGCCTGATTTCCCCAGCCGCCCGCGATGCGCTCCAGTCCTTTCTGGCGCATCAGGGCAGCATCAAAGGGGCGGCTGAAAACACCATCACGGCCTACGGGCGCGATATCACCGAATTTCTGGCGTTCATGACGGATCATTCCGGTCAGACCCAGGGGCTGGGCGCATTGGCGCGGATCCCGACCCAGGACATGCGGGCCTGGATGGCGCGCACGCGCGCAGGCGGCGTCGGGCCGCGCTCGCTGGCGCGCAAGCTGTCGGCGGTCAAGGCGTTCTACAAATGGCTGGCCGTGCGCGAAGGGTTCGAACCCACGGCCGTGCTCAGCACCCGCGCGCCCAAGTTCACCAAAAAGCTGCCGCGCCCGCTGGCCGAGGATGCCGCGCGTGACGTGCTCGACATCGCGCCCCTGCAGTCGCAAAAGCCCTGGGTGGGGCTGCGCGACACGGCTGTGCTGACCCTGCTTTGGGGGTGCGGCTTGCGGATCTCCGAGGCACTGAGCCTGCAAGGCGGGCAAGCGCCGTTGCCGCAGGTGATGCGGATCATCGGCAAAGGCGGCAAGGAACGGATTGTGCCCGTGATCGATGCGGCCCGGGATGCGGTGGATGCCTATGTGCGCGCCTGTCCCTACGATCTGCCGGCGGATGGGCCGCTGTTTCGCGCGATCCGCGGCGGCGCGCTGGCCCCCCGCGCCATCCAACAGGTGATGGCCCAGGCCCGAATGCAGCTTGGCCTGCCCGCGTCGGCCACACCCCACGCCATGCGCCACAGCTTTGCCACGCATCTGCTGAACGCAGGCGGGGATCTGCGGGCCATCCAAGAGCTGTTGGGCCATGCCTCTTTGTCCACAACCCAGGCCTATACGGCCGTGGATACTGTGCGCCTGATGGACGTCTACGCACGCGCCCATCCCAAGGCCTGAGACCTCACGCAAACGTGCATTTAGGTGATGCGGCGTTGCTGCGCGACTATGCAAGGGTGGCGCGCGGCATACCGCCGCATACAATTGCATAGCCACTGACAAGGGAACCCGAAATGATCCGCAAATTTGCGCCCGCCGCCTGCGTCGCAGCCGCACTCTCGCTGACCGCAAGCATTGCCAGCGCACAAGACTGCACCGCCATCACCGTCGAAGACGCCTTTGACCTCGATGAAGGGCAAATCAACGTGCTGTATGACTGCCTGAAGGACAAGATGGCCACCGGCTACGCCAAAGAGGGCGACGAAATCGGCAGCGCCTACCGCACCTGGGCGGCCACCGCGACACGGCCCGGTGTGGCTGGGCCCCACGGCAACCGGCTGCTGAACACATTTGCCAATGATGTGGCCGCCGAACAGTACCTCAAGTTTCAGCAAGAGGGGGTCGAAATGCCGGTTGGCTCCGTCCTGGCCAAGGAATCGATCACCGTCTCCATCAAGAAAAAAGCAGCGCGCCCCGGCCCACTGTTCATCATGACCAAGGTGGGCCTCGAGGAGGCACCCGACACCGCCGGCTGGCTCTACGCAGGTCTGCAACCCAACGGCAAGGTGATGAAGGTCAAACAATCCTTCTGCCATGACTGCCACGTCGGCTGGGAAGCACAAGACCACCTCGGCTATCCGCTGGAAGAGGTGCGGCTCGGCCAATAGGCCCGCGCCACAACCCTCAAATACGAACCGCGTCGGCCCATCCGGCGCGGTTTTGCGTTTGCAACCCCGCGCGCGATATCGCATGACGGCCTCATGACACTCCGTTTCCGCGCTTTGGGCGTCCACCTTCTGACCGCAACGGGCGCGGTGTTTGCGATGCTGGCGATGCTGGCGGCCGTAGACGCCAAATGGGACCTGATGTTCTTGTGGCTGGTTGTGGCGTTCTTCGTCGATGGGATCGACGGGCCCCTCGCGCGAAAATATGACGTCAAAACCAACGCACCCGAATTTGACGGGGTGCTGCTGGATCTGATCATCGACTACCTGACATACGTCTTCATCCCCGCGTTCGCCCTGTTCGCATCCGGGCTGATGGCAGGGTGGACAGGCTGGGTGGCGATCATCCTGATCACCTTTGCAAGTGCGATGTATTTCGCCGACACCCGTATGAAAACAAAGGACAATTCGTTCTCTGGGTTCCCGGGGTGCTGGAACATGGTGGTGCTGGTGATCTTCGCACTCGAACCCAACTTCTGGGTCAGCCTGGCGCTGGTGAGCGTGCTGGCGGTGGGGATGTTCCTGCCGCTGAAATTCGTGCACCCGGTGCGGACGGAACGGTGGCGGGTGGTCACATTGCCGATGGCACTGGCCTGGACATTCTTTGCCGGCTGGGCGGCCTGGGTCGACTTTCACCCGGAAAGCTGGGCGCATTGGGGGCTGGTGATCTCGTCGCTCTACCTCACCTTCGCAGGGATCGCACAACAACTGATGCCGCAACGGGGCGGCTAGATCAGAAAGCCGCCCGCGCACTCGTGGCGGAGCAAAGCGACCTTGGTCTCAACCCCGCCCGCACCCGAAAATCCGGTCAGGCCCTTGGCGCCCATAACGCGGTGACACGGAATGATGATGGGAATGGGATTGCCACCGCAGGCCTGACCAATGGCCTGGGCCGGAACGCCAAGGCGCTTGGAAATGTCGCCATACGTCACAGTATGCCCAAACGGGATCGCTGACATCTGCGCACACACATCCCGCTGCAAGGTCGACCCGCGCACCTCCAGCGGCAGGTCAAACACCTCCCTAGTGCCCGCATCATACTCCGTCAACTGGGCGGCCGCCGCGTCCAACACGTCCGAGTGCTCGGCGCAGCCCGACACGCCCCAACTCAGGCGGACAATGCCATAATCTTAGCACAATTGATACAAGGGAAGTGCGTGATATAGACTGTAGCCCCATCCAGTGATACACCACGCCGGGCTGCATCGCTAATAGCATTTTGCTCGGCATGAACTGTCGC
>JBCCBC010000201.1:0-5264 GCA_039814435.1 Pseudomonadota bacterium
CGCGCGATACCCCATCACGACGCCTGTTTTTTCCAAACGGCGCAGCCTCGCTTGCGTTGGTGACTTTGACAGACCAATGCGGCTTGCCAGATCTGTGATGCTCATCCGACCATCTTCTGCCAAAGCCACGAGAATCGCTTGGTCAAACCGGTCAAGGTCAGAAAGGCGTGTCGACCGCAAATCTAACACTTTTTCACTCATATGATCTGCCTTTTAGTCATATTTCAAATAATTTCACTTCTTTGAGGCTGATATACTGATCAAAATGAAAAGGAAACGCTTTATGGCATCGGCCCCGGCACAGCACCTTGATACCGACATGTATGCGGATCCAGACACAGCCTTGAGCGCCCTGATCGCGACAGCCGCGCTCTCGGACACAGACAGGCGCACCATCTGCGCCAATGCCGCTGTCTTGGTAAGCGGCATCCGAAACCACGCAGCGCCCGGCCTGATGGAGGTGTTTTTATCCGAATACGGTCTGTCCACCGAAGAAGGGGTGGCGCTGATGTGCCTGGCCGAGGCGCTGCTGCGTGTGCCGGACGCTGACACGATTGATGCGCTGATCGAAGACAAGATTTCGCCTTCGAACTGGGGCAAGCATATGGGGCAATCCACCTCGAGCCTTGTGAACGCATCGACCTGGGCGCTGATGCTGACCGGGCGGGTGCTGGACGATGATCAACCCGGGCCAATCGGTCATTTGCGCGGGGCAATCAAACGGCTTGGCGAACCCGTTATCCGTGCCGCCGTCAGCCGCGCGATGAAAGAGATGGGGCGGCAGTTCGTCCTTGGTGAAACTATCGACAGCGCAATGGACCGCGCCGCCGGAATGGAAGCCAAGGGGTTCACCTATTCCTATGATATGTTGGGGGAGGCTGCGCTGACCGACGCAGATGCGCGACGCTACCACCTTAGCTACTCGCGTGCGATTTCCGCGATTGCGCGCGCCTGCACGCACGAGGACATTCGCGAAAATCCCGGGATTTCAGTGAAACTGTCAGCCTTGCATCCCCGTTACGAACGCGCGCAAGCCTCGTACGTGCTCCGTGAACTGGTGCCGCGTTTGCGATCCTTGGCCATGCTGGCGAAATCTGCAGGCATGGGGCTAAACATCGACGCGGAGGAGGCAGACAGACTTTCGCTGTCGCTTGAAGTTATTGACGCGGTTCTGGGTGACGACGCTTTGGCTGGGTGGGACGGATTTGGAATTGTTGTGCAGGCCTATGGACCGCGTGCAGGGGCCGTAATCGACACCGTTTATGATATGGCGGTACGTCACGACCGCCGCATCATGGTCCGACTGGTCAAAGGCGCGTATTGGGACACGGAGATCAAGCGTGCGCAAGTCGAGGGCGTGACTGGCTTTCCCGTCTTTACCCGCAAGGCGGCAACAGATGTGTCCTACATCGCAAATGCACGCAAAATCTTGGGCCTGACAGACCGTATCTATCCCCAGTTTGCCACGCACAATGCGCACACAGTCGCGGCCATCCTGCATATGGCAGACGGGGAACCCTACGAATTTCAGCGCTTGCATGGTATGGGCGAGGCTTTGCATACAAACGTTCTGCGCGATTATGACACGCGGTGCCGGATCTATGCGCCCGTCGGCGCACACAAGGATTTGCTGGCCTATTTGGTGCGTCGCTTGCTGGAAAACGGCGCGAACTCAAGCTTTGTGAACCAGATCGTCGATGAAACCGTGCCAGCAGACGTCGTCGCGGCAGACCCCTTTGACGCGCTGCGCACAAGTCCCATCACTTTGCCCGATGGCCCCACCCTGTTCCAACCTGAGCGGCGCAATTCCAAAGGGTTTGACCTGACCCATGTCCCGACGCTTGCACAGATCGAAGCTGCGCGCGCCGCCTATCATGACTGCCAATGGAAGGCCGGACCCCTGACCATAGATCCGAGCGACGGACCTGTGATCAACATCACCAACCCTGCAAATCCCAATGACACTGTCGGCACAGCGAAAACCACAACCGCACAGACAGTCAAAGCGGCGTTTGACGCGGCACATCCGTGGGCGCAGCCAATGGCAGACCGGCACCGGATATTGAACGCCGCAGCTGATCTGTACGAGGCGCATTTTGGCGAATTTTTCGCCCTTTTGGCGCGCGAAGCCGGCAAGACGCAAAGCGACGCAGTGGCAGAACTGCGCGAAGCTGTCGATTTTCTGCGCTATTACGCGACGCAAGGCTCAGATGCGGGGGCTTCGGGTACCTATGTGTGCATCTCTCCGTGGAACTTCCCCCTAGCCATTTTCTCCGGGCAAATCGCAGCTGCATTGGCTGCGGGCAACGCTGTGATCGCCAAACCTGCAGAGCAGACACCCTTGATCGCGCATCGTGCCGTGTCGCTTTTGCATGAGGCCGGAGTGCCCTTGGCAAGCCTGCAACTGTTGCCGGGCAATGGCACGGTCGGTGCCGCCTTAACAGCCGACGGACGTGCAAACGGTGTGGCATTCACCGGATCGACGGCGACAGCCCTGCGGATCCGCGCCAGTATGGCCGATCACTGCAGACCCGGCACGCCATTGATTGCCGAAACAGGTGGGTTGAACGCAATGATCGTGGACAGCACGGCGCTGCCTGAACAGGCCGTGCGCAGTGTGATCGAAAGTGCCTTTCAATCCGCAGGTCAACGATGTTCCGCCTTACGTTGTCTTTATGTGCAGGATGACATTGCGCCCGCTTTTACCGAGATGCTGATGGGGGCCATGGATGCGTTGCGCATTGATGACCCTTGGCATTTGGCCACGGATGTTGGCCCCGTCATCGACACGGATGCCCGCGCGATTATCGCCGCGCACATTTCAACAGCGGAACGGGAGGGGCGCGTCCTCCACCGTCTGAAAACACCCGACGCGGGCACATTTGTGGCCCCGACGCTGATCAAAGTCTCAGGGATCGCTGATCTGGATCGCGAGATCTTTGGCCCCGTGCTTCATTTGGCGACGTTCAAATCCCATCAGCTTGACCAAGTGGTCGCGGACATAAACGCGACCGGCTACGGGCTGACCTTTGGGTTGCACACCCGCATCGACGATCGGGTGCAGCATGTGTCCGACCGGATTTCGGCAGGCAATATCTACGTCAACCGCAACCAGATCGGTGCGATCGTGGGCAGCCAACCCTTTGGTGGTCTTGGGTTGTCCGGCACAGGCCCCAAGGCAGGCGGGCCTGACTATCTGCTGCGGTTCCATGGCTCGGATCAGGTCGTTTCAAACGAAACGTGGACTGCCGCCGCATCTCTACCGCGCCTGCCGGATCAGAGAAAGGAAATGCTGCACGACACGCCCCTGCCCGGTCCAACCGGCGAATCCAACGTGCTGAGCACATATTCAAAGCCCGCCATCCTATGCGCAGGGCCAGGTGATACAGCGGCCGCCGCGCAAGCGGCGGCGGTTCAGGCGGCAGGTGGGGCAAGCTGTGACATGCACCGGAACCTTTGATCCATCATCGCTGACGACAGGGCCAGCTTACGGTGGTGTTATTTGGTGGGGTGAGGACACTACAGGTCGCGCGATGGAAACCGCGTTGGCCGCACGCTCGGGGCCAATCATCCCGCTGATCACCGGGCAGCCCGACCGGGCGCACGCCACGTTTGAGCGTCACATTTGTGTCGACACAACTGCGTCGGGTGGGAACGCAGCACTTCTGGGGGCGGCCAGCTGATCAGGTCGGGGCTATTCGCGCACTTGACCCCTGCTGTGCCATGTTTCAGCGTGGGGCGATGTTTCCAATCCGTGATCACAACCCGTCAGGGCGAACGCCATATGTAACGTATCTGCTGATGGCAGCGAATATCGCAATTTTCCTCAGCTATGTGGGGCTGTTTCAGGATGCGCGCGCGCTGAATGCACTGTTTTTCGACTATGCAGCTATCCCGGCCCGGATCACGAACGGTGACGGGTTGTCGACACTGATCACCTCAATGTTTCTGCATGGAGGTTGGATGCATTTAATCGGCAATATGCTGTTTTTGTGGATCTTTGGCGACAATGTCGAAGACGAAATGGGCCACCTGCCCTTTTTGGGATTTTACCTTGCGACAGGCATAGCCGCCGGAGTGATCCATGTGGCATCAGCCCCCTATTCCAGCGTGCCGACGGTTGGAGCGTCCGGGGCCATTGCCGGCGTTATGGGCGGGTATCTGCTGCTCTTTCCCAAGGCGCGGGTCGATATCGTTTTGTTTTTGGTGGTGTTTTTTCGGGTCTTTCCGATCCCTGCGTGGATTATGCTGGCCGTTTGGTTCGCATTGCAATTTGTGGGCGGCATCGGGGCCGATCCGGAGGCAGGGGGCGTCGCCTATTGGGCGCATGCGGGGGGATTTGTGGCAGGCCTGGTGCTGACGGCCCCACTGTGGCTGCGCCTTGGTGGGCCAGCGTTTTGGCGCCGCACCGATGGACAACCACCGCATCCCGAGACCGTTTATGCCAGATCCAGCATCCCGAAAGTGCGGCGATGAAAGCGTGACGCCACCGTGGCACACTGGGCGGTAGATTAAGCGTCACCCCAGACGAGATCAGACTGAACAGCGGGACCCATGAGCAGTTCAATCACCCGTGCAATACAGAACTTGAGTGATCAGGCGCGCACGATTTTGGCAAGTTGTGCAAACATCGGCTCGTTTGCACAAATGATCTCGCCGTCTTCCAGAATATCATTGCCAGGGGTCAGCGGCTCAACCAGACCGCCGGCTTCGCGCACGATCAAAAGGCCGGCGGCGATGTCCCACGCGTTCAAGCGACGCTCCCAGTAGCCATCATAGCGGCCCGCAGCCACATAGGCCAAATCCAACGCAGCCGCCCCAAACCGGCGTACACCGGAACAGACAGGCATCAGCCGCGCAAGCTCTTGCAGGGTTTGGGGCAGATCAGCACGCCCGCCAAATGGCAGGCCCGTCGAAAACAGCCCTTCAATCATTTTGCCACGTCCAGAGACCCGCAAGCGGGTGTCATTCATGAACGCACCCTGCCCTTTTTCGGCAAAAAACATCTCGTCCTTGGCCGGATCATACACAACGCCTGCAACCACATTGCCCTTGTGTTCAAGGGCGATGGACACCGCCCAATGGGGCAGCCCGTGCAGGAAATTCGTCGTACCGTCCAGCGGGTCCACAATCCAGCGGCGCGTTGGGTCTTCGCCATCCTCGGCGCCGCCCTCTTCGGCCAGCCAGCCATATGTGGGGCGCGCGGTGCGCAGTTCGTCGCGAATGATCTCTTCGGCGGCAATGTCGGCCTTAGATACAAAATC
>JBCCBC010000188.1:0-5792 GCA_039814435.1 Pseudomonadota bacterium
CCTTCGGGGGGCAGCGCGTTGAACGAGTGCATCCCGCGCGTGCCGACCATTGTCATTCTTTCATCGCTGAGCCCGCCAAGCGACTTGAGCACTTTGACCGCGCGATCCCCGGGTGTGTCAGAGTCGTCGGGGGCCACAAGTCTTCTGGCAGCCTTGGGGGTGGGCGAGCCGGTCAACGCTTCGCCGGCCTCATATCCTTGTCCCCCGAACTCAAGCGCCCAAGGCGGGTGCTTGCCTGCAACGTCAATCACTCCGTCAATAAACTCCTGATCGTCAATATAGGCCTGGATGTCGGCCTTGACCTTGTCCTTGAGGCCCGCAGCGGTCGCCGCCTCCATCGCCTTGCGTTTCACAAAAGCGATGAAATCGTCCTGGGTCAGGATCGGAGCCTGGGTGTCGACATCGACCATGCGGATAAAACCCTTGTCGGACGATCCGTCGCTTGAGACATCGCCTGCCTCGGCCAGGGGGTCATAGGTGAACGTATACCCGGCCGAAAAGGACTCCATCAGTTTGGGTTCCAGCTTGCGCCAGTCCTTTTTCTTGAGATAGCCCGACAGGTCGCCCAGGGTCTCGTCCCCGTTGAACATGGCGTTGTGCACGCTCGCATTGTCTTGGCTGGTGCGCAGCCGGGCGCTGGCGGCGGCGACCGAATACTCGAGGCTGCGCGCCAGCGGGTCTTCTCCTTCGGGAAGGTTGACGACAGCGGGCAGGGCGCGCCCCTTCATCGGAGTGAACACGCCGGTGGTTGCGATGTCGGTGTACATTTCCATCACGGCAATCGGGTTTTCATCGCGCAGTTTGAGCAGGGGCGCGGTGGCAAAACAGGATCCCACATCCCCTTGGGCGATGGGCGTCATCATCGATTTGAGGATGGCAGTCTGGACCTTTTGAATGACCTCGTCCTTTTTGGCCGGGTCGTCAAAATCCGCGGGCGGGATGCCGAGCGATTTTTCCAGCAATTTGCGCGCTGCCGGCGATTCGGGCACTTTGTCGACCGAGTTCAGGATCGTCTCGGCCTCGGCGCGCCGTTCGGCCCCTTTGTCGGGATCCCCAAAGAAATCCTTGAGCTTGTCCATCTCGACGTTGAGCATGGTCGAGGGCACAAACTGCCCGTCTTCGGAGAACTTTTGGCGGTCCAGCACGGCGTTGAACGCGGGGCTGTCCATGTCGATCTTGACCACCTGTTTGCCGGCCGAGTTGGTAACCGTTTGCATCATGGCCCCGGCGGCTTCGGTCGAGCGGAGGGCCGCCGTCTTTTTGGTGTTGAACGACCCGGTCGCAAAGGCCGGGTTTTCCTCGAAGTGGACGCCCCGTGAGATGGCGTTGCGGGCATCGGCGGCAAAGTCTGCGCCCAGAAAGGCGGCCCGGTTCAGAATGTCTTTGGAGTACTCGGCCGCACGCTTGTCTGACATGGTCTGTTTCGACGGTGCCACACCGCTGTTGGGTCCGCTGGTGGGGGTGGGGGGCTGCCATTCAAAGCCGGTCTTGCATTGATCAGCGAGCATCAGAGCGGTTTGCGTCATGGACGCGGGGTCTTTGGCCGTGGCTGCAAGGGCGCAGGTTTGGCTGGCAAGGGCGGGGTTGCTGTCAAAGAGCTTTACGACGTCTGCCACCATGCCGGCAGGCACAGGGCGCCCGGCATCCGGAGACAGGGGCCCGAATGTAATTGCATCCAGCATGGCACGCTGGCTGATGGCGGCGTCCCTGACATTGACGGCGGCGTTGACCTCGGCCAGCTTTGCGTTGAACGCGTTGCCTTTTGCCAACAGGGCCTGATCCGCCTGCGTCGTTGCGGCAACCGCCAGCCGATGGGCTTGATCGGCGGCTGTGCGTGCTTGAATCAGTTGCTGAGTGATCGGGTTTGCCCGGGCGGCTGTCACTTTCGCTTTGGTGAGCGCCTTTCGTGCGGCCCTTTGTTCTTTCTTTTTCTCTTTGGCCGTGGTTTCGAGCGCATCATACTCTGCGTCGAGATCCGTCAGTTCCTTGTTGAGGGCGTTTACCTCGCCGTCCTTGGTGCGGATGAAATCTGGGGTCGCCGATTGCCCGCCCAGCAGGGCCTGTTTGTTCGCCAGGCTTTCGACCACCTTGTCCGCCGCGTCCGGATTGGCGTCCATCAGCTTGAGGATACCATCCTGGTGCGCGGCTTTGGCCCCCTTGGAGGCAAGATCCGCCTTGGTCATCCGCACGCCGACGGTGCGTTGCAGGGTCGCCAGTTCTGTGGCCCGTGCGGCTGACTGTGTGATCCGCGTTTTGACGGCATCGATGTCATCCGGGTCGCGTGATGCGATGTGCGTTTCGATATAGGCGATGTCGGCTTTGATCTCGCCCTTGAGCGTCGTCATCTGCGCGTGTTCGGTTTCGCCGGCAAAGCGGGTCAGATCAGCGTCGCGCCCGGCGATCAATGCATCGCGCACACCCGCAAACTGTGTGGTGACACTGTCGACCAAATGCTGTGTGGCGTCGGCCACCAGTTGGGTGGCGTCGTCGGCGGTTGCGAAATCAACCAGCTGTCCGGCCAATGCGCGCATCGCCGTTGCATCGTCGCGCGGGACAGAGGTGATGGCGGCCTGTAGCGTCCGAGCGGTTTGCACTGTTGCGGCCAGATCGGTGGTCTGCGGCGTCGACGCAAAGGGCGTGATGTCCAGGTTGATCGTTTTGGTGACCACCGGGTTTGACTGGGTGACGGCAAGCGCAAGTGCCGCTTGCGCTGCGGGCGTGTCTGCCATTGCGAGGATGGCGGCGAGCACGACCGCTTCATAAGCAGGCACTGCGGCTTGGGCGGCTGTCATTTGCGCGTAGGTCGGCAATGGGTCGGTGAGATGCTGCATGACTGCGGCGCGCGCCGTTGCAAGGCGATCCTTGTCAGATTGCGCGTACCCGTCTTCTCCGGCGGACGCCACCGAGAGGCGCAGAGTATCGGCTGCGTCTGTCAACGTGATCGCAAGCTGGTTCATTTGCGCAATCGCCGGTGTGATCGTCCCGGCCGCTTCGGTGAAATTTCCCTGCACGCTTTGCGCTTCGGCCTGGCCGGCCACAGTCATCAGCGGTGTTCGAACCGGATAGTCGTCCGGCACAGCCGCAGCACTGGTCGCAAAAAGAGCGGCCAGTTGAGCGTAGTCGCCGTAAGCACTGATGATCGCGGCGTTGGTTTCGGATTTGTGCCGTTTGCGAAATAGATCTTTGGCGCTTTTCTTGAGGTAGCGTTTGACGAACGTCTTTTGTTCATCGGAGAGATCATCCCAGGTCGACATTCAAAACTCGTTTGTAAAAATATTTGGCCCCACCATCGTAGGGAGCGGCCCGTGTATTGCAAGCTTGAACACAGTATTCCCGTAAGCCGCGAAATGAGGGTGATGTCCGTGGTCTTTGCACCTGTGTTTACTGTTCCAATGTATTTCGCATAGTTGCCAAATGGCAGTGAAGTGTGTATATAATGCCACAAGGAGATCTGATGACACTGCAATCTATCCCCACGGGCGAGCGTGAATTTGTCCCAACCCCGATCACTGACGCAGAAGCGGCGGCGATGCTGCGGGCTGTGCTGAACCTGTTTGGCAAGTGGCGCATTACGGACGATGAGGGGGCGGTTCTGTTGGACATGCCACTGCGCACGTTTCGGCGTTGGAAAACAGGCCAGCCGGGGCGGTTTGACCGCGATACCAAAGCGCGGTTGTCCAATCTGCTGGGGATTCACAAGGCCCTGCGCGTTGTGTTTTCCGATCAGGCCCGGGTTTTTGAGTGGGTCAAAGCGCCCAACACTGTTTTTGGCGCCAGCGCGTTGACGGTGATGTTGCGCGGTGAGCTGACTGACATTATGCGCGTACGCCGCTATCTGGACGCCGAGCGCGGCGCCTGGTGATCGACGCGGGGTCTGTTCCTGTTACCGCGCTCAGCTGGGACAGCGGCGTGCGCATTATTCGCGATACCTATCCGCCCATCGACGTGTTCGAGGACATTGCGGACCCCGAAGACTGGCCGCTTTTGATGGCTGCGGAACAGAAAACAAATCCGCGTCTTATGGACAGTATCGGCAACCTTGATCTGATCCCGCCAGACCGGCGTGTGGGCGGCGAGGGCGCGAGCATTTTGATGGCCCCGTTCACCCATACCAGCCCGGACCGGCCAAGCCGCTTTTCCGATGGGCGGTTGGGCGTGCTTTATGTCGCCAGCGATTTCGAGACGGCCGTGCATGAAACGCTTCACCACCACGGACACTTTATGGCCGCAACGGATCAGGCCCCTGGCTGGACCTCGCAGTTTTGCGAAGTGGTGCTGAAGGTTGACGCAGATTTGCTGGATTTGCGCGGTTTGGACCGTTCCGACCTTTTGCATGTTGAGGACTACCGGGCTGCGCAGGCATTTGGCGCATCTGCCCGGGCAGCAGGTCACCAAGGGGTCGCGTACCCAAGCGTGCGCGGAGATGGAGACTGTGTTGGCTTGTTTTATCCCGATCTCGCGTCAGCACCGCAAAAGCGGCGACACCTTGAATATCATTGGGACGGATCAACCGTTGATCTGGTCAAGGATGTGACAAACGGCGATGTGTTTCGGGTGTTGTAGACTTTACATAATACAGATTACACGATCATTTGCGTGCAATAAAAATCACAGCTTTCCTTCGGCGATCCATTTTTCGACCAGGTTGCGGCTGACTTCGAAATGCATGCTGTCTTCGCGCGAAAAACCGGCGCCCCAATACCATCCTTCGTTGCGAAAGAAATCGGCGAGGATCGTCAGGCCCAGTTGTGTTTTGCCATCCCCGAGCCGGTCCAGTTTGCCGTCGATGTTGAGATCCAGCGACAGTCCGAACGCGTGGGTGGATGTGCGCCCCGGCGCGCCGCGGATATGGCGCACGCACAACGCGCCGGCCGTGTTGATCCGCGCGTAAAGATCGGGGTCTGTCGCCTCGATCTTGGCAAAAACGTTGCGCAGCGATTCAATGGCGGGTGTGAGCATGCGCACCCGCACCGGGCCCACCCGCTCGGTTTTCAGTTTGGATGCCAGACGTTGGTTCGTCATGCCCTGGCACTGCGACGTCAGGACCGCGCGCGGCTTGCCAAACACCCCTTCGAGATAGGAGGGCGAGGCGATTTGCAGGCCCTTGTTCAAATCCCGGCGCCCGGCGATCAGGACGACCTGCGCATAGGCGTCAATGATGTCGTTATCGCCGTCGCTTTGAAAGACCTGCTCGCTGCCGGACTGTGGTGCTGTGCTTGTCGGTTGCCGTGTCGAGGATTCCACCCGCCCGATTTCTTTTTCCAGACTTTGCACGGCTTCGGTCAACGCTTCGATCTGCGAGCGCAGCACCTCGATTTCGATCCGGGCCCCGCTGTCGATGGCGGAGGCCGCAAATTCAACATCCCCGTCAGATTCGTAGCGGATTTCCTGTTCGGGACGGAATTGCAGGTAGATCAGCACCCCGAGGCCGACAAAGATCAGCGCCATGATGCCCAGAATTGCCGGTATGATACGATTTTCCATAACGTGTTGGCCTGCGCGCTCAGAATAGGGGGACAGTGAATGACGCCATGATGCGAGTCAATGAAACGGGTCGCCCGAGATCAGACAACGTCGATCACGATGATCGAGATATTGTCCGCCCCGCCGCCATCAAGTGCGATCTGCTGCAAGCGTTCGGTCACGGTCTCAATGGGCTCTTCGGACAGCACCTTTTCCAGGATGCCGAAGGTGGCGTATTTGGTCAGCCCGTCCGAGCACAACAGGAAACGATCACCGGGCAGGACCTGGCCGCGGATCTTTTCCAGTTCCAGCTCATCCCCAACGCCAAC
>JBCCBC010000101.1:0-9545 GCA_039814435.1 Pseudomonadota bacterium
ATCGCTGTTTCATACTGGTTGTCACCGGCGCGCTTTTTGGCGTCCAGGTTTACCTGCACCTGCACATCAGGCTGCACATCGGGCGATGCGCCTTTCTGGGCGACGATGTTTTCAAACGACATGTCGCGGACGTATTGGCCCAGTACGCGCATCTGCGGTTGCACTGGTGCTGCTTGTTCTTCGGCCATCAAAACTCTCCCGAGGGCAATTAAATTTTGCCCCTCGTATCAGGTAGGGGCATTGGCCTCAATGCTTGGTCCAACCCGATGGGCCATCCGTTGGATTTGGATCCTCGGCCACTTCCGAATACGTGCCGTCGATTACGTTTGACTGTGACGGGCGGGCGGGACCCGTGGAAAACGTCGCCACATTCACACGGGACCGAGCCCATTTGAACATGGCAAGGCGCACGGCAGGCACCAGCAGCGCGAATCCAACAGCGTCTGTAAAAAACCCCGGCGTCAGCAGCAGCGCGCCCGAAAACAGGATCATGGCACCGTGCGCCAGCGCCTCACTTGGATCCTGCATCTGGTTGAACGACGATTTGACCTGCGCCAGCGCCTGCATCCCCTGGGCGCGCACCAAATACGTCCCAATCACAGCCGTGATGATCACAATCAACAGCGTCCAACCCAGGCCGATCGCACCCCCAACCTGGATAAACAAAGCAATCTCGATCAACGGGACGAGAAGAAAAGCAACAAACAGCCACATATGCGACATCCTTTCCATGGACCATTCCGGACACGCGGTGGACTTGGTGCCACCTTGCACCTACATAAGAGCCTGACGTGGTTGTTGCCACCCGGCCCCGCTTAACGAGGTATGAATGAACTCTCCGCTGATCCAGCTGCTTGTCCTTGCCGGCATCGCCGTCTTTTTGATTTTGCGCCTGAAAAACGTTCTGGGCACCCGCGAGGGGTTTGAACAACCCCCGGTGCCCAAACCCATGGATGACCGCCGCCGCCCCGATCTCGAGGTGATCGAAGGCGGGCCTGACCTTGATATCACCGACCACGTGGACGAGGACAGCGCGGCTGCCCACGCTCTCACTGAAATGAAGCGCGCTGAACCTTCGTTCAATGTCGCAGATTTTTTGCAAGGCGCGCGCGGCGCTTACGAGATGATCGTGATGGGCTACGAACGCGGTGACCTTGCCGATATCCAGCCTTTCCTGTCCGAAGAAATCTACGAAAGCTTTGTGGACGGAGTCGCCGCACGCGAAGATCAGGGGCTGACGATTGAGGCTGAATTTATCGGAGTGCGCGAACTGAAACTGGCCGACGCCACATATGACGCCGAAACAGGCGAAGGTGAGTTGACGATACGTTTTGTCGCTGAACTCACATCTGCTGTTCGCGATCAGGGCGGAGATATCATAGAAGGTAGCCTGACAGAGGTGAAACGGCAGAAAGACACATGGTCTTTTGCCCGAACCATGGGGGCTGACGACCCGAATTGGCTATTGGTGTCTACAGACGCGTAATCCGGGCTTGGGTCGGTGCCATCTGTGCGGCTGCGTGTGTGATGACCGCGGCCGCTGCTGATATCCGCTATACGGTTCTGGACTTTGCGGCCTTGGATGGCTGGGCGGACGATGACCACGCCGCCGCCCTCGCGACTTTTCAAAACACCTGCCGCGATATGAATGACCCCGATTGGCGGGCGCTCTGTGCCTTTGCCAAAGACGATCCCGAGCCGCGGGCGTTTTTCGAACTCTTCTTTCGGCCCGTCATGATCGAAGACGGGGCAGACGGCCTTTTCACCGGCTACTTTGAGCCCGAACTTGATGGATCCCTGCGCCGCAGCGCGCGCTATCGCTATCCGGTCTACGCCATGCCACGTCAGGCACGGGTGTCGCGACCATGGTTCACGCGTCGCCAAATCCTCGAAAACGGGGTGATGGACGGGCGGGGTTTGGAAATCGCCTGGGTCGACGACCCGGTTGAACTGTTCTTTTTGCAAATTCAGGGGTCCGGGCGAATTCGGCTGCCAAATGGGCGGACAATTCGGGTGGGCTACTCCGGTTCAAACGGGCACGAATACCGCTCCATCGGCGCCGAACTCATCCGGCGCGGCACCTATCAGCCCCATCAGGTCAGCGCCCAGGTGATCAAGAACTGGGTCAAACGGAACCCCGCCGCAGGGCGCGAACTGCTCTATCACAGCCCCTCATATGTGTTCTTTCGCGAGGTCAGCGAAGTGCCCGCTGATCGCGGCCCGCTGGGTGCAATGAACCGGTCCATCACAACGATGCGGTCCATCGCGGTTGATCCTGCTTTTGTCCCGCTCGGTGCGCCTGTCTGGATCGAAAAGGATGGCAAGGATCCCTTGCGCCGCCTGATGATCGCGCAAGATACCGGCTCTGCGATCAAGGGGTCGCAACGGGCGGATGTTTTCTTTGGAACCGGGGACAAAGCGGGGCGCGCCGCTGGGCGTCTTCGGGATCCGGGGCGGATGATGGTCTTGATGCCGATCCAGCGCGCCTATGCGCTATTGCCGGAAAGCGCGATATGAGCCGCCGCAAACTGCGCCCAGACGAGGAAGAGTTGTGGAACCGTGTCGCGGCAAAAGCAGACCGGCTTCACCCCGAAAAGAAGTTCAATCCGGAGGACTTCGTAACCACGCCCACCCCCGCTCCGCGCAAAAAAGTGTCGTTCGAGGCGACGCTGCCCATGATGCCGATCAAAGCCAAGCGGCCCAGTACAACCGTGACCCTGTCGCCATCAATTGCCGATCAGGTACGTGCGCAAACCGTGCAAATGGACCGCAAATCCTTTGAGCAGATGAAACGTGGCAAGCTGCGCCCCGAGGGCAAACTGGATCTGCACGGCATGACTTTGGACCGTGCGCACCCAGCCCTCACGCGGTTTATCCTCTCCGCACAGGCGCAGGGCAAACGGCTTGTTCTTGTGGTTACGGGCAAAGGGAAACACCGCGACGATGGTGGCCCGATCCCTGTGCGCTTTGGGGTGCTGCGCCATCAGGTGCCGCAATGGCTGGCCATGCCGCCGATCTCGTCTGCGATCCTGCAAGTGTCCCAAGCGCATTTGCGCCATGGTGGGTCAGGCGCGTATTACGTGTATTTACGCAAGCTCCGCTAGGCCCCCACAAGATCCCGGCGCGCCCGCGAAACGCCGATCCACATGCCGACACCCGCCAGCAGAAAATAGGCGGCGACCCCCACATATTGCACGGTCAGGTCCACGCCCGCATCGATCAAAACACCTGTCAAACCCGGGCCAATGGCAGATCCCAACACCATGACCGCGGCTGCCATCGCCTTGATCGATCCAATATGTTGCGTGCCATAGAATTCTGCCCAAAACGCGTTGGGCAAGGTCGTGTTGGCCCCGGTGGTCAGCGCGAAAAAGAACAGGCCAAGCGCCGCACCAAGCAATGACTGCGCACTGGCAAAAATCAGAAATGCGACAACCAATGGCAGTTGATACAGCGGGATCAGCCGCTGCGTCCCAAAGCGATCAAGGGCCGCACCGGACGCAATCATCGCCCCGATCCCCACAACCGTATACACCGGGAACAAGGCCACCAACGACAGGTGCGACCAGTCCTTGAGCCCTGCAAAATACGCCTGGTGAAAGAAAAACGCGGTGCCAAAGGCCGACAACCCACCCAAGGCGGGGGCCATGAACCAGAACAGCGGATGGGCCAGTGTTTCGCGCCGGGTCCAGTGCCGGCCACCCATACCCACGCTCTGGTTTTCGTGGGCCATGGATTGCGGGGTGCGTTCTTGCCTAAGAAGGGCCGCAAGAACCGGAACGCCCAGCAGGGCAATGCCTGCGGCCAGCACCCACAACATCCGCCAGTCAAACACGGTCATCAGCGCCACAAAGGTCAGGGGCAACACCGCCTCACCCACCGAAAACCCCAGCGTCGCCACGGCGAGCGCGCGCCCGCGCGTTGCAACAAACCAGCGCGCCATTGCCACGATGGCGATGTGGCTGACCATGCCCTGACCCGTCAATCGCAAGGCAAATATGATAACCGGCAGCAGCGCCGCATAGGCGTTCCATGCCATGGCAAGGCACGACAGCGCCAGCAGGGCCAATACCCAAACGCCCAAAGTACGGGCGCGAAACCGATCCGTCAGGCCCCCGGCCCAGATCATCACCACCGCCGATGCGGTCGTGCCAATCAGGTAAATGCCACCCCACGCACCATGCGACAGCGAAAACTCGGCCTGAATTTCAGCCGCAAAGATCGATATGAAAAACGTCTGCCCAAACGAGGACAGCAACGTCAAAAGCGCACCCGCACCCAACCAGCGGCTGTTGTCTTTTAGGAACGCAGCCAACCCGGGCACCCGGTGGGAGCCGTCCACTACCTGTCGGCTCCGGTTGTGCGCGCGGTATCGTCGGTGTTGGCATTGACCAGAATACGCCGCTGTCCGGGCAGCGCCACGGCCAGTCCACTGCGCCCACGCAAAAACTCGCTATCCAGATCAGAGGATCGGCGCAACAACTGGATAAGGGCGGGTGAACTGCCAGCGACGAAATGGTTCCCGGACCGCCGATCAGAAAACGCCGAGACATCGACAACCGTGATCGGCAAATCGGCAATGTCGGCTGCGTTCGAAATATTGCCAAGCTGAGAATCCACACCTCGCAAACGGGACGACACCCGCAACACTGCGTCTTTGCGCGAAACGATCACAATGAAACGCTCTGGCGGGTCCTGAAACCGCGCAAACTGGGCACGGAACAAATCCACGTTGATATCCGGAGAGATCATGATGAGGCCCGTGATGTTGCGCCCGGTCCATCCGGGGCGCTCAATCTCAAGCTGGCGCAGGGTTTCCATCACAAGGGCGCTGCCCATGGAATGCGCCACAATAATCACATCCGGTTGCCCCGCCGCACGCACGGCCTGCAACAATTCCGCCAGCCCATCGCGGGCAAACAGAGCACTGTCGCGGTCATACTCATACCCCAACGGGTTGCCGCGACTGGGCCATGAATAACTGACGTGAGAACCCGGGATCTCCAGATCATGCGCCAACTGGGCCATGCGAAACGCTGCATCTGAAAAGCTGTTGTTAAAACCGTGCACGAATATTGTGACTTCGCGGTTGCCTTGTGAATTTACGCGGACATGGCTTTGCAACCGGTCGGAAAATCCGGCAGCCCCCTCAAACGCGTTCATCGTGGCCAGGGCAAAATCGCGGTCAAGTTTGGGTTTGTCGAACCCGTCAGAGACGGAACCAAGCGCGCGATTGGGCGGTATGGATACCTGTGCTTCCAGCAACTGCAAGGACGGCGCGCGCCCGATCCCATACTCGCCCGCATCGTTCATGGCGCGGGTGGTCCCGATAAACACCGTCTTGTTCAGGCCAAAATCCAGCGCCTCGGGTATAACAGGTGCCGCGGTGCGGTCGCTGCACCCAATCAGGGCAAAGGCAAGGGCGACAAGGATCCAACGCATTGCTACACCGTTCGGTTTAGTTTCCAGCGATGTACCTGATACCCCACTAAACAGCTAGAGCACATAGCGGCTGATATCGGTTGAGCGCGCCAATTCGCCCAAATGCTGTTCGACAAAGGCTGCGTTTACAACAATTTCATCCCCGCCCCGGTCTGGCGCGGTAAAGGACAACTCTTCAAACACCCGCTCCATCACCGTGTAAAGACGGCGCGCGCCGATGTTTTCGACACTCTCGTTCACCTCGGCGGCAATCCGGGCGAGGGCGCGGATCCCGTCGGGCTCGAACGAAACGGTCACTTCTTCGGTCGCCATGAGGGCGGTGTATTGCAGGGTCAGCGCATTGTCGGTCTCTTCGAGAATGCGGACAAAATCGTCTTCTGTCAGGGCGCGCAGTTCGACGCGGATCGGCAAACGTCCCTGCAGTTCGGGCAACAGGTCGGATGGCTTGGCAATGTGAAACGCGCCGGACGCGATGAACAGGATGTGGTCAGTTTTCACCGTCCCGTGTTTCGTGCTGACAGAGGTGCCCTCGATCAAGGGCAGCAGATCGCGCTGCACCCCTTCGCGACTCACATCGCCGCCACGGGCATCGGACCGGGCGCAGACCTTGTCGATCTCGTCCAGGAACACGATCCCGTTTTCCTGCACGGCCTCAAGGGCGGTCTTGGCCACAGTCTCGTCGTCCAGCAGCTTGTCGGCCTCTTCGCCGATCAGCAGATCATAACTTTGGGCGACGGTCAGTTTCTTGCGGGTAGTGCGCCCGCCCATGGCTTTGCCAAACAAGTCGCCCAGGTTCATCATGCCCATGTTGCCGCCAGGCTGGCCGGGGATGTCCATCATTGGAAACGGGTTCGAGGTGTCGGCCACTTCCAACTCGATCACCGTGTCGTCCAGTTCGCCCGCCTTCAGCTTTTTGCGAAACATCTCGCGGGTGCCTTCGCGCGCATCGGTGCCTGCGATGGCCTCTATCACCCGCTCTTCGGCGGCGCGATGGGCATTGGCCTTGACGTCGTCGCGCATCAGATCGCGGGTCTGCGCAATAGCGGCGTCAACGAGATCACGGATGATCTGCTCCACATCCCGGCCGACATAGCCAACTTCGGTAAACTTGGTCGCCTCAACCTTGAGAAAGGGCGCGCGCGCCAGCTTGGCCAGACGGCGGCTGATCTCGGTTTTGCCTACGCCTGTGGGGCCGATCATCAGGATGTTCTTGGGATAAACCTCGTCGCGCAGATCATCGTCCAGCTGCTTGCGCCGCCACCGGTTGCGCAGGGCCACGGCGACCGCGCGTTTGGCGTCTGCCTGCCCAATGATAAAACGATCCAGTTCTGAAACAATTTCACGGGGCGTCAGGTCAGTCATGGCAGTCTCCTATCCCGCCCGATGTAACCTTTCATCACAGAAACGCAACCACGCTCACGTCCGCGTGGGTGGGCATGCAATCTGCGGTCACATCTGCCATGTTGTCCTCATCACAACCCCACGGAGTACCCGATGAATCGTCGCGCCTTTCTTACTTTCACCGCTGCTGGCCTTGTTACACTGCCGGCAACGTCCCTTATCGCTGGCGGTCACGGCCGCCTGGGCACATTCACCGGGGCCAGCAATCACGTCACCACCGGCACAGCCGAAGTCGCGGGTAATCAGGTCAACCTGCTGGCCGATTTCACCTTTGACGGCGCGCCAGACCCCAAGGTCGCCCTGGGCAAGGACGGGTATGACAGCAAGACGCTGATGGGTCTGCTCAAGTCCAACAACGGGAAATCCAGCTACGCGATCCCCGCGGGTATCGACCCCAGCGACTATAACGAAGTCTGGATCTGGTGTGAAAAGTTCAACGTTCCACTAGGTGTAGCCAAGCTGAATTAAAACCTTTCGCACGCGAAAGGAATGAAAGGGCCGCCGCATGTCGCGCGGCCCTTTCTTGTCAGCTGAGCTTGGTGGTAAACACCTCGTCCGTCATCATGGTGTCAAACCAGTGCGGATACCGTTTGCCCGGCGGGGCCACGGCGCCAAGCGCGTCGACCTGTTCTTTTGAAAGGGCGAGCGTCGGCGCGGCCAGGGCCGCCTCAAGATGCCGCTTTTTCGAGGCACCAAAGATAACGGTGTGATCGTTGCGCTGGGCCAGTGCCCACGCCAATGCCACCGTCGCGGGATGCGCGCCATGCGCCTTTGCAATATCTGTCAGTGTTGAAATCGCTGCCTGAGCAGTTGCAATGTCGATCCCAAGAAAGTCTCCGCCGACAGTCAAGCGCCCCTCGCCCTCATCCAGGTTTTCGGGATCATATTTGCCCGACAGCAAACCACCCGCCAGCGGTGACCAGGCCATCAGGCCCGCGCCCATCTCTGCCATCATGGGCAAGACATCCTGTTCGATGTCGCGCGCAACAGCGTTGTAGAGGTACTGCCCCGCCACAAACGGGGCCATCCGATTGTCGCGTTGATACTGGATCGCGCGGGCACCGTGCCACGCGGGCCAGTTCGAAAACCCGACATAGCGGACCTTGCCGTGATCCACTGCGATTTGCAGTGCGGCCAGTGTTTCCTCGAGCGGGGTGGTGAAATCGGTTTTGTGCAGAACCAGCAAGTCGATGTGATCAATGCCCATCCGGTCCAGACTGCCGTCGATCTGTTTTAGCACATGGCTGCGGCCCAACCCGGCATCGTTGATCTGGTCAGACTGGCGGAACCCCAGCTTGGTACAAATCACCGCCTCGTTGCGGCGCGCCCCAAGGGCCTTGCCGAGGATTTGTTCGGACTCTCCGTTTGAATACCCATCAGCGGTATCAAAAAAGGTCACGCCGACATCAAGCGCATGATGCACCATGGCGGTGGCGTCCTCTTGTCCAACATTGGCGACACCCGGCAGCCATTCGGACCCAAGGTTGAACGTCATGGTGCCAAAACACATGCGACTGACGATCAGGCCGCTGTTGCCCAGACGGGTATATGTCATGTCGCTCATTTTGCGATCTTCTCCACCGTCAGGTTACCGTTGGTGTACACGCAAATGTCCGAGGCGATTGCCATCGCGTCGCGCGCCACACCTTCGGCATTGCGGTCGCTGTCCATCATGCCGCGCGCAGCCGCGAGGGCGTAGTTCCCGCCCGATCCGATGGCGGCCACGTCGTGTTCGGGTTCCAGCACGTCCCCTGCCCCGGTGATCACGAACATGTCCGCGCCGTCCGTGACGATCAGCATCGCCTCAAGCTTTTGCAGGTACTTGTCGGTGCGCCAATCCTTGGCCAACTCAACACTTGCACGGGCCAGTTGCCCGGGCGTTGCTTCCAGCTTGGTTTCCAACCGCTCGAGCAGGGTAAACGCATCCGCAGTTGATCCGGCAAACCCGGCAACAACGTCAAATCCGCCGGGGCTGAGCCTGCGCACCTTGCGTGCGGACCCCTTGATCACGGTCTGGCCAAGTGAGACCTGCCCGTCGCCGGCGATCACAACCTCGCCACCCTTTTTCACACCGATGATCGTGGTCCCGTGCCAGCCGGGAAAGTCGGATTGGGGCATGCTGCGTCTCCTGCTTGTTGGACCCTGCTTATATGCGTGTTTCGACTGGTGGCTTCAATCCATGGGTTCGATGTGCTTGTGTGCGGTCATGGTGTTGGGGCTGACAGATCCAAGGGTGCGGCAAGCGTTGGTCGATTGGACGTCTGTCGCGCCGGGCTTGGGGTTTGAGCCGGGGGCGTTTCGTTCCAAACTGATCTGGCAAAAGGATGAGCCCGCGCGATCCCACGTTGTGATCCGGCTGGCTGGTCCACGGCGTTTGATCCTCAAGCGGGTGTTTGCCGCGGCTGAGGATGCAGGATTGTTGGGCGCGGTTGCCGCGCAACAAGATGCGTTCGCCCGACTGGCCGGGTCGGATACAGCGCACGCGCCCGAAGTTTTGTACGCATCAGATGACGCAACGCTTGTTGTCATGGCAGAAGCCAGGGGCAAAACCTTGAACGATCACCTGACGTCTGGCCGCACCCATGCACCCCTGTTGCGGCGGGCCGGGGCGTGGTTGTCCACCTTTCACGGCGCTGGACACCTCGAGTCGCGCACCTATCAGCCAAAGTTCATGGTGAGGCATGCAGAGCGGATGGCGGATG
>JBCCBC010000217.1:0-4399 GCA_039814435.1 Pseudomonadota bacterium
AAGACGATGTGTGGGCCATCCTGCACGCCGAAAACATCCGCCGTGGCGGCGAATGGATCGAAACCCGTCTGCTGTCGTCCGGCCCGCGCACCAACCCCTGGTTCCAGGAATGTGGCGGGCGGGTCTGCCAGCAGAATGAAATCATTTCCTTTGATACCGACCTCGTCGGCTCTTACGGGATCTGCATCGACATCTCGCGCAGCTGGTGGATCGGCGATCAAAAACCGCCCCCCGATATGGTCTATGCGATGCAACATGCCGTCGAACATATCCAGACCAACATGCAAATGATCAAACCTGGCGTGATGATCCCCGAGTTGACGGCAAACACCCACGTCCTTGACGACCGGTTTCAGGCGCAGAAATACGGCTGCCTGATGCATGGTGTGGGTCTGTGTGATGAATGGCCGCTTGTGGCTTACCCGGACAAGGCCGTGGCAGGTGCGTTCGACTACCCGCTACAGGCCGGTATGGTGCTATGCGTTGAGGCGGCCGTGGGCGAAGTCGGCGGCGACTTTACCATCAAGCTCGAAGATCAGGTGCTCGTCACCGAAGACGGGTTTGAGAACCTCACAACCTACCCCTTTGATCCGGCCCTTATGGGAGGCTGACCTTTTTGTCCGCGACCTTTGCGCTGCGGGTTGCAGACTGGGCGTAGCCGCGCACGCGCAAGCGGCACCGCTCAAATGGCGAGTCCGCGTCCGCGTCACGCAAGCTGGGATGCAACGCCACCAGATTGGCCCGCGCAATCGGGTCCAGGCTACGGCGCGCCACTTTGCCCGGAAAGAAGCTCTCTGATGGTAGGCCATTGGCCCAGATGATCTCGTGACCTTCGCACATGAAGTGGTGGTACTCGATCGCCTTGGATCCTGCGATGCGGGTCACATCTGCACCATCAACGCAGTCGCGCGCCGCCATCAGCACTTCGGACGTGTCAAACAACAACCGATAGGACGGATCCTGACGGAGCAGACAGTGGCGCGGTGACACGCGGGTGTCGGCAAACGGGCGATCCGGGCCGAACGCATCCTTGCGGATCTCGATCGGCGCGTCTTCGATTGTCGGGAACAAGATTGCCCGGCTCGACATCCACACAATGGGCTGTGCGCCATGATCGAGGGTCACAACGCGGTCACCTACACGCAACTCTTCGACAGGGATGTCACCGCGCGGCGTGCGGATCAGCGTACCGCGGGCAAAGCACACCAGCTCTCCATAGGGCGTCCCGCCCCCATCGTTCTTGAACGAGATGTCATAGGTCGTGCCGGGATCCAGCGGGGCCGTGGATACCACCAGCGTCAGATCGCCCTGGTTCTCGCCAGGACCGGCTGCCACAAACAGCAGGTCAATCGAAGCCCCACCACCCACGGGCGTGGCCGTCAGCGTGAACTCGACCTCAAGGACCGCGCCAGCGACAACCGTGACCGCATCACCGGACGCGTCCGTCGTGTCAATATCGTCGCGCAGGATCTGGTTCAGCGGCGTACCGTTCGGATCATCCTGAAAGCCGTCATCGAATTCCATATCATCGTCCAGTACGTTGATATCGATGGTCGTGGCCCCGTTCGCGAGGGTACCTTGCGCGTTGGATGGCAGGGAAAACGGGCCGTTCTGACCCGGGGTCAACTGCCCATTGTCATTCACAAACGAAAAGTCGGCAAAGAGATAGCCGGTGATTGATCCACCATTCGGCATGTCACAAGTCTCCTGTCAGGTTACGTCCGCTTAGCACTCCACTATGGCCCAAGCATGTCACAAATCAGTCATTTATACACGCATTTGGGGATGTTGGCGCCACAGCGCAGTCAACCTGCCACGTTTTTGCGCATTCCCTCCAAGCCAGGGGCGGGCGCAATACGCACATGTCCGTTCAACACCTCGCCGTGAGGGACATTACATCCCCTTCCCTCAACGGGTGTCAGTCCCCATTCTCACTGCAACAAAGGGACTATGACCATGCCAACTGAACGCATCTCCTTCTCCGGCCACGCAGGCCAACTTGACGCACGCCTCGATTTGCCCGAAGGGCCGCATCTGGCCACAGCCGTCTTTGCGCACTGCTTTACCTGTGGCAAGGATATCCCCGCTGCCCGCCGCATCGCGGCGCGCCTCACCACAATGGGTCTGGCGGTGCTGCGTTTTGACTTCACCGGGCTGGGCCACAGCGAAGGGGAGTTCGCCAACACCTCATTCACCTCCAATGTCCAGGACCTCGAAAGTGCCGTCAGCTACCTCAACGACAAGGGCATGCCACCCACACTGCTGATCGGTCATTCGCTGGGCGGTGCCGCTGTGCTCAAGGCGACGGCAAACCTGCCCCAGATCAAGGCGGTGGCAACCTTGGGGGCCCCCTTCGACCCTGGCCACGTGACACATAATTTTGCAGAGGCCCTGCCGGAAATCGCCGACAAGGGTGCCGCCGAAGTGTCCTTGGGCGGGCGTCCTTTCCGCATCGGCAAGGCCTTTGTCGATGATGTCACCCAAGAGGCGCTGGCCCCGGCCATTGCCAACCTCAAGGCCGCGCTCATGGTGCTGCATGCGCCCGGCGACAGTATCGTAAGTGTCGCCAACGCCTCCGACATTTTTCTGGCGGCCAAACACCCAAAGAGCTTTGTGACCCTCGATGACGCCGATCACCTGATCACCAAGTCCGAACATGCGGAATACGCGGCAGACATCATTGCGACCTGGGCGAAAAAGTACCTGTCGCTTGCGCCCCCGGCCCCGCCCATCGGCGCACCCGAAGGGATCGTGCGCAGCTCGGAAGCCGACCCAACCGGCTTTCTCCAGGACATCACCCACGGCACCCGCCACCACATCCTTGCGGATGAGCCACGCGCCTATGGCGGCACAAATCAGGGGTTGTCGCCTTACGGGTTGCTGTCAGCGGGGCTGGCCGCGTGCACATCCATGACGATCCGAATGTATGCGCGGCGCAAAGAGTGGCCGCTTGGCCATGTCTCGGTCGATGTCAGCCACAACAAGGTGCACGCCCAGGATGCAGGCACCGGCGCTGGTGACCAGATTGACCAGTGGAAACGGCGGATCACACTCAGCGGCACGCTGGATGGCGATCAACGCCAACGGCTGCTGGAAATTGCCGATAAATGCCCCGTGCACCGCACGCTGGAACGCACATCGACCGTGGTAACAGAGCTGGTGCCGCTCTCAGCCTGACACATCCTGCACCGCGAGGGGCTCAGACCCGCCACACACACCCGGAATGAAATGAGCCGCGGGCCCTGCAAGGGTCCGCGGCTCTCAATGAGATCAATCCAGGATAGTTCAGCCGCGCGCGCGGCCCACCAGCGTCCAGGCCGCTGGCAACACCAGCGCCGCCAAAGCCAGTTTGATCGCATCACCGATCAGAAACGGCGTCAGGCCCCATGCCAAAATGGGTTTGTCCCAGCCATAGAGCTGACCCAACCACGCCAGACCCGGCACGTAAATCAGCACCGTACCGATGAGCATCGCAAGTGCCATCCACAGTACCGACCGGTCCCAACCGCGTTGCGCCAGTGCACCCAGCGCCAATGTGGCAAGCACGTAACCCACCAGATAACCGCCCGTGCCACCCATCATGTAGGTCAGCCCGAATTTTTCAGCAGATGACCCTGCAAACACGTCAAAGCCAAGCGCGCCGATGATCATGTAGCCAAGGATCGTAACCAGACCCAAGCGCGCGCCATAGGCGGCACCAATGGTCAGCACTGCAAACGTGCCCATGGTGATCGGAACCGGCCACATCGGCACTTTGATCTTTGCTGCAGCAGCAAGAACAACAATGCCCACCACCACCAGCAAGGCTTGCTTGACCCGCAGCGCCGCACCATCGTTTGCGCCAAGAACATCGCTCAGCACTCTGTTATTCCACGTTGTTTCCATGTTGATCACCTACCCGGTCTAAAGAAGTTTCCGACTTGTGCCAACGCAGCGATCTTTCTGCAAGCGCAAAGGCAATTGCGCCAGATCAAGGCGGGTGCCGCAGATCCGTGCGATGAAGAAACCGAATACATGATCAAAGGATCACCGCATGCAGAACCCGTCTCAATCTCACGCGTGCGCCGCGCGCGTTGCAGCCGTCATGCAACGGCTTGGCAAGACGCCGGCCTCCAACGCCCAAGAGGCTTTGCCACAGAGTACTGTGCCCGCGATGATCAAGGCTTGCACCACCTGCCCCGATCCAGGCGGGTGCGCCCGGCTTTTGGCAACGCTTTTCCGACTGGATGCACCACCTGTGTTTTGCCGCAACGCGGGCCGCTTTATGCGGCTGCCTGACGCGTGAACAGGCTGGTCATTACATATGACTTTTTGGGCCCCTTCACCGACCAGACCGTGCGAAACTGCGGCCAGTCGCCAAAGTCGTAGTCCACCAGGTAGGTGTCGGGCTCACAAAAGT
>JBCCBC010000030.1:0-16048 GCA_039814435.1 Pseudomonadota bacterium
CGCGCCTGTAGTCACGGGCGAAGATTTGGTCGACGCCCAGCCTTCGTTTGATCAAAACGGCAACCCTGCGGTGTCGTTCCGGTTCAACACGTCCGGTGCGCGCCGCTTTGGCGACTACACGGCGGACAACATCGGTTCGCCCTTTGCTATTGTGCTGGACGATGAAGTGGTTAGCGCCCCCGTCATCCAAAGCCACATCCCGGGCGGATCGGGGATCATCACCGGGAACTTCAATGTTGAAGAAAGCACGAATCTTTCGGTGTTGCTGCGCGCCGGGGCCTTGCCTGCGGAATTGACATTCCTTGAAGAGCGCACCATTGGCCCCGAGTTGGGGCAAGACAGCATTGATGCAGGCAAGGTGGCCACCACAATCGCCTTTGCGGCGGTGCTGGTGTTCATGTTCCTCAGCTACGGTTTATTCGGGTTCTTTGCCAACATTGCGCTGATCATCAACATCGGGCTGATTTTTGGCCTGTTGTCGCTGATCGGGGCCACGCTTACCCTGCCGGGTATTGCGGGGATCGTGTTGACGGTGGGGATGGCGGTTGACGCCAATGTGCTCATTTTCGAGCGGATCCGCGAAGAGCTAAAGAGTGCGCGCGGGCCCGCGCGGGCAATCGAGCTGGGCTATGAAAAGGCGCTGAGCGCCATTCTGGATGCCAACATCACGACGTTCATTACGGCTGTGATCCTGTTTGCCATGGGGTCTGGTCCGGTGCGCGGCTTTGCCATCACGCTGGGTCTGGGCATCATGACGTCGGTGTTTACGGCCATTTTTGTGACGCGTCTGCTGGTGGTGATCTGGTTTGAACGCCGTCGCCCAAAAACGATCGAGGTGTAAGATGCGACTGAAGCTGGTCAGACAGAATACAGCCTTTGATTTCTTTTCCCGCTGGAAGGTGTGGCTGGGCATTTCGGCACTGATGATGGTGGTCGGCTTTGCGTCCTTTGCCATTCAGGGGCTGAACTTTGGCATCGATTTCCGGGGTGGCACGACAGTGCGGACCGAAAGTGCGCAACCCGTAGATGTGGCCGTCTACCGCGATGCGCTGGCCGTGCTTGGGCTGGGCGACATTTCGATTACAGAAGTGTTTGATCCGACTTTTGACGTTGATCAGAACGTGGCGATGATCCGTATTCAGGCGCAGGACGGTCAAGAGGCCGTGACGCCGGAAACCATTCGATTGGTGCAGAGTGCGTTGTCTGAAGCGGTGCCGGATATCAAGTTTGTCTCGGTCGAATCGGTGGGTCCGAAAGTGTCGGGCGAGTTGATCCAGACGGCCGCCATTGCTGTGGTTTTGGCCATCGCGGCGGTGCTTGTTTACATCTGGCTGCGGTTCGAGTGGCAGTTCGCCTTGGGGGCCGTGGCCGCGTTGGTGCATGACGTGATCCTGACCATCGGCGTGTTTTCAGAGCTTCAGATCAAGTTTGATCTGGCCATCATCGCGGCCCTTCTCACAATCGTGGGCTATTCGCTGAACGACACGGTGGTTGTGTTTGACCGGGTCCGTGAAAACCTGCGCAAGTACAAGAAGAAGCCCTTGAACGAGGTGCTCAACATCTCGATCAACGAGACGCTGAGCCGGACGGTGATGACGTCTGTGACCACGCTGCTGGCGCTGATTTCGCTGTATGTGCTGGGCGGTGACGTGATCCGTGGGTTCGTGTTTGCGATGATCTGGGGTGTGATTGTGGGGACGTACAGTTCGGTATTTGTCGCCTCGACAATCTTGTTGTGGTTGGGCGTCAAGCGCAACTGGGACAAACAGGACCCGAACGTGGGCAACCAATACGCCAACATCGATGCCTGATCTGGTTTCTGCCGCCCTGGCGATGCCGGGGCTGTGGTGGTTGGTAGGGGCGATTGTTGCGGCTGGACTTGTGCGCGGGTTCACCGGGTTTGGTTCGGCCATGATCATCATGCCTGCGGCCAGTTCGGTGCTGGATCCGTTTGCCGCCCTTGCGTTTCTGACTGTTGTTGAATTGTGGGGGCCATTGCCCAACTTGCGCGCCGCCTTGCGCGACGGCACCCCGGGCGAGACATTGCGGATGTTGGTCGGGGCCGCCATTGGTCTGCCCCTTGGGCTATGGGCGCTGTCGCATCTGGATCCTGCGGTCTTTGGCTGGTCAGTGTCGGTTGTTGTTCTGGTGCTGCTTGTGCTGGTCATGACCGGCTGGCGTTATAGCGGCAGTTTGGGTGCGCGCGGAATTTTTGGCGTTGGCACGGTGGGCGGATTTCTGGGCGGCATATCCGGCTTGCCAGGCCCGCCTGTGATCATGCTGTATATGGCGAGCGCGCGCCCCATTGCTGTGATCCGCGCCAATTTCCTGATGTATTTGCTTGGCATCGACGTGCTGATGGTGGCCGTCTTTGTCACTTTTGATTTGATTGATCCGCCCGCGATCGTGATGGGCCTGATGTGTGTGCCGATCTATATGATTGCCAATGTGATCGGGGCCCGTCTGTTTGACCCCGGGGCAGAGCGACTTTTTCGGGCTGTGGCCTATGTTGTGATCGCGGCCTCGGCGATTTTGGGTCTGCCAGTGTGGGAGTAGCGATATGCGCCTGAACGAGATTACCTATACGGATGCCAAACCGGTCGAGGGCTATGGCCCCGGTTTTTTCCGCATCGGCGGAGAGGTGATTGAAGGGGCCGCCCTGACCGGGCCGCTTGGCACCGGCCCTTGGGCTGGATACAGCGATCAGCCTGCCTTGCTGGCCCTCGCGGGCCATGTCGATGTTCTGTTTCTGGGGACAGGTGCAGAGATTGCGCACGCCCCGGCAGGCTTGCGTGCGGCGTTGGAAGAGGCGGGCCTGGGGTTAGAGGTGATGTCATCACCCTCGGCAGCGCGCACATATAACGTTTTGCTGAGCGAAGGGCGCCGCATTGCGCTGGCGGTTTTGCCTGTCTGAGGCGGCAGAGGGGCTGTCTGCCCCTATGCTGGCGTATCGCTCCCAAGGATTTTGGAACTCAGAAGAGTGGGGTGGGCTTTTGTGGGCTTGCGCAATGGGTTAGGTCTGTGGGCATGGAATTGAGTGTCACGGATCTGGCGGTGGGCCGCGGTGGGGTGCCGGTCTTGGCGGGCCTTTCATTTGCCGTGGCCGCGGGCGAGGCGCTGGTGCTGCGCGGGCCCAACGGGTCGGGCAAGACCACGCTGTTGCGCTGCATCGCTGGTCTGCAAGAGCCGATGGCTGGCATGGTTTTGGGTGCTGAGGATCGCGTGGCCTATGGTGCCCATGCGGACGGGTTGAAAGCGGCCTTGAGCGTGGCAGAAAACCTTGAATTCTGGGCTGCGGTCTTTGGTCAGTCCGGGATCGAGGCCGCGCTTGGTGCCTTTGATCTGGACGGGTTGCGCGCGCGTCGGGCGGGCCAATTGTCGGCCGGGCAAAAGCGCCGCCTGGGCTTGGCCCGACTGATGGTGACGGGGAGCCCGGTTTGGTTGCTGGATGAGCCGACTGTGTCGCTGGACGCGGCATCCGTCGCTCTGTTTGCAACGGCTGTGCGCGCGCACTTGGAGGCGGGTGGTGCTGCCCTTGTTGCCACGCATATCGATTTGGGGCTTGAGGCCCGAGTGCTTGATGTCACCCCGTACCGTGCCCGTGCAGGGGCCATCGCATCGAGCGACGAGGCGTTTTTGTGAGGGCGCTGTTGATCCGTGACTTGCGGCTTGCCTTGCGCGCCGGGGGTGGCTTTGGTCTGGGCCTTGCGTTTTTTCTGATCGTTGTGGTGCTGGTCCCGTTCAGCGTTGGGCCGCAAACCGGGTTGCTTACCCGCATCGCGCCCGGTGTTTTGTGGCTGGGGGCATTGTTGGCGTGTTTGTTGTCCCTTGACCGGTTGTTGGCCGTGGATTGGGAAGACGGCGCGTTGGATGTGTTGGCCACGGCACCTTTGCCACTCGAGGGCGTTTTGGCGGTCAAGGCGGCGGCGCATTGGATCACGACTGGCTTGCCTTTGGTGCTGGCGGCCCCACTTTTTGGCGTGTTGCTGAATGTGCCTGCGCAGGGGTACGGCGCGCTGGTTCTGAGCCTTGCGTTGGGCACGCCGGCACTGTCGATGATCGGGGTATTTGGGGCGGCGTTGACGGTTGGGATCAAGCGGGGCGGGTTGTTGTTGTCGTTGCTGGTGCTGCCACTTTATGTCCCGACGCTTATCTTTGGCGCCGAGGCAGCGCGCCGTGCAGCCGAAGGGTTGGATTCGGCCACGCCGCTTTTGTTTTTGGCGGGGATCACCGCTGGGGTTTTGGCCACCATGCCGTTTGCCGCCGCCCTCGTATTGCGTGTGAACCTGAGATAACGTTGATGTGGATTGCGGGCTGTTTCGCGCGCGGATATGAGGACGACATGTCACTTTGGGAATATGCAAACCCCGTCAAATTTCTTGGCCTGAGCGAACGGATGTTGCCGTGGCTTTGGGGCCTTGCGGCGCTGTGCCTTGTAGTGGGTCTGGTGTGGGGGTTTTTCTTTACCCCGGATGATTTCCGGCAGGGGTCCACTGTCAAGATCATTTATCTGCATGTGCCCGCCGCGCTGATGGCGATTAATGCATGGTTCATGATGCTGGTCGCCTCGCTGATCTGGATTGTTCGGCGCCATCATGTTTCGGCCTTGGCTGCCCGTGCGGCGGCACCTGTGGGGGTCGTGATGACGCTGATTGCCTTGTTTACCGGTGCGATTTGGGGCCAACCGATGTGGGGCACGTGGTGGGCGTGGGATCCGCGCCTGACCTCGTTCCTGATCCTGTTCTTGTTCTATCTTGGCTATATCGCCTTGTGGGAAGCGATTGAGGATCCAGACACTGGTGCTGATTTGACGGCGATCCTCTGTTTGGTTGGCACTGTGTTCGCCGTGCTAAGCCGGTATGCGGTGAATTTCTGGAACCAGGGACTGCATCAAGGTGCGTCGTTGTCGCTCGACAAGGAAGAGAACGTGGCGGATGTGTTTTACCAGCCCTTGCTGGTGTGCATCGCAGGTTTTGTCCTGCTGTTTCTGGCGCTTGTTCTGTACCGGACGGGAACAGAGATCAGGGTGCGCCGTACGGCTGCGTTGATCAAGCGGGAGCGTCGCCTTGCCTGATCTTGGGAAATACGCGGACGCGGTGCTGTCGGCTTATGCGGTGTCGATTACGTTGCTTGTGGCGGTCGTCGCGGTATCGCTTTGGCGGGGACGCAAAGTGCGCGCCGAGATGCAGCAGGTCGAAGACAAGGCTGGGCGCGATGGCTAGGGTTCCTTTGCTTATGCTGGCCCCGATTGGGATCTTTGGTGCCTTTGTGGCCATGGCTGCGGTCGGCATGTTTCGTGACAACCCGAACGAGTTGCCCTCTACGCGCATTGGCGCGGCTGCGCCGCCGTTGACGCCCGACACGCTGGCGGATTTTCCCGGTGTGGGCGCAGATACGCTGGGGCAAGGGGAGGTGGTGCTGGTCAACTTCTGGGCTTCGTGGTGCCCACCATGCCGGGCAGAGCACCCAAAGCTGCTGGAGATGGCCGCCGACGGAATTCCAATTGTAGGCGTAAATTTCCGGGATACTGAGGGGCCAGCCGCGCAGTATCTGGACGACGACGGCAACCCGTTTCAAAACGTGGCCTTTGACCCTCAGGGGCGCTCGGCCATCGATTGGGGTGTCACGGCCCCGCCCGAGACGTTTATTGTGGACGGCGATGGCACCGTCCTATTTCGATATATCGGTCCTCTGGTGGGATCGGATTACGAACAGCGATTTCTGCCCCAACTGGAAAAAGCGCTCTCAAATTGAGCGCCTTGCGGCGCGCTTCATTTTGATTGGCACCCTGTCTTCATTGTTCCAATAAATATGCAAAATCTGTCCATGCTGCGAGCGTTGGGTTTGCATATTTCAAGAACAATGAACGTGAAAAAGCCCCGGACACGATGCCGGGGCTCTTTGCGTGTGTTGAGCTTGATTTAAGCTGCTGAGGCAAGGTTGCGCAGCACGTAATGCAGCACGCCGCCATGTTCGATGTACTCAATCTCAATCGCGGTATCGATCCGGCATTTCAGCATGATCTCTTTCGTGGTTCCGTCTGCCATCGTGATGGTGCAGGGCACCTCTTGCAACGGTTGGATTGTGTCGAGCCCGGAAATCGATACGGTTTCTTCGCCCGTCAGTCCCAATTTCTTGCGCGTTTCACCGCCCGTAAATTCGAACGGGATGACGCCCATGCCCACGAGGTTGGAGCGGTGGATGCGTTCGAAGGATTCTGCAATGACCGCTTTGACCCCGAGGAGAGCGGTGCCCTTGGCTGCCCAGTCGCGCGAGGATCCGGCACCGTATTGTTCGCCTCCAAAAATCACCAGCGGCGTACCGTTTTCCTGATGCTCCATCGCGGCATCAAAGATCGAGGTTTGATCCCCATCGGGTCCTTTTGTGTAGCCGCCTTCGACTCCGTCCAGCATCTCGTTCTTGATGCGGATGTTAGCGAAGGTGCCGCGCATCATGATCTCGTGGTTGCCGCGGCGCGATCCGTAGGAGTTGAATTCGCGCGGAGCGACCTGCCGTTCAGTGAGGTAGCGACCGGCTGGGGTGCTTTCCTTGAACGAACCTGCAGGCGAGATGTGGTCGGTTGTGATCATGTCGCCGAGGATCGCCAGAACTTTAGCGTTTTCGAGGTTGGTGATCACCCCCGGCTCAGGCGACATGCCCTGGAAGTAGGGTGGGTTTTGCACATAAGTCGAGGTCGGTGGCCAGTCATAGGTTTTCTGGTCTGTCGTTTCGACCTCTTGCCACTTTTCATCGCCTTTGAAGACGTCCGCATATTTGGTCTGAAACGCTTCGCGGGTCACCGTTGCCTCGACCAGTTCTGCCACTTCTTGCGAGGTTGGCCAGATGTCTTTGAGGTAGACGTCATTGCCGTCTTTGTCCTGCCCGATCACGTCTGTGGCCAGATTGATGTCAAGCGTTCCTGCCAGCGCGTAGGCCACCACGAGGGGGGGCGAGGCGAGGTAGTTGGCGCGCACGTCCGGGCTGATCCGTCCCTCGAAGTTGCGGTTCCCGGACAGCACCGAGGTTGCGACCAGATCGCCGTCGGCGATGGCTTTGCTCAGTTCCGCTTGGATAGGACCGGAGTTGCCGATGCAGGTCGTGCAGCCGTAGCCCACGAGGTTGAAGCCGACGGCATCCAGATCCTCTTGCAGTTCGGCCGCTTCAAGATATGCGGACACGACCTGGCTGCCTGGTGCGAGCGAGGTTTTGACCCACGGTTTGCGGTCCAGACCCAATGCGCGTGCTTTGCGCGCCACAAGCCCTGCGCCGATCATCACATAGGGGTTCGACGTGTTTGTGCAGGATGTGATCGAAGCGATCACGACCTTGCCGCTTTCCATGGTGTAATCCTCGCCTTCGACGGGGATTTCCTTGCCCATGGGGCGCTTGAACGTCTCTTCCATTTCTTTACGGAAGGCGGACTGGCCATCCGTCAGCGCAACATAGTCCTGCGGGCGTTTTGGCCCGGAGATAGCGGGTACAATTGTGCCCATGTCCAGATGCAGCGTGTCGGTATAAATCGGAGCGTAGTCATCGCCGCGCCAGAAGCCGTTTTCGCGTGCATAGGCTTCGACCAGCGCGATGCGGTCCTCGTCCCGGCCGGTGTTGCGCAGGTAGCGCAGGGTTTCATCGTCGATGGGGAAGAAGCCGCAGGTCGCCCCGTATTCAGGGGCCATGTTGGCGATTGTAGCGCGGTCTGCCAGCGGCAGGCGGTTCAGCCCTTCGCCATAGAATTCCACGAATTTGGACACCACACCTTTGGCGCGCAGCATCTCGACCACTTTCAAAACAAGGTCAGTGCCGGTTGTGCCCTCGACCATGGAACCGGTCAGCTCGAACCCGATCACTTCGGGGATCAGCATCGAAATCGGCTGACCCAGCATGGCGGCCTCAGCCTCGATCCCGCCGACACCCCAGCCGAGGACGGCTGCGCCGTTGACCATGGTTGTGTGGCTGTCGGTGCCGACAAGCGTGTCGGGATATGCGACCTGTTCGCCGTTCTGGTCGGCGTCTGTCCACACGGTTTGGGACAGGTATTCCAGGTTCACCTGGTGGCAGATGCCGGTGCCGGGGGGCACGACGCGAAAGTTGTTAAACGCGGACTGGCCCCATTTCAGGAACGTGTAGCGTTCCATGTTGCGCTCGTATTCGCGGTCCACATTCATCTGGAAGGCGCGCGGGTTGCCGAATTCGTCAATCATCACGGAGTGGTCGATGACCAGATCGACGGGGTTCAGTGGATTGATCTTTTCCGGATCGCCCCCAAGCGAGACGAGACCGTCACGCATGGCCGCCAGATCCACCACGGCCGGAACACCGGTAAAGTCCTGCATCAGCACGCGGGCCGGACGGTAGGCGATCTCGCGCGGGTTCTTGCCGCCCTTTTCGCCCCATTCGGCAAAGGCCTTGATGTCGTCGACGCTGACGGTTTTGCCGTCTTCAAACCGGAGCATGTTTTCCAGCACCACTTTGAGTGCCGCGGGCAGGTTTGAGAAATCACCCAAGCCAGCCTCAGTCGCGGCGGGAATTGAGTAATATGCGATGGACTGATCGCCAACGGTCAGCGTTTTGCGGGTTTTGGCGGTGTCCTGACCAACTGTGATGGGCATGTAGGTTTCCTTTCCTGGGACGGATGGGGCAGCTGCATTTGCCTGCGTCATGCCCCAACATGATCCTTCAATCAACCGCATTTGGGGTGCCTGCGACGATTTTGTATACCATTGTGTACAGTTTGCGAACGCAATCCCGTGATCGCCCTGACACATACGCTCAACAAACCTTGATTGGCGCTTTGCTTCGCGCTTGCATAAGTGTTGTCAGCACCCAAACACTTTGCCCCAGAACGGCTTGGCTCACAACAGATTGCGCTTTTGATGAAACACCTGATTCCGTTGGCCTTTGCGGCCTTTGCCTCTTTGACTGCGCCGGTTGCGGCCCAATCCCCGGTCGTGGTGGAATTGTTCACGTCGCAGGGCTGTTCGTCGTGCCCGCCCGCGGACAAGCTGTTGCACGAGTTGGCGGGGCGTGACGATGTGATCGCGCTGGCGCTGCATGTGGATTACTGGGACTACATCGGCTGGAAAGACGAGTTTGCCGATCCAAACTATGCCAATCGCCAACGGGGCTATGCGATCGAGGGCAACCGGCGGTCGATTTACACGCCGCAGATGATCATCAACGGGACGACGGACATTGTCGGGGCCCGGCCTATGGAATTGTCAAAGGCGATTGCCGATCATGCGGCCAAACCTGTGCCGGTGGCGTTGGATGTGAGCCGCGCCGGCGACACGATCACCATTTCGGCCACAGCAGCGCGCAGCACGGGTCCGTTGCTGGTGCATATGGTGCGCTACCAGCCTGAGCGCACGGCCAAGATCACACGCGGCGAGAACGCAGGGCACACGATTTCATATGCCAACGTCACCCAGGAATGGAAAATTCTACAAGAGTGGGACGGCGTGACCGATCTGAACCTGGAGGCGCAAGCCGAAGGCGACATTCCGGTGGTCGTGATGATCCAGGAAGGACGCCACGGCGCTATTCTGGCGGCGGCGCAGCTGCGCTGACGGCACCGGGCGGGTGATAGACTTCGTCGGGGCGCCAGCGCCGGGCCACCCATAACCACTGTTCGGGATGCGCGCGGATCTGTGCGCTGATGCTGTCATTCATCGCTTGCGTCATGGTGTCGACATCGGTGTGCGCAATCGGATCCTCCATCACGCATCGAAAGCTTGCACCGTCGGCTTGTCGGATTCCGTAAAACGGGATCAACAGCGCGTTATAGCGCAGCGCCAGTTCTGCCGCCGATGTGGCCGTGCGCGCAGGCTTGCCCAGAAAATCGAACACCGGCGCGTTATAGACGTGTTGATCAAACAGCAGGACAAGCTGCCCGCCGGCCTTGAGGTGGCGCACAAAACCGGCGGTCCCTTTGCGCCCTTGGGCAAAGACGGGCCCGCCAAAGGCCTGCATCGTGCGCACGTAGTGGGCGTTGAAATAGGGGTTCGACATATCGCGGTAAAGCCCGCCGACCGCATAGCCCCGTGCCACAAGGGCTGCGCGCAACGCTTCGTAATTGCCGAAATGTCCGGTGACGAGGATGACCGGCTGGCCGTTTTGCGCGGCCGTGTCCAGGGCCGCTAGCCCGCCACCTTCGATGTGCGCGCCGTCTTGCTGTGCGAGCAGCGCCTTGGTGGAATAATTTTCGATCAGCGTGCGCCCCGCATTGTCGAGGCTTGCGCGCGCAATCCGGTGATGTTCGGCGTGGGGCAGGTGCGGCAGGATCAGCGCCACATGCGCTTCGGCCCGGCGCAACGTTCCCGTCAGCGGGCCGATCAGCCGGTTGAACACCCATCCCATAAACGGCACCCGCGCCCGGAACGGCAGCGCAAGGGCCGCACCAATGCACGCCCGCGCCACAAGGTTTGTCGCGAAATACCCAAGCTTGGTCGAGGTGGGCATGGTGTCGGGGTCATGTCGCATGGGGCAGGGGCAGGCCTGTGCTGGTGCGCCTTAGTGCTGGCGCGTTTCTCGATGCCAGACATAAATCCCCGCCCCGGCGATCACAAGCGCGCCGAAGACGGTCCAGCCGTCCGGCACCTCGCCAAACAGGATCAATCCCCAGATCACCGCAAAGATCAGCCCGACATAGTTGAACGGGGCCAGCAACCCTGCCTCTGCCATGGACAGCGCCCGGATCAGCATCAATTGACCAAGGGTGCCCGCCCCGCCGATAAGCAACAGCAGCGCAACGGCGTGCCCGTCGAGTCGTGGCATGTGAAAGGGCACAATCGCGCTGAGGATCACGGAGCCCACAAGCCCTGTGTAAAAGAGCGAGGTCCACACATCTTCGTCCGGCCCCACCCGTCGGGTGATCAGCGTGTAACTGGCAAAGCAGAACGCAGCGATCAGCGGCAACAAGGCTGCGGGTTGAAAAACCTCGCTTCCCGGCCGGATCACGATCAGCGCCCCGACCAGAGCCACAAGAATTGCCCCGATCCGGCGCGGGCCAAGCGCCTCGCCCAGAAACAGCGCGCCGCCCAGCGTGATCAGCACAGGGTTGAGCGACATGACAGCCGTTGCCTGCGCCAAGCCCACACGCCCGAGCGCCATAAAGAAAAAGAAAGTGGCCAACATCAGCAGCAATGAGCGCGCGATTTGCAATTTCGGGTATTGGCTGTGGGCGACACTGCGCAACCGGGGGGCGACGAGGATCAGCACGATCAGCATTTGCCCCGCATAGCGCGCCCAAAGTGCAGGTATGGTACCGGTTTGGGGCGACACAGCCTTGACCGCGACATCCATGATCCCAAAGCAAAAAATGGCCGCGATCACGAGCAATATCGCGCGGGCCGGAACAGAGGCGGATGTGGTCATGTCCTTGGCCTTAGGCGCGCGCCGAGTTGATGTCGAGCGCAATCGCTCTTGGTGCATTGATCAGGGGGGTGGGGTTGGGTGTGACGGATGAATGCGCCTGAACAATTGCCGAGACTCAAAACGGGTGGCTGTCGCGGCAGAAAAACGCCGTATGTGGTGGACAACATCATCGGGCATGCGCGGCCAACGACGGGCGCGGTTTCAAAGGCACCGGAATCTTGCCGCGCGCGCCTAGTCTTCGTCCTCTTCTTCAGAAATCAGCATCAGATCGCCCGAGGCAGCCATGGTGCGGATTGTGGCAACCACTTCGCCCATGGCGGTGTCCGTGTCTTTGGGCTTGGGCGTGCCGCGCTCGCCAACCTCTTCGCGGATTTGATCGGCAAGGCGCGCAGACATGTTGCCAAGGATAAACTCGACGCACGCCTCCATGTCCATGCCGGGGGCACCGGCAAGGGCGGTCACGAGCACCTCTTGATCGATATCGCGCAGGATTCGAGGCACGTCGCGCGGTGCGATCCGGGTCGGGATGTTGGCAAAGGTAAAGATCGCCTTGCGCACGGCGTTGGCAAATCCTTCGTCCGTTTCGTCGAGACCTGCCAGCATGTCGTCGCGCGTCATCGATGTTGTGGAATTGAGAATCGCCCCCACCCGTTCCACGGGCCCATCGGTAAAGGCACGCACGGGCTGCGCATCCATCTGGCTGGCCAGCGACAGACCGATCCGTTGCACCGCATCAGGAGTGACGGCGCCGGTCATTGACACGGCATAGGTGATCTGGCGCGCGCGTGGCCCAGGCAGCTTGCCCAGCAGTTCGGCCGCTTTGCTTACATGGAGTTTCGACAGCATCACCGCAGCGATTTCGACGCTTTCCTCCTCAAGCACGGGAAGCAGGATATCGGGGCCCATATCCTTGATCCGGGCCCAGGGATCGCCCCCTTCGCGCACGCCTGCCTCTTTGCGCAGGCGGGCAGCTGTTTGTGGACTGATCTTGCCATCTAGTGCGGTCAATGCGCCTGCGATACCGCCGGGAAAGCTGAGGCCAATGCGCTCAACCTCTTCTGCGAATTCGCCGATCACGTCATGCAGCGTGTCGCGATCTACGACGCGCATGTTTCCCATGGCCTTGGTCAGGTGGGCCTGCAACTCCTCCGGCAATTCCTCGAGCGGGATATCCGCGCCCTCGTTCAGCAGCAGACGCACAACTATCGCCGCCTTGGCGCGGCGGCTGAGGGTGGTGGGCCGCAAAGGAGAGCTGCCGCCCATCTGCACTGGAGCAGGGGCGGCGGACATAGGTATCAGATCGGTCATGCCTGCCTCGAAACTGTTCGTCTTCGTTCTGGCAGGCAATGGTTGAGAAACCCTCAACCAAAACCGAATTCAGCGATCAGTAGCTGTAGGTTGTTCCCGTTTCGATGGCCGAGCGCAGGGAGGTTTCGGCCCATGTGCCAGCACCACCGCGTTCTTGGATTTCGCGCAGTTGGGTAAGGGCGGCAACCTTGTCACCGGCGGCAACTTTGCCCTGACCCATGTAAGAGCGTGCCAGGATATTGTCGGGATTGGTCACGATAGCCTGTTCGTAATAGACGTCCGCCAGTTCCAGATCACCCAGCTTGCGGGCGGTAAAGCCGCGATAGGTCAAAACCTTGTCGTCCAGCTGGTTCGGCATCTGGTCAAGTACGGTTATCGCTTCGTTATAGCGCCCCGCATAGGCCAGTTCGCGGATCGCTTTATAAAGCGTGTCGCTGTCGAGGTGCGAGGTCTTGTCGGGGCGTACGCATTTCTTGATGCTCGCATCCCAGACGCCGTTCACGGCTTCGGAAAAGCGCACGAATTTCTTGGTCTCCGGGTCCCATTGACGGGCCTGAAAACAGCTTTTGGTGGTTTCTGTCGGCTTGGGCGTGGCGTTGTCATTGCTGCCAGCGGCAGAGCCGGACTGGGGCAGGGCAAAGTTCAGTGTCAGAGCGGCGGTCAGAACAAGGGTGCGCATCATGGCGGATCTCCGGTTGTCTTTGTTTCGGTTGTGACACTGAGGTAACCCGGACGGGTCATGCTTTATTCGGTGGTTGGGTGAAAAAAAGTTTTGCACCGCGCCAGGGCGCTGCAAAACGTGTTGGTATCGGTCAGCCTGTGGTGGCGACACAGGTGTTGGTATCTGCGTCATACGTAGAGCCTGCCGCACAGGACATGGCCTGTTGGTCATGCTTGCCGTAGTTGCACCCCATGGCGAGGCTGAGCGTGGGGGCGAGGGTGAGGGCCAGCGCCACTGCGAGTGTCTTGGTCGTCATCTGTCGTCTCCTGACTGTTTCGTGTAGCCAAAAGACTAGGGCATTCATGACGCGCATCAAAATGAATTTGTGCCGTGGCGCATCAAGATGCGCCTTACTGCCAAAACAGGTGGCATGCGTTATCGCTTGCAATCGTAAGGTGCAGGTGTCCTGCGCCGGGGTCCCACCGGATGGGGCGCGGCGCATCAAGGTGCGCCTTACGCCGTGGTAAGGCGGACGTGTCGTCCGCCCTCGTCAGTCGTCGCCAAACACCCGGGCAAAGATGGTGTCGACATGTTTGGTGTGATAGTCCAGATCGAACTTATCCTCGATCTCCTCAGCGCCGAGTGCAGCAACCACGTCAGGATCGCTGAGCAATTCGTCTTTGAAATCGGTGCGATGCTCCCACACTTTCAGCGCATTGCGTTGCACCATCGTGTAGGCGTCCTCGCGGCTGACCCCTGCTTGGGTCAGGGCCAGCAAAACGCGCTGGCTCATCATCAGGCCTGGAAATTTGTTCATGTTTTCCAGCATGTTCTCGGGGAAGATCAGCATTTTGTCGACAACACTCGTCAACCGCGCCAAGGCGAAATCGAGGGTGATCGTCGAATCCGGCCCGATCATCCGTTCAACGGATGAATGGCTGATATCGCGTTCGTGCCACAGCGCGACGTTTTCCATCGCGGGGATAACAGCGGCGCGCACCATCCGCGCCAGCCCGGTCAGGTTTTCGGTCAGCACGGGGTTCTTTTTGTGCGGCATCGCGCTGGAGCCTTTCTGCCCCATGGAAAAGAACTCGGCCCCTTCCAGCACTTCGGTCCGTTGCATGTGGCGGATTTCAATGGCGATGTTTTCAATTGAACTCGCCACAACGCCGAGGATCGCAAAGAACGCTGCGTGCCGGTCGCGCGGGATCACCTGGGTGCTGATCGGTTCGGGCACCAGGCCCAATTTGTCGCACACGTGTTCTTCAACCGCGGGATCAATATTGGCAAATGTTCCGACCGCGCCAGAGATCGCGCCGGTCGCGATTTCGGCACGTGCATCCCGCATCCGGGACAGGTTGCGATCCATTTCGGCGTAAAAGCGGGCAAAGGTCAGGCCCATGGTGGTCGGCTCGGCGTGAATGCCGTGGCTGCGCCCAATGCGTACAGTTGTCTTGTGCTCAATCGCGCGGCGTTTCAGCGCCACCAGCAATGCCTCAATGTCGGTGATCAGAATGTCAGCTGCACGTGTGAGCTGCACGTTAAAGCAGGTATCCAGCACGTCGGAAGACGTCATCCCCTGATGGACAAACCGCGCCTCGTCACTGCCGACATGTTCGGCCAGATGGGTGAGAAAGGCGATAACGTCGTGTTTCGTCACGGCCTCGATCTCGTCAATGCGGGCCACGTCAAAGTCGACATCCTTGGCTTTCCACACCGCGTCGGCGTTTTCGCGCGGGATCACACCCAGATCAGCCATGGCGTCACAGGCATGCGCTTCGATCTCGTACCAGATGCGAAATTTGGTGGCAGGGTCCCAGATCGCAACCATGTCGGGGCGAGAATAGCGTGGGATCATTGCGGGCACCTTTTTGTGACTGTCGAAACTGACAGGGGCCTCTTAGACTGCGGGGTAGGTGACGACAAGATGAAGGCCCCAAGAATGAGACGCTTTGCCATAGCACTGGTCGCGATGCTGGCCCCGGCTTTGCCCCTGTTGGTCAACCCGGCAACGGCCGCTGATTGGGTGCCCATGACAGGAAAAGAGATCGAGCAAGCCTTGACCGGGCGCACCCTGGCCTATCCCGACACGACGCAGGATTTTCGCAGGTCCGGTCGCACGCTCTACATCCACAAGGGACGCGAAAGCTGGGGGTATTGGCGGGTACAAAACGACCAGTATTGCAGTCAGTGGCCGCCCAACGACCTGTGGGCCTGCTACGGCATGGCGCGCAGCGGTGACAGGGTGCGGTTTGTGGGCGAGGGGGATGATATTACGGACGCGGTGTATGCCGACTGATCGTGTATTGACCGATTTTGCCGGCACGTGGGGGATCGCGCGCGACATCGTGCCAAGCTTTGGATCGCCCGCGCGGTTTGAGGGGCAGGCGGTGTGGACGCCGCAGGAAGATACGCTGACTTATGTGGAGACAGGCATATTGAGCATACCCGGATCGACGCCGATGCGGGCCGAGCGTCGCTATATCTGGGGCGCGGATCTGTCGGTGTATTTCGAGGGGGGTGCGTTTTTCCACCAAGTTCCAGCGGGTGGAGGGCGCACGGTGCACTTTTGTGAGCCCGACACCTACCTGGTGGACTACGACTTTGGCGACTGGCCGCAGTTTCGCACGGTCTGGTCGGTGAAGGGGCCCAAAAAGTCATATGTAATGACCAGCCTGTTCACGCGTCAGGCAGCCGCATAAAGCG
>JBCCBC010000129.1:0-8223 GCA_039814435.1 Pseudomonadota bacterium
CCAGCGGGTTCTGAAAAAGGGCTAAGAGGGGCGGACGTAACGGCCCCCGTACCAGGCCGTCACCAAGCGAGAGCGTAAGGCGGAGGTTTCCTCCGCCTTTTTTGCGTTTTGTCAGGTGCACATTTGCGCCGCAGGATCTGGCGCAGCACGCTGCGCCTTACAATTGTAAGGCGGACGTGTCGTCCGCCCCGCTGCAGCTATGCGCAACAGACGGGATCATTCCCCTTTCATCACCCGCGCATTCCATGCACCGTGACCGTGAAATCACAACTGATGGTGTTCTCATGCGTTTTGCCGCTCTTGCTTTGCTGTTTTGCCCTCTGACCTGTCTCGCCGACACCATCACCCTTACGGCTCCGCCCGTTGCCGTCACCGCCTATGCGAGCGGTGCGTTGGTCACACGCTCCGTTTCTTTTGACATACCCGCAGGGCAGCACAGCCTGCGCATCGCGGATATGGACCCCGATATCGTTATTGAAGCCACAGACATCGCACTGAGCGGCGCGACCATTCTGTCCCGGCAGTGGTCCGATCTGGACAGCACCCTTTACCGCGCCCCGCGCACGCCCGCGTGGCAAGAGGCCAAGGCCCGGGTTGATGCAGCCACCCAAGCCCTTGCCCAACGGGATGATCAAATCGCCCTGGCCCTGGCCAAAGGGCAGGCAGCACAGGACCAGATCCAGTTTCTGAACGGCATTGCCTTGCCCGAGGATGCCGCCACAAACGTCGACACCCTGCGCGCCATCGGCCAGTTGATTGCGAGCGACGGCACAGCCGCGCGCGGCGCCATTCGCGCCGCAGACGCCGAAGCCCGCGCCTTGCGCCGGGGCCGCGATGACCTTGTGTTTGAACTGCGCGTGGCCGAGGCTGCCCTGGTTGACGCCACGCCCCCCAACGACGCACCCATGGTGTTGACCCTGAACGTTGAGGCCGCCGCCGCAGGCCCCGCCACCCTGGACGTCCGCTATGTCACGCCAGACGTGGAATGGGAGCCGATCTATGCCCTGTCCCTTATCAATGATGACACTTTGACCATCGACCGCGGCGCAGTGGTTGCGCAGAGCAGTGGTGAGCATTGGAACGATGTTTCTCTGACCCTGTCGACGCTGTCCCCGTTTGAAGGATCAAACCCCGGCAGGTTGCGGGCACAGCGGCGGCGCATCGAGGACCCGGCCCAGGCCCCTGTTGCACCCACCCGCATGCGCACATTGGGGGCGGCTGCGGATTCGCAACTGGCCGAGCCCATCATCGAAGCGCCGATCATTGTCGAGGAGATGGGCCGTCAATTTGCCGGTTCAGACTTTTCCGGTGTTGGCGTCAGTTACACGTTGCCCGGTTTGGTGGATGTTCCCGCAGGGCGCGCAGAGGTTGAGATTGCACTGGATACCCTGACCTTTGACGCCGCCATGACGGCCCGTGCGGTTCCACTAATGGATGCGACGGCCTATCGCCTCGTGGTGTTTGAAAACACGAGCCAGGATATTTTGCTGCCCGGCGAGGCAGTTCTGTTTGTGAACGACCAACTGGTCGGCACCACATTCATGGATGCGCTGCCGCCAAACGCCGAAGCCGACATATTTTTTGGCCCGATCGAAGGCCTGCGCCTGACGCGCACGGTACTGGACCGCAATGAGGGCGACCGCGGGCTGATCAACCGCAGCAATGAACAACGCGAAGAGGTTCGTATCGACATTGAGAACCTGACCGACCGTGATTGGGACGTTTCTTTGCGCGACTCGGTCCCGTTTTCCGAACAGGACGACCTGGTGATCACCTGGACGGCCAACCCGGCCCCTGATGAGGTGGCCATTGATGATCGACGCGGCATTCTGGAATGGGATCTGGCCCTGCAAGCGGGTGAAAGCCAATCGATTTCCGTTGAAACAGAGCTGCGTTGGCCCGAAGGGATGATCCTGCGCTAGCGCAAACGCCTGATTGTGGTTTCCCATCAGTTAACAAATCTGTTGAGCCCACAAGCGTATGGGACCATTCTGCCTGCTGTTTACAGTTTTACCTATGTCTTTTTCCGATCTAAATAACTGTAAAGTATCACTTTTCTCACCAGTTAATCCATTTATGAAAACTGGCCCAGAATCCGCAAGAAATTAGTAATTAGCGCCTGTCATACCAGTCACATCGCAACGGCCGGGGGGCCTTGTGATGGACCAGCCGGGGGGCTGGATAACAAGACGCGAGGTGAGTGGGATGATGAGTTGGGTTATGAAGAAGGTCTGTGGTGTCACAACCGAGGACAAAGACGGCGGTGCAGGGAGTGTTCCGCAGATGACACGGCAGGAGTTGGCACGTTTGTTTGTCGATGACCTGGCCAGACCGGCGCTGCAGAAGCGCGCCAAACCGCGGCGGCGGCCCTTGGGTCAGCCATTGGCAAATCGCCGCGCTGCATTTGTCTAATCTTTACGTTTCGCGGTGACAGTGCGGTCCCAGATACAGGACCCCAGTCGCGTGCACGCGACAGCGATAAGGACAGACCAACAGGGCCGATGCGAGACCCGGTCCACGCAGAAAAACCTGTGCGCTTTTGAGTAACGAACGTTGAGGTGCGTAGCGTACAGGTGGAGTGGGGTAATGAGTGTTAGGGCGGTGCACCGGTGACGGGCGCCGCCCTTTTTCGCTCAGAACCGTTCGGCGCGCAGCACTTCGCAATCGCTGATCGAGACGATGCCGATGTGCCGGTTCACAACGGTAAAGGCTGCGTCAAGAAACGCATCCAGCCGGTCTGGCCGGATGACGCACACCACCTGCACCATGCCTCCGGCCCGCGTCACCTGGCCTTCGCGGCTCCATTCTCCGGATGCGCCTGACCCTCCGAGCACGGGCAGGATTGTCCAGCCTGTCACGCCCGCGTCCGCCATGGCGTCGGTCAGTCGGCTTTGCATGACTTGTTCGATGATGATGGCCACGCGTTTGGCCTGATGGGTTTGCATTGCGCTATCCTCCGGTCACGGCGCTGGCCACGGCCACATAGATTGGCAGGCCAAGGGTCAGGTTGAAGGGGAATGTGACCCCCAAAGACAAGGTGAGGTATATGGATGGGTTTGCCTCGGGCAGGGCGACCCGCATGGCGGCTGGGACCGCGATGTAGCTTGCCGATGCCGACAGCACCATGAACAGTGCCACGCCCCCGGTGCTCAGCCCCAAAAGGACCCCCGTGCCAAGGCCAAGCGTTGCCCCAATCAGTGGCATCAGCACCCCAAAGGCCAGCACACCGGGCCGCAGCACCCCGGACCCGCCGCGCAGGCCCCGGCCCGCCACCAGCCCCATATCCAGCAGAAACAGGCACAAGACCCCCTGGAACGGCGAAACGATGAACGCTTCGATCTTGGCCAGCCCTTCGGCCCCGGTGATCCAGCCGATGGCAAAGCTGCCCACCAGCAGAACGATCGACCCGTTGAGCATGATTTCACGGATCAGGTCATTGTCCATCCGCCGCGCATCGCCCCCCCGCGAAATCAGCCATAGCGCGGACAGGATCGCGGGTGCCTCCATCGCGGCTGCGACGGCGACCATGTACCCTTCGGCCCCGATCCCGCTGCTGTCCAGCACCGAGGTTCCGGCCACGAATGTCACGATAGAGATCGAGCCGTAATGCGCCGCCACCGCCGCAGCATCAAGGCGGCTGAGGTTCCCCATCACCTGAAGCAAAGCAAAGGCGATCAGCGGCAGCACGGCCGACAACACAATCCCCGCCAGCAGCGACAGACCCAGCGTCATGTCGAGCCCGTGGTCCGCCACACTTACCCCACCTTTGAACCCAATGGCGAACAGCAGGTAGATCGACATGCCCTTGGCCACAGCCTCGGGGATGTTCAGATCGGAGCGTGCAAGGGCCGCCGCAACGCCCAGTGCAAAGCTGAGGATGATAGGCGACAACAGGTTCGTGGCAGCAAGGCTAAGGATTTGGTCCATGTTCGGCCCCATAAATTGAACATCTGTTCATTTAATGAGTTTCTTATCGAAGTAAAGTCAAACTGGAACGAAATCCTGCGATTTTCCCGCGAATTGGCTCATGCTGCCTTCGGCAATATCGGTCCATAGGCCATGGATGCTGAGAGAGCCCTCATCCACACGCGTTTCCACAAAGGGGAAGGTCATCAGGTTTTCCATCGACGTCACGACCGCGAGCTGTTCGAGCCGCTTGGATTTGGCATCGGCGTCGGTGAACGTGGCGACCTCTTCGTATTTGGGCCGCAGGATATCCATCCACCGCCCGACAAAGCTGGTCTTTTCCTCAAGCTCGGGCGCGTGCCCTTCGCACATGTCGATGCACCCCTGCACCCCACCGCAGCGCGAGTGCCCAAGCACCACGATATGGGCGACTTGCAGCACGTTTACCGCATATTCCACGGCCGCTGACGTACCGTGGTGATCCCCGTCCGGCTCGTAGGGCGGCACCAGATTGGCGATATTGCGGTGGATAAAGAACTCGCCCTGGTCCGCGCCAAAGATGGATGTCACCTGCACACGGCTGTCACAGCACGAGATCACCATGGCCCGGGGCCGCTGCCCTTCGGTCGCGAGGCGGCGATACCACGCGCTGTTCTCGGTATATGTCGTGGCTTTCCACCCTTGATACCGTTGCAGAAGAAATGTCGGTAGCGGTTTGACCCTGTGCATAGCGTGGTTCGGCCTGTCCCAATGTGTCGTTAGGCGGGGTGATTAACCTGAATTGTCGGCAAATTCGAGCGAAAAGGCGCATCCGCCCTAACGATTTGGGAACCGGTCCGTGACATCACTACAGGGCCGTGGGGGCAAATTGATATTGGGTGAGAAGAGGTGAGTGCTTTGGATAACGTAACGCAGATACGGCTGGTTGAACCCGTGCAGGTCGATCACGACCGCCTGGATTCGCTCTATTCCCAGATGGATGCGACCAATGCCGAAGATGTCGTGTGCCGCGCGATGGAAGAATTGGCGCTGCGCATGGCGCATTGTGATCGTCAGTTTCGGGCCGGCGATTTGGAGGCTTTGCAAAAGTCCAGCAAATCCCTGATCGCAATTGCAGACCAGATCGGCATGACTGTTCTGGCCCGTGTCGCGGGCGATGTGGCCGGATGCGCAAAAACCGGCGACCCTGTGGCCTTGTCTGCCACACTTGGTCGCCTGATGCGCGCAGGCGAAGGATCGTTGACCGCCATCTGGGATCTGCAGGACGTCACGATCTAGCCCCGGATTTAACCTCGACAGCGGCCCCTTGCAGAGATGGGCAAAGCGTCTAGGCTAGGCGGTATCGCAAATCCAAAGGTGCCCCATATGACGCTTGCTTTCGCCGCACCCACTTCGGTGGCCATCCCTTTGCATGTGTTGGCAGAAGGCGACGTAACCGGGTGGCTCAAAGATCAGAGCGACGACATCGCTGTCTGGGCCAAGGCCACAGGGTTTACAGGTGCGTTGGGTCAGGTGCTGACCTATCCGGGGCCGGACGGCATCGGCCTGGCCGCCATTGGCTACGGCACCCCGCACAGCCGCAAACGGGCGCGTTTTCATATCGCGGCAGGGGCTGCGCGCCTGCCTGCCGGCGTGTACGAGCTGCACACCACACTGGATCCCGAAACGCTCAGCGTCGAGGCGCTTGGCTGGCTTTTGGCAAGCTACCGCTTTGATCGTTACAAGGATCAAGCGCCGATGCGCGCCAGTCTGGTCGCACCCGCAGCCGTGGACGCACACCAGATCGAAGCCATCGCCAATGGCGAGGCACTCAGCCGCACGCTGATCAACACTCCGGCATCTGATATGGGCCCACCCGACCTCGAGCAGGCGGCCCGGGATCTGGCGACGGCGTTTGATGCCCGGATCACCGTTACAACGGGTGACGCCCTGCTGGCAGACAACTTTCCGATGATCCACACCGTGGGCCGCGCTGCCGACCGCGCGCCACGGCTGATCGACATGTCGTGGGGCGAAACCGGCCCGCGCGTGACCCTTGTGGGCAAAGGGGTGTGTTTCGACACCGGGGGGCTGAATCTCAAGCCCGGGGCATCCATGGGGCTGATGAAAAAAGATATGGGCGGGGCCGCAGCGGTCCTTGGGCTTGCGCATATGATCATGGCGAGTGGCCTTGGGATTCAATTGCGGGTTTTGATCCCGGCGGTCGAAAACAGTGTCAGCAGCAATGCGTTCCGCCCCGGCGATATCCTGACATCGCGCAAGGGGTTGACGGTCGAAATCAACAACACGGACGCCGAAGGGCGCTTGGTACTGGCAGATGCACTTGCCCTTGCAGACGAGGACAAGCCGGATCTGATCATCTCGATGGCCACCCTCACAGGTGCCGCGCGGGTCGCGGTGGGCCCGGATCTGGCCCCGTACTATACCGACGACCCGACGCTTGCGGGCGCGCTTGAGGCTGCGGCGATATCCCAGGCGGACCCGGTGTGGCGGATGCCCTTTCACGACCCCTACGAATCGATGATCGAACCCGGCATTGCCGACCTCGACAACGCGCCAAAAGGCGGGTTTGCCGGGTCAATCACCGCCGCATTGTTTCTGCGCCGGTTTGTGACTGAAACACCCTACATGCACTTTGATATCTACGGGTGGCAGCCCGGCGACGCACCCGCCCGGGCCAAAGGCGGGGTCGGTTCCGCCACCCGCGCCCTGCTGGCAGCACTGCCCGCCGCCTTGGACCTATGAGCGATCCAAGGACCACGCCAAATCCCGACTATCTGGGGGTGGACAGAGCAGGGCAGATCCTGTGGCCGCATGTCGATCTATGCCGCACACCCTCAGGCGCACGGGATCGCCAATTGCTGTGCGGGGCCGCCGTCACCGTGCTTGGCGAGGATGACACCCACGCCTATGTGCGCGCAGACCAAGACGGCTACATCGGCTTTGTCCCCGCCCGCGCTGTCGGAGCGATGCAAAACGCAACGCATTATGTCACAACACCCGGTGCGCATGCCTATCGCCGCGCATCAATTAAAACTCCGGAAACGGCAGCGCTCAGCCATGGTGCGGTATTGACCGCACGCGCGCAAAGCGATGATTTCATCGAAACCCACCTCGGGCACGTCCCCAAGGCACAACTCGGTATGTATCCGGGGCCGGTGGCCGACCCTACCGACACCGCGCGGATGTTTTTGGGCACACCGTATCTTTGGGGCGGAAACACACGGGCAGGTATCGACTGTTCCGGGCTGATCCAGATCGCCCTCCTGCGATCCGGACAAACCTGCCCCGGTGACAGCGACCAACAGGAAAACGAAACAGGTGACGCACTGCACGCGGATTCCGAGTATACCAAAAACGATCTGCTGTTCTGGAAAGGGCATGTCGCCCTGATCACCGGGTCCGAGACAATGATCCATGCCAACGCATTTCACATGTCAGTGGTCGAAGAACCCATTGGCCCTGCCCTTGCCCGCATTCAGGACACAGGCGGCGGCGACGTCACATCACACAAACGGCTCTAGCCCTTCTTTCGGCGAAAAAATATCCTGGGGGAGCTCGAGGGGGCAAAGCCCTCTCGTCAGCAAAAATAGATAGCGCCCGCGTCAGCGGCCCGTTGGATCACTCCACGGCGCGGATCAGCTTGCGTTCCAGCACCCGCAGCACCGTCTTTAGGTCATGGCCGCGGCGCAGGATCTGCCCGTCAATCCCGATGACCGCATACATCCCCTGACGTCCACGCAGCTTGGGACGTTTTTCAATCCGATAGAGCGGGTTTTCAGCGGTCCGGCGAAACACGGAAAACACCGCCACTTCACGCAAACAGGAAATACCGTAATCGCGCCACTCCCCCGCGGCCACCATCCGACCGTAGAGCGACAGGATCACCGCAAGTTCAGTGCGATGAAACGCTACCTGCGGACTGGGCATTTCGTGCGAATTTGAGGGGGGAGGCGTGTGGAGCGTCATGCCATGACAGTTGCGCGTGGTGCTGCACAATTCAAGAGGGTCTGTTGCGAATGCTTGTATGTGTTACAAAACACGTGCAACATCTCTGAAAATAGAAACACATGAGACAACCATGACACCCCAAGATCGTGCACAGCGATGCGCCGACGCCATGTGGGCCACAGACAACGCAAGCCAGGCACTCGGCATGCAGATCACCGCAATTGCTCCTGGAACGGCAACGCTCACCATGCCGATCCGTCCTGACATGTTGAACGGTCATGGGATTTGCCATGGGGGGATGATCTTTGCCCTGGCGGACAGCGCGTTTGCCTTTGCCTGCAACACCTACAACGCGCTCACTGTCGC
>JBCCBC010000184.1:0-6010 GCA_039814435.1 Pseudomonadota bacterium
AAGCCAAAGCGGCAGCAGAGTAAGGAGACCTTAAAGATGCCCAAACGTATTCTTCAAGGTGTTGTGACCTCTGACGCCAATGCCCAAACCGTAACTGTGAAAGTGGAGCGCCGCTTCAAACACCCGGTTATGCAAAAAACCATTCGTAAGTCCAAAAAGTACCGGGCGCACGATGAAAAGAATGCCTTCAAAGTGGGCGACGCAGTTCGGATTATCGAATGCGCCCCCAAGTCGAAGACAAAACGCTGGGAAGTGCTGGAGGCGTAACGCCCCCGGCATTTGCCGCATTAATCGAAACCCTAGGGATCAGGCACGCATCGCCCCCTACAGGTCGGGAGAAACCAAATGATCCAGATGCAAACCAACCTGGATGTTGCTGACAACTCTGGCGCGCGCCGAGTTCAGTGCATTAAGGTCCTGGGTGGTTCCAAGCGTAAATACGCATCCGTCGGCGACGTCATTGTCGTGTCGGTCAAGGAAGCCATCCCACGCGGTCGCGTGAAGAAAGGGGACGTCCGCAAGGCCGTCGTCGTGCGCACCGCCAAGGAAGTCCGTCGCGACGATGGCACCGCCATCCGTTTTGATCGCAACGCGGCCGTCATCCTCAACAACAACAACGAACCCGTAGGTACACGTATCTTTGGCCCCGTTGTGCGTGAGTTGCGCGGCAAGAACTTCATGAAAATCATCTCGCTGGCTCCGGAGGTGCTCTGATGGCTGCGAAACTCAAAAAAGGCGACAAGGTCGTCATGCTGGCCGGCAAGGACAAGGGCAAAGAGGGCACGATTTCCTCGATTGATCCCAAGTCGAACAAGGCCGTTGTGGATGGGGTGAACATCGCTATCCGCGCCACCCGTCAAAGCCAGGAACAGCAAGGCGGCCGCATCCCCAAAGCGATGCCGGTTGATCTGTCCAACATGGCGCTTCTGGACGCGAACGGCAAAGCCACCCGCGTCGGGTTCAAAATGGACGGCGACAAGAAAGTGCGCTTTGCCAAGACAACAGGGGACGTGATCTGATGCTCGACACTGCGACCTACACCCCCCGTCTCAAGTCGGCATATGTGGACACGATCCGCGCCGCCATGAAGGAAGAGTTCGGCTACAAGAACGACATGCAGATCCCGCGTCTGGACAAAGTTGTCCTGAACATTGGCTGCGGTGCCGAAGCCGTCCGTGACAGCAAGAAAGCCAAATCGGCACAGGAAGATCTGACGGCCATCGCCGGTCAGAAGGCCCTGACCACCACGGCCAAGAAATCCATCGCTGGTTTCCGCGTCCGCGAAGACATGCCGCTGGGTGCCAAGGTGACGCTGCGCGGCGACCGGATGTACGAATTCCTCGACCGTCTGATCACCATCGCGATGCCCCGTATCCGTGACTTCCGCGGTGTACCCGGCACCTCCTTTGATGGCCGTGGCAACTATGCCATGGGCATGAAAGAGCACATCGTGTTCCCCGAGATCGATTTCGACAAGGTTGATGAGACCTGGGGGATGGACATCGTGATCACCACGACCGCCGACAATGATGCCGAAGCAAAAGCCTTGCTGAAGCACTTCAACATGCCCTTCAACTCGTAAGCGCAGGAGAGACTAGATATGGCTAAAAAATCCATGATCGCGCGCGAAGTGAAGCGCGAAAAGCTGGTGAAGAAGTACGCCGCCAAGCGTGCTGAGCTCAAAGCAATCATCAGCGACGAAACCAAACCGATGGAAGAGCGTTTCCGCGCCTCGCTGAAGCTGGCAAAACTGCCGCGCAACAGCTCTGCCGTGCGTCTTCACAATCGTTGCCAACTGACCGGCCGTCCGCATGCGTATTACCGCAAGCTGAAAATCAGCCGGATCGCGCTGCGGGATCTCGGCTCTGCCGGGCAGATCCCCGGCATGGTCAAGTCAAGCTGGTAAGGGAGAGAGAGATATGACCGATCCTATCGCAGATATGCTCACCCGCATCCGCAACAGCCAAATGCGCGGCAAATCCGTGGTTCTGACCCCTGCGTCGAAACTGCGTGTGCGCGTGTTGGAAGTGCTGGCGGACGAAGGCTACATTCGTGGCTTTGAATCCACCACGGGCGAAGATGGCCACCCCGCCATCGAAATCAGCCTCAAGTATTACGAAGGCGAACCTGTCATTCGCGAACTGAAGCGGGTCTCCAAACCCGGTCGTCGCGTGTACATGGGCGTCAATGACATCCCGTCGGTCCGTCAGGGCCTGGGCGTGTCGATTGTCTCCACCTCCAAAGGTGTGATGTCGGATGCAAACGCACGCGCGGCCAATGTTGGCGGCGAAGTGCTCTGCACGATCTTCTAAGGAGCACGCAGATGTCTCGTATTGGTAAAAAACCGGTCGATCTGCCCTCGGGTGTGTCCGCATCCGTCTCTGGTCAGACGATCGAAGTCAAAGGCCCCAAGGGCACGCGTTCGTTCAAGGCAACGGATGATGTGACCCTCGCGGTCGAAGACAACACCGTCACAATCACGCCCCGCGGCAAGTCCAAGCGCGCGCGCCAGCAGTGGGGCATGAGCCGCACCATGGTCGCAAACCTGGTCACCGGTGTGACAGACGGGTTCAAGAAAGAGCTGGAAATCCAGGGTGTTGGTTATCGTGCCACCATGCAGGGGAACTCGCTCAAGCTGAACCTCGGCCTGTCCCACGATGTGGATTACACCCCACCCGCCGGCGTGACCGTCACAGCCCCCAAGCAGACCGAGATCATCATCGAAGGTATCGATGAACAGGCGGTCGGCCAAGTGGCTGCAAACATCCGCGAGTGGCGCAAGCCCGAGCCCTACAAAGGCAAAGGCATCCGCTATAAAGGCGAATTTATCTTCCGTAAGGAAGGCAAGAAGAAGTAAGGACCAGACAGATGGCAAACAGCAAACGGACCCTGTTCCTCAAGCGCCGCCTGCGCGTCCGGAACAAACTGCGCCGCGTGAATGCGGGCCGCCCGCGGCTGAGCGTGCACCGCAGCAACAAGAACATCAGCGTGCAGCTGATCGACGACGTGAATGGCGTGACTTTGGCCGCAGCCTCGACCCTGGAAAAGGATCTGGGCGTTGTGGGCAAGAACAACGTCGAAGCGGCCACCAAAGTGGGCACGGCCATCGCCGAGCGCGCGAAAAAAGCGGGCGTCTCCGAAGCGTATTTCGATCGTGGCGGCTTCCTCTTTCACGGCAAGGTCAAGGCAGTTGCCGACGCCGCGCGTGAAGGTGGCCTGAAGATCTAAGTCGTAAGGTGGGCAGTATTGCCCACCCTACACCCCAAGCAGGCGCACGCGCCTCGATGATCGGGGGGCCGGTTGGCCCACTGCGATTGATAAACTGGCAGTACGCCACCTGAGACAAGGAATGCCACATGGCAGAACGTGACAATAACCGCCGGGGCAACCGCCGCGACCGCGACGAGGCCCCCGAATTCGCAGACCGCTTGGTCGCCATCAACCGTGTGTCCAAGACCGTTAAGGGTGGTAAGCGCTTTGGCTTTGCAGCCCTTGTCGTTGTTGGCGACCAAAAGGGCCGCGTTGGTTTCGGCAAAGGCAAGGCGAAAGAGGTCCCCGAGGCCATTCGCAAAGCCACAGAGCAAGCCAAGCGCCAGATGATCCGCGTGCAACTTCGTGAGGGCCGCACCCTGCACCACGACATGGAAGGTCGCCACGGCGCCGGTAAAGTCGTGATGCGCACAGCCCCAGAAGGGACCGGGATCATCGCCGGTGGTCCAATGCGTGCCGTTTTCGAAATGCTGGGCGTCAAGGACGTTGTGTCCAAGTCCATCGGCTCGCAAAACCCCTACAACATGATCCGCGCCACAATGGACGGCCTGCGCAAAGAGCAGTCGCCCCGCGGTGTGGCCCAGCGTCGTGGCAAGAAAGTCTCTGACATTCTGCCCAAGCGTGACGAAGCCCCCGCTGCTGAAGCGGCAACCGAGGAGGCCTGAGACCCATGGCTAAAACAATTGTCGTCAAACAAATCGGCTCGCCCATCCGTCGCCCTGAAAAACAGCGCGCGACACTGATCGGTCTGGGTCTGAACAAGATGCACAAAACCCGCGAACTCGAAGACACCCCTTCGGTGCGCGGCATGATCAACTCGATCCCGCATATGGTCGAGATCATCGAAGAAAAAGGCTAAGCCTGCGGTGGGCAGATTGCCCACCCTACGACAGCTTCAAAGCGCCTCGCGGGTTCGCGGGGCGTTTTGCGTTTCGGGCCCCAGCCCCCCAATCAGTGCGCAGCCCAATGTCACCCGCAACGCGTCGGCCAATTCGTCCACCGTCTCGGTCGAGACATAAAGCCCCCCGGTCCGGTCCGCCAAACACTTGGCCACCGTGTTGCCGGCCCCGACATCCTGCTGCTCGGGGTTGTCCCAGCTGAAAAAGTCCACCACCACTTTGAACCCGATCACATGTACGGTCAGGTCCGCCGCCGTGTCGGCCAGCGCCGCCCCCAGGGCGCACGGTCGCCCGCCGCAGGTTTCGTTCCCGTCTGTCACCAGCACAACGATCCCCGGTTGCGTTTCATAGTGCAGCGCTTCGCTTGCTGCGCGCACCGAGGCCGCCAGCGGCGTCAGCCCTTTGGGCGCCAACCCGTCAATGTCGGCAATGATCGCCGCACTTGCATTGTCACGCGGGCCAAAGCGCAAGTCGATGTTGTCGCAGGCCCCTTGGCTTCCTGGTCCATAGGTCAGCAACCCGACGCGGCGAAATTGCGTAATGTCGGGCATCGCGTCCCGCACCGCTGCGCGTGCGTCGACGATCCGGGTTTTGCGCTGCAGATCAAAGCTGAGTTCGGCCATCGATGCCGACCCATCAAAGACCAGCATCGCGTCCGTAGAACACCCTACAGCGCTGTGACCTGGTGCCGGGCCCAGCGGTAGAGCGCAGGCGGCCAGCATCGCGGCAAGCGGCCAGTGAGGGCGAACAACTGTCATGCTGCCATCGTGGCACCCCAGCCCCCACCAGATCAACGCTTGGGTGGATTTTCTTTGCACCCGCCGCTGCCTGTCCCTAGCGTCATATCATGCAGGATCTCACCTATTATTACTCGGCCCATTCGGCCTTTGCCTATCTTGGCTCTGCCCGGTTGATGCAGATCTGTGCTGACAACGCTCTGACCCTGGTCCACCGCCCCATGCCCCTGTCCCCCGTGGTCGAGGCGCAAGGCAGTCTGCCATTTCGTGCGCGGACCCAGGCCCATGTCGACTATTTCTTTGGCCGCGAGATTGAGCGGTGGGCGGAGTTTCGAAACGTTCCCGTGGTCCCGTTCCGCCCCACCTATCACGATGCGGATTACGCGCTGGCCAGTGGCATGATCCTGGCGCTTGGGGATCGTGGCCCGCAGGTGGACGCAATGGCCCACGCCGTGCTGACGGCGCATTGGCGCGACGATGCGGATTTGTCGGATGTGGCCACGCTGTCGGCGCTTGCTGGCGCATTGGGCCATGATCCGGTGGCGTTGCTGGCTGCGGCCCGATCTGACAGGGTCGCAGGGGCCTATGCTGAAAACGCGCAGCGCGCGCGAGAGGCGGACGTGATGGGCTCACCCACCTATGTGCTGGGCGGGGATGCGTTTTACGGTCAGGACCGGCTCGAGATGGTGGAGCGGGCGATCAGCTGCCCGTTTGCACCGACGACTTGGGTGAACCCGCCCGTTCAAGACCCGCCCTTTCAAGAGACGTGATCGACATCGTCAACTGTTGACGCTCCGGCGTGGTATCGTCGTCCGTGTGGACGTGGCCGCGCACCCGGCCAGCAGCGATGGCCAGCAGGATCAGCCCCGACAACGTCATGACATACAAGGGATAGGCCAGCAGCAGCCAGTCCAGGCGCCCAACAGCGACCGCCGCCAGTGCAGAGGCCACGAAAAACGCCAGCCACGTTTCCACCGTCTCTGAGCGGGGGTCAAAGAACGCTTTGCGGATCGTCATCGCGCCGCCCATGAACGACATGCTGATGGTGACAAACATCGCGTAAGCCGCAGTTTCCATCTCGGCCCACAGCCACACACCCACTGC
>JBCCBC010000187.1:0-5867 GCA_039814435.1 Pseudomonadota bacterium
GAAGTTGGTTGAAAACACCACCAGCGTGTCAAAGGGCACTTCGAACTTTTCGCCCGATTGCAGGGCGAGGATGTCTTTGGATTCCTCGAGCGGGACAATCCAGCGGTTCACCAGCGCCTGTGGCGGTTCGGCCTGACGCCCAAGGTCGTCCACGATAAAGATGCCGCCGGTGGATTTCAGCTGCAGCGGGGCCTGATAGGTCCGTGCGGTGGGGTTGTAGACCAGGTCGAGCATGTCGAGGCTGAGTTCCCCGCCTGTGATCACTGTGGGGCGTTCGCATTTTACATAGCGTTTGTCGTAGGGCGTGCGGCGGCGCAGGGAGTTGGGGTCTTGTTCCTCCTCCTTGGCGAGGATGTGCACGATGGGGTCATAGACCGTGATCACCTGACCCGCATATTCGATGGCGCGCGGCACAAACACCTGGTCCCCCAATGCGTCGCGGATCCCGTTGGAGATCGACGATTTGCCGTTGCCGGGCGGGCCGTACATCAGGATCGAGCGTCCGGCAGAGACGGCGGGCCCAAGCTGATCCAGCAGGTCGTCGGGCAGCACCAGGTGCCCCATGGCCCCGGTCAGCTGCGCCCGCGTCACCATGATATTGCGGATCGACTGGCGTTTGACCTGTTCGCGGTAAACCTCGAGCGGGACGGGCATTGCGCCGAAGTATTCGGACTGCGCCAGCGCGTCCATCGCGCGCGCCTTGCCCCCGTCGGTCAGCTGGTAGCCCATTTCGTTGCCGTTGTTGGCGTTGAGCGTGCCGGTCGCTTCCATCAGCCGCTGGTCGCGGCACATGTCGATCAGTTCCTGCACAACGGGGATCGGCAGGCACATTGCCTCGGACAGGTCACTGACCATATCCAGCGTCTTGCGGAACATCGTCTTGAGGAGGATGTCGCGCATCATCACAATGGGCAATTTCATGTCTTGCATCCGCTTGGGCGCGGGGGGTGCAATCACGTCAGAGACTTGCATATTCATGTGGTTTGGCCTGCTGCTGCTTTGTCTTTTGTCTGACCTAGCGCAGTTTTTCGGCCAAATTATGGCCCAATCGGGTCAAGACCCGTGCACGGCCGCCATCCCGAGATAGATCGCAAGCGTCGGCCCAAGCGCAAATCCCATCGGGAATTTCTGCGCCTTTTGCGTCCAGCTGGCCCAGCCGGGCGCGAGGGTGTGGAGTTGTGTGTTTTTTGCCAGTTTGTGGGTGCCGTAGGCCGCCAAAAGCACGGTGGCAAAGAGTGTCAGCACCACGAACGCATCGCCAAGTGCCACATAAGGCGCGGCCGCCGCCAGGAATTTGGCGTCACCCGCCCCCATGGCCCCGCCTGCGTTCAACACCATACCCACCACCAACACGACGCCAAGCTGCGCCAGTTGCCACAGGTAGTGATCAAGCGGGAACAGAAACACACCCAGCACCGCAAAGGTGGCCGCCATCAGCAGCACAGTCCAATTGCTGATCCGCATCGCTGCAAGGTCTGTATAGGCAACATAAAGGCACATCGGCACAAGGAACGGCAAAAACCAGGCCGCTGCCTGTGCGGAAAGGTGCAGAGGGGGCATCGCGTCAGCCGTTGGAGACGTTGGATTCGAGCGCGCGCAGCGAGCGCACTGCGGCCTCAAAGTGCTGTGGATGCGTTTCGATGGCGTCGCGCAGCAGGCCTTTGCCGATTTCAACGTCACCCTGTTTCACAGCCGTCAGCCCAAGAGTGTGCAGCAGTTGTGCGCGTTCTGTCTGATCCATCGGGATGACGGGCAGTTGGTAGTTGCGCTGTGCGCCGCGGGCCAGGATCAGGTTGTTTTTGGCTGTAAACAGCTTGCCGTCCTGGCGGATGGCGTCGACAAACAGCCGCTCGGCGTCTTTGAAGTCGCCGCGCGTGAGTTTGGAGTAGCCCCAGTTGTTGAGCACACCGGAGGGGCGCGTTGTCAGCCCCACGGCGGTTTCGTAAAAGCTGTCGGCTTTTTTCCATTCCTTGTTGCTGTCGGCGATCAGCGCCTCAAGACGGTACCGTTTGAACGTCTCGAACGTGGGGGGCACGTTGTCGAGTTCCTGTTCGGCCCGCGCCCAGTCGCCCGAGCGCAGCAACGCATCGGCGTAATCGACGCGGTCGTCGCTGGTGGAGCCGTCAAGTTTGATCACTTTGGCATAGGCCGGCACGGCCTCGGTATAGCGTTTGGCGCGCACCAGGCTCATCGCGAGCCCGCGTTGCACATCGATCCGGTCGGGATTGTCGGCGGCCGTGCGCTGGAAATAGGTGACCGCCTCGTTGGGGTCGGCCACGGTCAGCATAACGTCATTGAGGTTGGATTCATCGACAACGTTCACATCCTGGAACGCGCGTTCGACCGTTTCGTCTGCGGATTTTTGTTCGCATGCGGACAAGGCCACAACGCCCGCCAGAGAGACGGCCAAAAAAATCGGGTGGCGCATGTTTGCGTCCTTTTCCTGCTCGTTCACGCCGTGCTTTTGGTTGCCCGGTCGCATCTCTATTGCCCCTTGGGGCACCTCAAATCAGCCAGCAGTTCGAATTAGAAAATCACTGCTGCCTCGGCGGACCAGTTTATACTGGTTCTCATCTGGCTCCACGCTAGCAGAATTTTCAGATTTTGCGAGGGCCAAGCGCAAATTATCGCGGATGAGTGTGCTTTCTCCGTCATCCAGGGCAAAGGCGCGGCGCAAAGTCTGGATTGCCTCGCCAGTTTGGCCCTGTTCCATCAGCACGACGCCGAGATTGTTCAGGTCTTCGGGGTAGGGATCGTATTCGGTGGTGGCGCGCCGCAACAGCGTTTCCGCCTGACCCAGCCGCCCGAGCCCCAGATTGGCGGTGCCGAGCCCGGACAGGATTTCCGCCGAAAACCCGCCTGCCAGAGCCGCGCGGTTGAACGACTTGATCGCCAGTTCGAATTCCCCCGCTTCGATCAGCCGGTGCCCGACTTCGACCCCGTCCACGGCCTGCCCCTGTCGGTCAACGCCGGGGGCGTAGGGCCCGGATTGGGACACGTCGATGGCGCCTGTGGAACAGGCGGCAAGGCTGAAAGCCAAAAGGGTGGCGGGCAGGGCCCGAATGCCTGTAATCATCACCGTCTTTGCGACCGTTTTTATGTGACTGCATCGCACACCCGGTGTGGCTGCGCGATGCGGATCCATAGCATGAAGAGGGGCTGTGTCGCTAGGGCGGAACGCCTAGTTGCCGCCGCTCATGTTGCCCAATTGCGTGATCCCGTGCACCGATGGCCCCACCAGGATGATCAGCAGTGGCGGAACCGTCAGCATCATCGTGGCCAACGTCATTTTGGTGGGCAGTTTGTTGGCCGCTTCTTCGGCCCGCATCACGCGTTTGTCGCGCATTTCGCCCGCATAGACGCGCAGGGCCTCGGCGATCGAGGTCCCAAAGCTGGCTGATTGCACAAGCACGGTCACAAAGGATGCAACATCCTGCACGCCGCAGCGTTCGCCCATGTCGTTGAGGACCGTCACCTTGTCTTTGCCCGCCTTCATCTCGTAGCTGACGACCTGAAATTCGTCCGCAAGTGCCGGAAACGAGGCGTGCAGCTCGGAGGCGACCCGCGTGATCGCCTGATCCAGCGATTGACCGGCTTCGACGCAGACCAGCAGCATGTCGAGGCTGTCTGGAAAGCCGCGCGTGATCTGTTCTTTGCGTTCTTCGACACGGCGCGTCACCCAGTATTGCGGCAGGTAGTAACCCAAGCCGCCGGGGCCGACTGTGTACATGATGATTTTCTGCGTCGTCATCTCGTCCGTGCCGACCACAAAGTTGGTGTAGACCACACCGGCCACAAGGCCGAGCACACCCAGCAGAAACTGCGCGGCGTGGAACATGCGCACCGCATCACGCGACTGATACCCCGCCTGGCGCAGCATCAACTGGCGTTTGCTCAGTTCTGCCAGATCCTCGGGTTCAAGGAACTTGGAAAAGCGGTCCAGCTTTTCGTTGTGAGCGCCCTGGCGCAGCTTTTCCTTGCCAATTGTATGTGCCCCCCCTTTGGAGGTGCGTTTGAGTTTTGCCAGCGGATCTTCGGGTTGGCGCATCATCATGATAACGACAACAACCACCATCATCACCCCAAGTACGCCAGCGATGACGATGGGGCCGAGGGGGCCAAGAATGTCTGTGATGGGTTGCAACAGGGCGTCCATGACGGTCTCCTCTTAAACTTTGATGTTGGTCAGCATGCGCATGACGAACAGGTTGACGGCCAGAAAGATGCCCACAACGAAACAGGCGGGGATGAAGTAGGCGTGGTCGCGCACTTCGTCGTAGTAATGCGGATCGCCGATGTTGATCACGACGAGCGCGACAAGGGGGAAGGCGGACAGGAACTTGCCTGACCACTTGGCCTCGGCCGTGATCGCCTTGACCCGGCGGAATAGGCGGAAGCGGGCCCGGATCACCTTGGCCAGACCGGCGAGGATTTCGGCGAGGTTACCGCCTGATTGCTGCTGGATCGTCACGGCGACCGCGAGAAAGCGCAAATCCTGCATGTCGAGCCGTTCGGACATATCCTTGAGCGCCTCGCCCACGTCACGTCCAACGGCTGATTCATCCGCGATTACCCCGAATTCGGAAGCCAGCGGATCCTGCACCTCTTTGGCCACGATCTGGATCGCAGAGCTGAACGGGTGGCCGACGCGCAAGGATCGCACCATCAGTTCAACCGCATCGGGCAGCTGTTCTTCGATCATCGCGAGGCGTTTGTTGGCCTTGGACGAAACCCAGAAATAGACAGCACCCACGCCGATCCCGACAGACATCAGAATCCGCACCGGCGTGTCCGTTTCAGTGCCCACTGACAGGCCCACAAAGGCCACAACCGACAGGCCGCCCATCACCATCATCAGCTGTTGGGGGGTAAATGCGATTGCCGCCTTTTGCGCCTTGTCCGCCAGCAGCGAATACAGCGGGATCGAGCGTGCGCCCATGTGCTGCTGCATTTCCTTGCGCAGTTGGTCCAGCACCTCTTCGCGGCGTCCGCCGGACTTGTTCAGCATCTCAAGGCGGCGGTTGACGCGGCTGTTAAGGCTGATCGATTTGCCAAAAGCGACCAGATACAGTCCCTCGACGAGGACCAACACGCCGATAAAGATCAGGCCGTAGATGATGGGTTCTGCGCTCATTTTTTTGGTCCTTCGCTGCGCCGCAGGGGCGCATGATTTGGTTTATTCGGCGGCAATGGGTTCATAGATCGATGCGGGCAGGTCATAGCCCCACATACGGAAGCGTTCGGCGTAGTGGCTGCGCACGCCCGTGGCGGTAAAGTGCCCGATGATCTTGTTTTCCGGGGTCAGCCCAACGCGCTGGTAGCGAAAGATTTCCTGCATGGAGATCACGTCGCCTTCCATGCCCGTGATCTCGGTGATCGAGGTCATGCGGCGCGAGCCATCTTGCAAACGCGAGGCCTGCACGATCAGGTTCACAGCCGAAGAGATTTGGCTGCGCACGGCCTTGAGCGGCATTTCGATGCCGGCCATCGCGATCATGTTTTCCAGACGCGACACGCCATCGCGCGCGGAGTTGGCGTGGATTGTGGTCATCGAGCCGTCGTGGCCGGTGTTCATGGCTTGGAGCATGTCGATGACTTCCTCGCCCCGCGTCTCACCCACGATGATGCGGTCGGGGCGCATCCGCAGGGCGTTTTTCAGACAGTCGCGGGGGGACACCTCGCCTTTGCCCTCAACGTTGGGGGGGCGGCTTTCCATCCGGCCCACATGGGTCTGTTGCAGCTGGAGTTCGGCCGTATCCTCGATCGTGAGGATGCGTTCGGCGTTGTCGATGAACGAGGACAGCGCGTTGAGCGTGGTCGTTTTACCGGAACCGGTACCGCCTGACACAATCACATTCAGCCGTGTC
>JBCCBC010000117.1:0-8569 GCA_039814435.1 Pseudomonadota bacterium
GGACCGCAAGGCCCGCAAAAACACCCGCCGACGCCCAATCAAGGATCCGGCTGCCGCGCGCAAAACGCTGACCCGCGCCGCCGGCGAAAACGCCGACCGCACCATTTATGACAAAACCACCAAGGGCCAACAACGCACCGAAAATCAGGAATTGACCCAGGACCGATCCCGCCTCGGGCACCACAAACTGGGGCACAAAAGCCAGGACAAACAAGATCACCTTGGGATTTGTCAGATTGACCAGCACGCCTGCGCGAAACGCGCGGCGCGGCGTGACGGCAGGCACATCGGCGCGGGTGCGGGCGTGCAGGGTCTGGATCGCCAACCACACAAGATAGGCCACGCCGACCCAGCGAATAACCTCAAACGCAATCGGCGCAGAGGCAACCAAAGCGCCCAATCCCAAGCCCGCCAGCGTCGTGTGAACAAATGAGCCCAGCGAAATACCCGCACTCGCCGCAAGCGCGGCCCGCGGGCCAGATCGCAAACCCTGCCCAAGGCAAAACATCATATCCGCCCCCGGCGTCAGATTCAGCGCCAGCCCCGCCGGAATGAACGCCAGCAGCAAAACCGGATCAACCATCGCGCAACCGCACCTTCAGGCTCAGCAAATCCGCCCACGCTTCGCGCTTGGCGGCCGGGTTGCGCAACAAATAGGCCGGGTGAAACATCGGCAAGGCTGGCTTGCCACGCGCCTCGGTCCACGTGCCGCGCAACCGCGTGATGCCGCGCTTGCCCAGCAAAGCCTGGCAGGCGTGATTGCCGACGACAACCAGCACATCTGGCGCGGCGAGTTCAATGTGGCGGTGCAGGAACGGCTGCATCATCGCGATCTCTTCAGGCTTTGGATCACGGTTCTGTGGGGGACGCCACGGCAGAACATTTGTGATGTAAACGGAGGCAGTGCGACTTAAATCGATGGCGGCCAACATCTTATCCAGCAACTGGCCCGCGCGCCCAACAAAGGGGCGGCCCTCGCGATCCTCATCGCGGCCAGGTGCTTCGCCGACAATCATGACCCGGGCACCCGGGACACCATCACTAAAGACAAGGTTGCGTGCGCCCAACTTCAACTCGCAATGCTCAAACCCAGCCAGGGCGGTGCGCAACCCCTCAAGGTCCTGCGCGCCTTTGGCAGCACTGCGCGCAACAGCAACCGCATCCGGCTCGGTTATCGCGGCCGTGGCGGCGACAGCGGTTGGGGCCGCCACCGGCGCTGGCGATGCGGCAGGCGCGGCCAGTGGCGCTGGCACAGCGTAGCGATCAACCGGGACATCCCCGATTGTCTCATCTGCCCCCAGCTCAATCTGCCAGGCCAGGGCCGCCAACGTGCTATGATACTCAGCCGATTCCATCACCCCAATCCTACTCCTCTCTGTGCAGAACCAAAATGCCCCTTCATTGTTCTGACAAATATGCAAATCCCCCCGCTTGCCGCACAGCGATCCACGCGCATATAAGCCGATGACCGCGTCAGAGGACCGACATGACCTTTACCCACCGCCACCTGCTCGGGATCGAACATCTCAGACCCGAAGAAATCGTCACCCTGCTTGATCTGGCCGAAGATTACGTGACGCTCAACCGCGCCGCAGAAAAACATGGGGAGGCGCTGACCGGACTGACGCAGATCAACATGTTCTTTGAAAACTCCACACGGACCCAGGCCAGCTTTGAACTGGCCGGCAAGCGTCTCGGCGCGGATGTGATGAACATGGCGATGCAGGCCAGCTCCATCACCAAAGGCGAGACGTTGATTGACACGGCGATGACGCTGAACGCCATGCACCCCGACCTGCTTGTGGTACGTCATCCCCATTCCGGGGCAGTGGACCTTTTGGCGCAAAAGGTTAACTGCGCGGTGCTGAACGCAGGCGACGGACGTCACGAACACCCCACACAAGCGCTGCTGGATGCGCTCACCATCCGGCGGGCCAAGGGACGGCTGCACCGGCTCAACATCGCGATCTGCGGCGATATCGCGCACAGCCGCGTTGCGCGCTCCAACATCATCCTGCTGGGCAAGATGGAAAACCGCATCCGCTTGATCGGTCCCCCCACGCTGATGCCCGCCGGGATCTCGGAATTCGGCTGCGAGGTCTTTGACAACATGGAACGCGGGCTCGAGGACGTGGATGTGGTCATGATGCTGCGGCTGCAACGCGAGCGTATGGATGGCGGATTTATCCCGTCGACGCGGGAATACTACCACCGCTTCGGGCTGGACGGTGCCAAACTGGCCTTTGCCAAACCGGACGCAATTGTGATGCATCCCGGCCCAATGAATCGCGGGGTGGAAATTGACGGAACACTGGCGGATGATATCAACCGGTCCGTCATTCAGGATCAGGTCGAAATGGGGGTCGCTGTGCGCATGGCGTCAATGGATCTGCTCGCGCGCAATCTGCGGTCCGTGCGGGGCGCTGCATGATCACATCGGACGGATCGGCAGACCTCATGCCCGGCGAAACGCTTATCTACTCGTGGCGGATTTCTGCGCGATCGTTCTTTATTCGCGCCGGGGTCATCGTGTTGGTCTGGGTGATCCTCGGTCAGATTGGCAGTTTCGGTCAGGGGATCTCGACGATGCTGCTTGCGCTACCCGGTGCCGTGCTTGGCGGGGCTTTTTACATGTGGGTGTTTGGCGAGTTCGAGATTTGGACACGCAACCGCCACACTGCCTGGCATCTCACGAACCGGGCCATCCACATTGTGCCAGGTGATGATATGCCCTCGCGCCTGCCCCTGGCCGAAATCCGGCGCATCAATCGCTGGCCGCTCTGGTCACTGGTCCTGCGCTTGAACTCCGGCACCGCGACCACCTTGCCCATCCCACCGCACCCTAAAAAGTTGCGGCACCGCATCATGTCTACACGCGCGCATGTGCTGCCCGAGGTCACACCATGACAGCCCCCACTATCGACATCCCCGCCCTTGAAACCGGCGTCATCCGGGTCTTTGCCCTATCAATGACAGATACATCAGCCCAGGCATTGAAATCTGACGCCACGGCGCTGCAAAGCGCCTTGGGAACCAGCGTCGACAGCACCCATATCGAGGTGTTTCCAATGGCCGACCTGGGTGAAATCGGGCTTGCCGGCTACCTCCTTGAGGGCAACGACGTGCCCGCCGACCAGATCAGCCCCGACCGGGTCAAGCTCGACAAACTCGGGGGGTGGGTGCTGATCGTGTTTTCGCGCGCTTTCGCCGGTCAAGCGGCCACACTCACACCGGCACCGGCACTCACCCTGATCGGCACCTACGGCGCGCGCCCCACCGACTGGAGCGCGACCCAAACGATCGAGGCAGACAGCGCCAAACCCTACACGGCCCCGCCCGAAACGGTGAAAAAGAAACCCTCGGATGCCGCCATGTCGGGGCGGGTGGCAACGCTCGTGCTGATCCTGCTCGCGCTCTTTACATACGCCTTCATCAGGATCGCAGGATGAACGCGGGCGACCCATGGGAGAGCCTACTGGACCCGGGCGAGCGGATCATCTGGCAAGGGCAACCCTCTGCCAGGGTGCAACTCGAATTCGACAGCGTGTTCTCTGTGCTGTTCATGATGGTCTGGGGCGGCATTCCGCTGTTCATGGTGGTCAGCGCACCCGAAACACTGCTGCTGGGCGTGCCGGGACTGTTTCTCGGGATCGCGGTCTACTTCTTTGTCGGGCAACACTTATGGGCCGCCTATCAGCCCAGCCGCACATTTTACAGCTTGGCAAACACCCGGGCGTTCATCGCATCGCGCGGGCTGAGGGGACGCAAACTCGACAGCTATCCGATCACGCCCGAGACCACCTTGCAACTTGACGAGGGGCGCAAGAACGCCGTCTGGTTTGGCACATCCAAAGGGCGGCAGATGTTCAGCAACGACTCCGAAAAACCCGTAGGCTTTGAACGGCTGGACAACCCCCGCGCCGTCTATCAATTGCTGCGCACAGTCCAACGAGGCGACGCATGACCGACACGCTCTTTATCAACGCCAAACTGATCGATCCCGAAGCGGGCACCGTGATCACGGGCGCACTGGGCGTCACACAGGGCAAAATATCGGCTATTATCACGGACGATACACCCCACCCACAAGCCAACAAGACTGTCGACTGCGCGCGAAAACACCTTGCCCCCGGCCTCGTCGATCTGGGCGTCAAAGTTTGTGAACCCGGTGAGCGGCACAAGGAAAGCTTCGGCTCAGCCGGTCTCGCGGCCGCAGCAGGCGGAGTCACAACAATGGTCACGCGGCCCGACACGGACCCCGCGATCGACAACCCCGAAACGCTCGAATTCGTGATCCGCCGCGCGCGAGAGGCCGCGCCTGTCAACGTCCTGCCGATGGCCGCGCTCACCAAGGGGCGGCAAGGGCGCGAAATGACCGAAATCGGGTTCCTGCTTGATGCAGGGGCCGTGGCATTCACCGACTGCGACAACGTAATCACCGACAGCAAAGTGTTCGGGCGCGCGCTCACCTACGCCCGCTCGCTAGGGGCACTGGTGCTGGGGCACCCGCAGGATCCGGGGCTCAGCGCCGGGGCCGCCGCCACCTCGGGCAAGTTCGCCTCTCTGCGTGGGTTGCCCGCCGTGTCGCCCATGGCCGAACGCATGGGGCTCGACCGCGACATCGCGATGATCGAAATGACCGGGGCCAAGTACCACGCAGACCAGATCACCGCCACGCGCGCCCTGCCTCCGCTCGAACGGGCCAAGCAAAACGGGTTCGACATCACCGCAGGCACGTCGATCCACCACCTTACTCTCAATGCACTTGACGTGGCCGACTACCGGACCTTCTTCAAGATTAAACCGCCCTTGCGCGACGAGGAAGACCGGGTCGCCATTGCTCAGGCCGTCCAATCCGGGCTGATCGACGTGATCAGCTCCATGCACACACCACAAGACGAGGAAAGCAAACGCCTGCCGTTCGAGGCCGCCGCCTCAGGTGCCGTTGCGCTCGAAACGCTGCTGCCTGCCGCCATGCGGCTCTTTCACGCCGACCATGTGGATCTGCCAACACTCTGGCGGGCCATGTCTCTCAATCCCGCCAAGCGGCTTGGGCTAGCTTGCGGGCGGCTCAATGTCGGAGCCCCTGCGGATCTGGTGCTTTTTGACCCTCACGCACCCTTTGTGATGGATAGGGCCACACTCCAGTCAAAATCGCGCAACACACCCTTTGATGGCGCGCGGATGCAGGGTAAAGTTCTCAGCACATTCGTTGCTGGCCAATCCATTTATCAAAGACCGTAGATGCCCGTTCTTGAAACCTCGACCACGCTTTTGATCCTGTGGGCCCTGATCGGATACGGTCTGGGCTCGATCCCGTTTGGCATGGTGCTGGCCCGAGTAATGAACCTCGGGAACCTGCGCGATATCGGGTCCGGCAATATCGGAGCAACCAATGTGTTGCGCACAGGTAACAAGACGGCCGCCGCATTGACCCTGCTGCTGGATGCCGCCAAAGGGGCCGTTGCCCTGCTACTGGCGCGCGCTCTCACCGGTGCCGAAGATGCAGCCCAACTCGCCGGGCTGGCGGCCATGATCGGGCACTGCTACCCCATTTGGCTCAAGTTCAAAGGGGGCAAAGGGGTCGCGACCTTCCTTGGTTTGTTGCTCGCACTCCACTGGCCTGTCGGGGTTGGGGCTTGCATCGCCTGGCTGGTCGGGGCCGCGCTCAGTCGTATCTCATCCATGGGCGCGCTGGTGGCAGCGGCCACATCGACGTTCCTGCTGATGTTTCTGGGCATGCCGGGCGCGCTTGTCCTCGGGGTCATCCTGACGTTGTTGATCTTCTGGCGCCACCGCGCCAACATCTCGCGCATCCGCGCCGGGACCGAACCCAAGGTCGGGGCGAAACCGGGGTGAGCGCGCGCTTTTGTGGACGACGCTGCCGCTGACCCGTAGGGTGGGCAATACTGCCCACCATCACGCCACCACCACCACGCCAAAGGTCACCCCATGGACATCAACCTGCCCCTCATCCTGCTGGCCGCTCTGCTGGCGGGGGCAAGCCCTGGTCCCGCAACGCTCACCATTGCAGGGACATCCATGGCCTCGGGGCGGCGCGCGGGGCTTGCTGTGGCATCCGGGGTCACGACGGGGTCGTTCATGTGGTCGGTATCGGCAGCCTTTGGGCTCGGGGCCATCATGCTGGCCAATGTCTGGCTGTTTGAAATCGTGCGCTACGCCGGGGCGGCCTATCTCGGCTGGCTTGCCCTCAAATCGGCACGCGCCGCCTGGCTCGGGGCCGCACTCAAAATCCCACCCGTCACGAAACGGAGCAACGCAGGTCACTACACCAAAGGATTGGGGCTGCACCTCACAAATCCCAAGGCGATCCTGTTCTTTGGCGCGCTCTACTCGGTCGGGGTTCCGCCTGGCACGCCGGTCACAGCCCTGATCACTGTCATTCTGGCCGTCGGCGCACTCAGCTTCACAGTGTTTCACGGCTACGCGCTGATGTTTTCCTCCGCCCCAATGATGCGGGCCTATACCCGGGCCAAGCGGCTGTTTGAGGCGGCATTCGCCCTGTTTTTCGGAGCCGCTGCCGTACGAATCTTAACGGCCAAACTGGTCTGAGCCAAAAAATCTTGACGTCACAGTTAAGTCTAGTATTTCTGTCTTTACAGAAATTTCAAACTGAATCGAAACGATGCATTTGACCCAATCCATGCAAGACTTCATCCTCCACTGGGGGGATATGGGCCAGAAATGGGGCACCAACCGCTCCGTCGCGCAGATCCACGCCTTGCTGCATATCTCGCCCGACCCGCTCAGCGCGGATGAGATTTGCGACCTTTTGAACCTGGCGCGCTCCAACGTCTCGACCGGGTTGAAAGAACTGCAAAGCCTCGGGCTTGTACAATCCTCACGCAAACTCGGCGACCGGCGCGATCACTTCCATTCGATCCGCGACATGTTTGATCTGGTCAACACCGTGATCGAAAGTCGCCGCGCCCGTGAATACGCGCCCACGCTCAAAGCCTTGCAAAAAGTGCAGGACGAGGCCGCGCATGACGCAACCCCAACCGCCGTCCAAGAGCGGATCAAGGATACGCTGAGCACAATGCAAATGTTCGACGACTGGTACAGCGAAGTGAACCGCCTGCCCCGCTCTGTGCAGCTTGGGCTGGTCAAGATGGGCGCTCGCATCGCCCGCTTCCTGCCCAAGTCAAAATCAAACGAATAGTCTAATCCCCTTTTTTTTGCCCGAAAGTTTCTCTGATGACAGAAAAGATAAAAATTATCGAAGCTATCGACGTCGATCCCTTATCCGGTGCACGCTACGCCATCGATCCAGTGGCCTTCGCGCTGGCCTTGGTGCTGGCCCCGATTGTCGTTGCGGTACTGGGGTTCTGGGCGCTGTTGATCCCGGTCGCCGCGCTGGTGTTTGGCGGGCCACTCTATTTGGTTGTCGGAACGCCGATCCTCCTGATTTACCTCCACTACCGCGTCGGTTCTGTTCAGGACTGCATGCTGATGGCATTTGCGACCATGCTGGTCGGGGTGGGCGCGCTATGGCTTTGGAGGCAGATTGCAATGCCGTCCGTAGACATCAGCAGCCACCTGATTTTCGCGAGCTTCGGAGTGTTCTTCGGCCCCGTTTGGGCGGCGACCTTTGCACGCCTTTACAACCGCTGGCGCAGTGACATCTCGCGCCAGCCCCTTCCTCCCCTCTTTCCAGCGAAAGGACATATCCAATGCTGACCCTTAGCCTCATCTACTTCAACCTGGCCCTCGGGGCTGTCGCCGCACTGACCGCGATGATCCTGCGCATCGGTGCACTGGCAGACGCCTGCCCAACCAACCAGGGGCGCGCGCACGTCGTCGCCATGTCTGTTGCCACCAGCTTTGCCGCCATTGGCGCAGGTGGCGTGATCCTGATCGGAGCGGTCCTGCCCATTCTGCCCGACGCGCCGCTTGTTGCGTTGATGCTGGCACTTGGATTTGCCGCGCTCTGTCTGGGACTGGGGTTCACCCACGCCATCGGCAGCCTGCGTGCAGCACTGGCCGCTTAATCCGCTACCCCAAACTCAAGGACCAAATCGATGACCCTGCCCCCCATGCAAACCGCCCAAGCCTGCCAGGACCTTGCAGATCTGCGCGCCCACGCCGCACAGCGCGCCGGGGGGCCGGATGATCTGGCCCGGCGGGCGCAGCTCTATCTTGATATTTACGACCACTCCGGTCGGCGACACGCCTTTGCGCTGCTCGCGGCACATGGCGCACTGTGGGGGGCCAAACACTTCAGCCGCGGACTGGCCATCGCGCAGGTGCTGTCACTTGGACACAGGAACCGGCAAGCAAAACTCGACCGGCTCGCCGCCTATGCCCGCGCCATTCAGGACATCAACACCGGCGTCTGCATCGAAACCTATGCTACCTATCACCTGACCGACCGCTACGGCGCGCAAACCGCGATAGCAGCCGGGATCACCCCAGCGCTAGCACATGCACTTGCGGCCTGTCACGCAGCACGCACCAACCATCAGCCCCTCGCGGATGAGGCGAAAAAAGCACTCTACACCGCGTTTTTTGCGTGGGAGCAGGACAGAAACGTGCATACCGCCATCAC
>JBCCBC010000002.1:0-34636 GCA_039814435.1 Pseudomonadota bacterium
AGCCGAGCACCTTGAAGAGAACAAAAAGGTGCTGGAAGCGGGCGGCCTTTTCGTCCTTGCCTCAGAACGCCACGAAAGCCGCCGTATCGATAACCAGTTGCGTGGCCGGTCCGGACGGCAAGGGGATGCTGGGCGGACGTCTTTCTACCTGAGCCTCGAAGATGACCTGATGCGGATCTTTGGCTCTGATCGTTTGGATCGGGTGCTCAAGACGCTTGGCCTCGAAGAGGGTGAAGCCATTGTCCATCCGTGGGTGAACAAGTCGCTGGAGCGCGCGCAGGCCAAGGTCGAGGGCCGTAACTTTGACATCCGCAAGCAGCTTTTGAAATTTGACGATGTGATGAATGAACAGCGCAAGGTGATCTTTACCCAGCGCCGTGACATCATGGAGGCGGTCGACCTGTCAGAGATCACTGCCGACATGCGCGATCAGGTGGTGGACGACCTTCTTGATCAGTTCTTGCCGCCCAACAGCTACGCCGATCAGTGGGACACCGAAGGGCTGCATTCAGCCGTTCTTGAACAGCTTGGGCTTGACGCCCCGGTTGTGGCTTGGGGCGAAGAAGAAGGCGTGGATGACGAACAGATGCGCGACCGCCTGATCGAAGCGAGCGATACGCTGATGGCGCAAAAAACCGAGGCCTTTGGCCCCGAAAACATGCGCAGCATCGAAAAACAGCTTTTGTTGCAGGCCATCGACGGCAAGTGGCGCGAGCATCTTTTGACGCTGGAACATTTGCGGTCTGTCGTGGGGTTCCGCAGCTACGCGCAGCGTGATCCGCTCAATGAATACAAGAATGAGGCGTTCCAACTTTTTGAGTCGATGCTGGACAGTTTGCGCACGGAAGTGACGCAGAAACTGTCGATGATCCGGCCCATGACGGATGAAGAGCGTGAACAGATGTTGGCCGATATCGCCGCGCAACAACAGGCGGCAACTCAAGCCGCTGAACAAGAGGCGCTGCCGAAACCAACCGCTGAGGCAGTTGAAAACGGCTTTGACGAAAACGATCCGACGACGTGGGGCAACCCCGGTCGGAATGAACCGTGCCCTTGCGGATCGGGCAAGAAATTCAAGCATTGCCACGGGCGGCTGGTCTAACCCTCCGCCCCATTCCTGCCCCAAAGACTCCCCACACCGGTCATAACCCGGCCCCCTTGTCGTGCGAATTCTTCGGACAGAGAAGTCCGGGAAGGGACGTGGGACATGAAACATATGAAAGAAGTTCTGACCGGTGTCGGCACTCTCGCCATCGCTGTCGGAATCGGTTTCGTTATGCAAAGCAGCGAAACCGCCAAGGAACGCTACGGCGCGCAAGCCCGACCAGCTTTGCAAGACACGGATGAAGAGGCGGATGTGACGCTCAACGCTGCTGCGAGCGCCGACATTCTTCTTCAAGTACAAGACATCGAACTGACCTCGGCCAGTGATGTGACGGAGGTATCCGTTCCGCAAACCGATAGCGTGGTTGAGCTGGCTTCAGTCACGCTTGATGATTTGCCGCCCGCACCTGAGGCGCTTGTGCAGCAGCCTACATGCGAGATCGCAGCGCGGGCGACGCCGATTGCGGGTGCGATGGTTGCGCTGACACTTGAGGCACCATGCGTGCCCAATGAACGGCTGACGGTGCACCACAACGGGATGATGTTCACCCACGTTACGGATGCCTCTGGCGGCGCGACATTGAACGTGCCAGCCCTAGCGCAAGAGGCTGTGTTTATCATGGCTTTTTCTAACGGGGACGGCGCTGTGGCGCAGACGACTGTCGCGGACATGGCGGATTATGACCGCGTGGTGTTGCAATGGCGTGGCGATGCAGGCTTTGAACTACACGCCCGTGAATTTGGCGCAGATTACGGTGAACAGGGCCATCTTTGGGCCGGCGCAGCGCCAGACGTGGACGGTTTTGCCTCTGGCACCAACGGAATGATCACCCGGCTTGGCGATACTCTGTCGCCAGAACCGCTGATGGCCGAAATCTACACCTTCGCGCGCAGTACAGCGACCCAACCCGGCGTGATCGACATGAGTGTTGAGACCGAAGTGACCGCAAGCAATTGCGGCCGCGAGATCGAGGCACAATCGCTTGAAATGACGCCCGACGGCACCCTGAAAACCCGCAACCTCACCCTGTCCGTGCCGGATTGCGATGCGGTTGGTAGTTTTCTGGTGTTGAACAATCTCGTCTCAGACCTGAAAGTCGCCAGCAACTGACCGTTGTGACAAAGGGCACTTTATGGCTTGGACACGTGCGGCGATCTTCGCCGCACTTTCAATTTGGGGCTCTGCGCTTTTTGCGCAAGACGTGACGCTGACGTCGCCCGATGGGGCGGTTGAACTCAGCGGCACGTTGCTGGGTTTTGATGGCGAATTCTACCGGATTGAAACTGTCTATGGCGAGCTGACAGTCGACGGATCCGGCGTGTTGTGCGAAGGTCCTGCATGCCCCAATTTGCAGGACTTCGTGGCCGAAGTGTCCATATCGGGCTCTTCCACGATGGGGGCCGTTTTGATGCCTGCGCTGATCGAAGGGTTTGCGCTGCGCAATGACTACATCGTCAAACGCGAACCATTGGAACCCATTGGTTTCACACATGTTTTGATTGATGCGGACACAGAAAAACCAGTCGCACGTTTTTATATACAGGCTTCGACCACGGATGAAGGGTTTGCCGATCTGCTGGCCAATGACGCCGATATTGTGATGGCTTTACGTGAAATCCGTGCCGACGAACGATCCCGCGCCCGCGAGGCCGGGATGGGCGATATGACTGACGCCAATCGCAGCCGCGTTCTGGCGTTGGATGCGATGGTGCCGATTGTTGCGCCTTCTAATCCCGTAGATCAGATTTCGCCGCTGGCGCTGGCCGAAGTCTTTGCCGGTAAGATCACCAATTGGAATGTGCTGGGCGGGGCCGATGCCCCGATTTCGCTGCATCTGCCCGGCGGGCGGACAGGTTTGGGTCAATCGGTTGAGGATAAGGTGATGGGGCCAGTTGACTTGCCTTTCGCTGACGGCATCATTCGCCATGATCGCGCAGGTGATGTGGTGGACGCGGTACTAGCCGACCCCTTCGCCATCGGGATTGCCAGCTATGCCGAGACAGGCGATGGCCGCGCCTTGACCCTGACGGGGGCCTGTGGATTTTCCCTGTCGGCCGCGCGCGGCACGATCAAGACCGAAGACTACCCCCTCACGGCGCCCATGTTCCTTTACATTCCCGCCCGCCGACTGCCCAAAGTTGCGCGAGAGTTGCTGGCCTACATGCGTGGTGCGTCCTCGCAGATCGTGATCCGGCGCGCAGGGTTTGTGGATCAGGCGCCCGAGGAAGTGTCGATAAATGATCAGGGCTACCGGTTTGCAAACGCCGTGACCTCCGCAGGTCCGGAAGTATCGCTTGAAGAGTTGCAGCGCATGACCCGCACCCTGTACGGCATGGCGCGGTTGACCACGTCTTTCCGGTTCGAGGCGGGCTCAGTTCGGCTGGATGCGCAGTCGCGATCCAATGTGCAGCAGTTGGCGCGCGCGTTAGAGCAGGGCACCTATGATGCGCGCCAGATGCTCTTGGTCGGGTTCAGCGACGGGGATGGACCTGCCACAGCCAACCGTAACATTGCGTTGCGCCGGGCCGAGGCCGTACGCCGTGCCGTCATGTCCGCCGCAGAGACGGTAAATTTCGAGCGAATTCAAATGGATGTAGATGCGTTTGGAGAGGCTTTACCCATGGCGTGCGATGATAGTGCATGGGGGCGGCAGGCCAATCGGCGGGTCGAGGTTTGGGTTCGCTAACCTTTACAGATACCCTTCGGATTTAAAGCTGAGTTCGCGGGATTTACCCACGATCAGGTGGTCATGCAGGGTAAGGCCGAGGGCCCCGCAGGCGTTTTCCATCTGGTTGGTCATATCGATGTCGGACTGGCTGGGTGTCGGGTCACCGGACGGGTGATTGTGCACGAGGATCAGTGCCGAGGCGTTCAATTCAAGCGCCCGTTTTGCCACTTCGCGGGGGTAGACGGGCACGTGATCAACGGTTCCCTTGCCCTGTTCTTCATCTGCAATCAGGACGTTCTTGCGGTCCAGAAACAACACCCGGAACTGTTCAGTTTCCCGGTGCGCCATCGTGGTATGGCAGTAGTCGATCAGTGCATCCCAACTTGAAAGTACGTGTTTGTTCAATATCTTGGCGCGGGCAAGGCGCTGGGCAGCAGCCTCGATCACTTTGAGTTCGCAGATGACAGCATCCCCCACACCTTTGATGCTGCGCAATCGATCCACAGGGGCAGAAACCACGCGGTTGAAGTCGCCAAATTCGGCCATCAATAGATGCGCCAGCGGTTTGACGTCCTGCCGAAGGATCGCGCGGAACAGAACCAATTCGAGCAGTTCGTAGTCGGGCATCGCACCAGCGCCGCCGTCCATGAACCGGGTACGTAGACGTTTGCGATGATCGGCCATATACGACGGAGTGCGCCCGGTAGGCATCGGGGCAGGGGTCGCTTCGTCAAAGTCGAAAGGCAGCGGCTGTTCGGCGAAATGTGACATACGCTCACCTTGTCGTCCTGTGGTTAGCGGTAGGTTAACGACGGCCAAAAATGGGCATGCACAGTGCGTGCACAACCGGTGCACAGAGTGTGCACCGCTTTGTCATACATCCGTTGTAACTCTGCCCATCCGTGGACAAGCGTCGCAAAAGAATGGTTTCGCTGATCAATCACGTGGCGCGAAGACAAAGGGTCGTAAGGCGGATTTTAATCCGCCCTACCCGGTTAGCCTTTCATCGAATCCCAAAAGGATTTGACGGACGAAAAGAAGCTGGAGGATTCGGGGTTGTTCTCTTCGGACAACTCCTCGAATTCGCGCAACAGCTCTTTTTGACGGCTGGTGAGGTTCACCGGCGTCTCGACCGCCAGTTCGATGAACATGTCCCCGGCGCTACCGCCGCGCAGAGCTGGCATGCCCTTGGAGCGCAGGCGCATCTGGCGACCCGACTGCGAGCCTGAGGGGATTTGGACCCGACCGCGGCCGCCGTCGATTGTGGGCACTTCGATGGAGCCACCCAGCGCCGCCGTGCTCATCGATACGGGCACCCGGCAGAACAGATTGTTGCCATCGCGTTCGAACAGGTCGTGCTGGGCCACGTCGATGAAGATGTAAAGGTCGCCGGTGGGACCCCCGCGCATTCCGGCCTCGCCCTCGCCTGCCAAACGGATACGGGTGCCTGTTTCAACGCCTGCAGGGATGTTGACCGACAATGAGCGGTCTTTTTCAACACGTCCGGCACCGTTGCACACTTTGCACGGATTCTGGATGATCTGGCCGAGCCCGCCGCATGTGGGGCAGGTGCGCTCGACTGTGAAGAAGCCCTGCTGCGCGCGCACTTTGCCCATGCCGGAACAGGTCGGGCATGTGGTTGGTTCAGAGCCACCTTCGGCCCCCGTTCCGTCGCAGGCTGTGCAACTGACGGATGTAGGTACGTTGATGGTTTTTTGCAGGCCTGCAAAAGCATCCTCCAACGTGACGCGCAGGTTGTAGCGCAGGTCCGATCCGCGTGCAGCGCGTCGTCCGCCGCCGCCGCCGCCGCCCCCGCGCTGGCCTCCCATGAAGTCGCCAAAGAGGTCGTCGAAGACGTCGGAAAAGGCAGAGCCAAAGTCGCCTTGCCCGCCGCCAAAGCCACCGCCGGGCCGCCCGCCGCCACCGCCCATACCGCCTTCGAATGCGGCATGACCAAAGCGGTCATAAGCCGCCTTTTTCTCAGGATCTTTCAGGACGTCATAAGCTTCGTTTGCTTCTTTGAACTGCGCTTCTGCGTCCGGTTTGTCGGCATTGCGGTCGGGGTGCAGTTCCTTGGCTTTGGTGCGAAAGCCTTTTTTTATCTCGTCTGCGCTGGCGCCCTTTTGGACGCCTAACACATCATAATAATCACGTTTTGCCATGGATCATATCCTTTAGCTGGAACGTCGCGGGGCCGGTCCATCCCGGACCGGCCCCATGATTGGTTCCTGTGGCGTCACCTTTTAGGCGCGCTTGTCGTTGTCCAGGTCTTCGAACTCGGCATCCACGATGTCGTCTGCATCATGTGGCTCATCCGCGCCCGCAGGTTCGTCATCGCCCTCTTCCTGTGCCGATTTGTAGATCGCCTCACCCAGTTTCATGGCCGCTTCGGTCACGTTCTGGATGCCGGATTTGATCTTGTCTGCGCTGTCTGTTTCCAGCTCATCCTTGAGCGCAGCGATGGCCAGTTCGATTGCTTCGATCGTGGTTGGATCGACCTTTTCGGAATGCTCTTCCATCGACTTTTCGGTCGAGTGGATGAGGCTTTCCGCCTGGTTCTTTGCCTCGATCAGCTCGCGGCGTTCCTTGTCCGCCTCGGCGTTCTCTTCGGCGTCCTTGACCATTTGTTCGATGTCCTCGTCGGACAAACCACCCGAGGCCTGAATCGTGATCTGCTGTTCCTTGCCGGTGCCTTTGTCCTTGGCGCCCACAGACACGATGCCGTTGGCGTCGATGTCAAAGGTCACTTCGATCTGTGGCATGCCGCGCGGGGCGGGCGGGATGTTTTCAAGGTTGAAGTTGCCGAGGATCTTGTTGTCAGCCGCCATTTCGCGCTCACCCTGGAAGACCCGGATGGTGACTGCGTTCTGGTTGTCTTCGGCGGTCGAGAAGATTTGCGACTTCTTCGTAGGGATCGTGGTGTTGCGGTCGATCAGACGGGTGAACACGCCGCCCAGCGTTTCGATGCCCATGGACAGGGGTGTGACATCCAGCAGAACCACGTCTTTGACGTCGCCCTGCAGAACACCGGCCTGGATGGCGGCGCCCATGGCGACCACTTCGTCTGGGTTCACACCTTTATGAGGCTCTTTGCCAAAGAACTTGGTCACTTCTTCGACCACTTTGGGCATGCGGGTCATACCGCCCACCAGCACCACTTCGTCGATGTCGGAGGCGGAGAGACCGGCGTCTTTCAACGCGGCGGCGCAAGGCTTCATGGAGGCTTTGATCAGGTCACCGACCAGCGATTCCAATTTGGCGCGCGTCAGTTTCATCACCATGTGCAGCGGCTGGCCGTTGCTGCCCATCGATATGAAAGGCTGGTTGATTTCGGTCTGGGATGAGCTCGACAGTTCGATCTTGGCCTTTTCTGCCGCCTCTTTAAGACGTTGCAGGGCCATTTTGTCGGCTGTCAGGTCCACCGAGTGCTCTTTTTTGAATTCAGCGGCGAGGTAGTTGACGATGCGCATGTCAAAGTCTTCACCACCCAGGAACGTGTCGCCATTGGTGGATTTCACTTCGAACAGGCCGTCGTCGATTTCGAGGATGGTTACGTCGAACGTACCGCCCCCAAGGTCATAGACTGCGATGGTCTGGCTGTTTTCCTTGTCCAGACCATAGGCCAGAGCAGCAGCCGTGGGTTCGTTGATGATCCGCAGAACTTCGAGGCCCGCGATCTTGCCGGCGTCTTTGGTTGCCTGGCGCTGGGCATCGTTGAAATAGGCAGGGACGGTGATGACCGCTTGGGTCACGTCTTCGCCGAGATAGCTTTCCGCTGTCTCTTTCATTTTGCCGAGGATGAAGGCGGAGATTTGCGAGGGCGAGTACTTCTCGTCACGGGCTTCGACCCATGCGTCGCCGTTGCCGCCGTCAATCACGTTGAAGGGCAGGTTTTTCTTGTCCTTGGCCAGATCCGCGTCGTCGTTGCGGCGACCGACGAGACGTTTCACACCAAAGATTGTGTTGTCGGGGTTGGTGACCGCCTGCCGTTTGGCCGGTTGGCCGACGAGGCGTTCGTTTTCTGTAAAGGCCACGATGGACGGAGTTGTCCGCGCGCCTTCCGCGTTTTCGATCACGCGGGGTTGGCTGCCGTCCATGATGGCGATGCAGCTGTTTGTCGTTCCTAGGTCAATACCAATGACTTTGGCCATGTTTTCGATCCCTCATATCAGTTCAAGGCGATGACACGAGGCGGCGACCCGTTTCGGCATCGACGCCACGCATGTGTTTGCGCAAGAACCCTTGCGCGCTGGGGCGTATATAAGGAGGGTCATTTGGCGCTGCAACCGTTCTGGCGGGGTGCAAAACGCCAAAAATTGCACATAACGGAGGAAAATGGTTGTGCGGGCAACGGTTCGGGGGTTCCACATCTATAAAGAGTATCTGGATGCGTCCGCGCAGGCAGATTTAGTGTCTGCTGTACGCCACGTCGCAGAGGCGGCGCCGATGTTTTCGCCCGAGACGCCGTATGGCAAGCCGATGTCGGTGCGCATGACCTCGGCCGGGGCGGTGGGTTGGTATGCGGACCGATCGGGATACCGCTATGCGCCGCGCCATCCCAGTGGTGTGGATTGGCCTGCGATTCCCGCCCAGGTGCTGGAAATGTGGCGCGATCTGACGGGGCTTGCCCGCGACCCGGACTGCTGTTTGATCAACTATTATGGTGAGGGTGCACGCATGGGGATGCACCGCGACAAGGACGAGGCGGACTTCAAGTGGCCGGTCCTGTCGGTGTCTTTGGGTGATGCGGGCCTGTTTCGCATTGGCAATCCGACCCGTGGCGGCAAAACCGAATCGCTGTGGCTGGAGAGTGGCGATGTGGTGGTTATGGGCGGCGAGGCGCGCCTGACCTATCACGGAGTCGATCGTATCCGGTTTGGATCATCCACGCTGCTGCCCAAGGGGGGCCGCATCAACCTGACTTGTCGTGTTGTCAGCTAGGTGTTGCGTATTTGCGGGCCTGGGCAAAGGACAGCAGTCGCTTGGTCTTTTCATCCCAGAGGTGCAGGCGCGCTGTCTCAAGGCTTTGACGGATTGTCATGCGGTTGATCTGTGCGAGGTCCGCATGATCACGCAGCACTTGCGGGAGCCGGTAAAACGGGAGGCGGCTATAGAGGTGATGCACGTGGTGAATCCCGATATTGCCCGTCGCCCACTGCAGCACGGATGGCAGCACGTAGTGGGACGAGCCGTGCAGGGCTGCATTGTGCATGTCCCAGTCTGGATCTTCTTCCCAGTGGGTGGTTTCAAACTGGTGCTGGACGTAGAACAGCCAGACGCCGGCTGTTGCCGCCAAAATCGTCGAAGGCAGGAAGATCAGCACAATCGGCATCCACCCGCCAAAATACAGGATCACGGCCAGAGCGACGATGATCCCGGCATTGGTAGCCATGGCGCTGACCCAGTATTTGACGTGTTCGGTGAACCCCAGAGGCAGCCGATTCTGCATCAGGAACAGGTAGCTCGGCCCAAGCCCGAACAGCACAACGGGATTGCGGTACAAGCGGTAGAGCAGTCGGTTCATCGGCGTCAGCGCGTAGTATTCCGTAACCGTCAGCGTGTGCACATCGCCCATGCCGCGCCGCCCCAGATTGCCTGACGCGCTGTGGTGCATCGAGTGCGACCGCCGCCATACGTCATAGGGCGTGAGCGTCAGCACCCCGATCACCCGGCCCAGCCAGTCGCTGAGGTTGCGGTTTTTGAAAAACGCGCCGTGCCCGCAATCGTGTTGAATGATGAACAGCCGTAGCAGGAACGCCCCATTCAGCACGGCGATGCCAAAGGTCAGCCAGTAGCTGTAAGACAGCGACGCCCAGGCCAGCACCCACAGGATCAGGAAGGGCCCCATGGTCACCGCCAGTTCGAACCAGCTGCGCAGCGGGCTGGGATCGCGGTATTGCGAGAGGACCTTGATCCATTTTTGCGGGGTCATCGTGTCGGTCGTCGGCCGAGGAGGTATGTCGAACATGCGCCTGCTTATTGTCGTTATCGGCGGACATACGCCCATGCCTGTTAAAAGGACGTTAGCAGGTATGTACGGGCGAGAAAATGGGGGTTTTTGCGCTTTGCGGAAACTTATTCGTGTACTGCCGTGCCGCCAAACTTGCCTGTCTTTTCCGTCCCAAGAGTCTGAATTTACTTACCTTGCGGGTAATTGAGATGACGCGGGTGGGCTGCTTACGTCGGTCGCGAAACGATGTGAGGGTGCAGAGATGCAGAATTTGAGGCGTGTTGTTGGGGCGATGGTCGCGGTTTTGGTGGTTTATACGCTGGTGGTGATGGTGGTCCATGGCCCGGATTTGCTGACCCCGTTTTTTGGCGATTTGGTTGCGGTGAACTGGTCGGGCCAGTTCAATCTGGATTTCAGTTTGTACCTGGTGCTGTCCACTCTTTGGTTTGTGTGGCGCAATGGGTTTTCGCGTATCAGCCTGATCTGCGCCCCAGTGGTGCTGGTGGGCGGGATGTTGGTGTTTGGCTGCTATCTGATTTGGCAAAGCACGCGGGTTGAGGGCCGGATGGATGTGCTGCTGCTGGGCCCAGGACGTGCACCGTCTGATTGAGACCGGGCGCGCGGCGCTGTCGTTTTCAGAATGTGCGCCGTGCGGCGCGTTCGATTTTGTTTGTGCGACGGGCCGCACGGGCCCTTGGGGCGCTGCCCCAAACCCCGGCGTTTAACTGGCCGCGGTATGAAGGCAGAGCCATGTCCACGTGACCCCCGCAGCCCGGTTGCCTGCTTGAATGGACGCTGTGTGCGTGGTGAACCCGGTCGTGAGCCCGCAGCTGTGGGCCAGCGCAACGGTGTCTTTGGTCGGGACGTCGTACACTGTGCGCCCGTGGGGTGCCGGCCCGTGTCTGAGCGACAGGATCATCTGCCCTGACGCCGCCAGCAGGCTGGCAAGCCGTGGCAGCGCGGTTGCCCGTTCGTGTTCGCAGAGGTGGTGCCACACCCCTGCCAGCAGGATCAGGTCGTAGGTTTGGTGGAGCGTGCCGAGGTCGGGCAGCGCATCATCGATCCATGTGATGGCATGTTTTTCGTACCGCGCCTGACCGGCTGCGCGAAACGCAGCCACCGGTTCGATGGCGGTGACATCCATGCCTTGCCCTGCAAACCACGCAGCTGTCCGCCCGGTGCCCGCCCCGACATCGAGAATGCGCGCGGGGTTTTTTGGCAGCAGGTGCGCGACGGGACGCAGCATTTCAGTGTCTGATACTGCGCAATAGGCATCGATGAGGTCCGAAGCCAGCGCCGCGTATTCGTCGATGACCGACATGCGCGCCTAGCGCCGCGCGCCCCAACTGATCGAGGCGTGGCGGCGGGTATAAAATTCGCCCATGAGCCCCAACATGATCAGGATGATCCCCACCCACATCGAATATTCCCAAGACGAATAGCGCGGGTTGTAGTTGATAAAGGAAAACCCGCGGGATTGGTCGATGGCGTGAAACAGTGGGTTCCAGTCAAACATCGCCAGCATGAACCCCGGCAGCGTGTTGGCCACGAACATTTTGCCGGACGCAATCATGTTTGCCCGCTGATAGATCTGGGTAAAGATCGACACGAAGGTCGGAAACCAGGGTTTGATCGCCAGCAGCACAAGCCCCAGCGCCACCCCGGTGAACCACGCCACCAGCAGCATCCCAAACGCCGGGAACGGCTGGTCAATCACGATGGGTGTAAAGGCCACGTGGTAGATGAACAGGATCATGAACAGCGACAGCACCTGGATATAGAGCGCCCCAAGTGCGGCCGAGCAAATCGACACAATTGTGTTCATCGGCGCGTGCAGCATCATCGGGCTTGCCGGTCCTTCGGACCCGACAACGGCCCCCAAAGACTTGGTATGTGTCATGTAGAGGAAGATCCCCGTCATGATATAGAGCAGGAAATCGCCACGGATCGCCGCCCCCCGCAGGCCGAGCACCGAAAACATCACGTAAAAGGCCATCACAAAGATCACCATTTGCAGCATGTTCATCGCAATCGCCATGAACGCGTTGTTATGCGCCTTGCGCACAGACCGCACGATCGAGTGATAGATGACTTCGAACATGGCCATGGCGCTGCCAAAGCCCGATTGTGGTTTGCGTGATGATTGAAACATAAGCGGTGGAGCCTCGGTTACCGTGATCCTTGCACGGAATTCTTGCCGTTCCGTTAGCACACGAGCATAAGGGGCACGCATCACTTTTTCAACAAAAGTGCGTTTGTCACTTTTTCCATAAAAGTGCGTTTAAGGAGCAACTTAATGAACTACGACGAATTGATCCCCGTGATCCGTAAACTGGCGCTGGAAGCAGGCGACAAGATTATGGAGATCTACAACTCCGATGATTTTGATGTGAAGGTAAAATCCGACGACAGCCCGGTGACGGCAGCTGACGAAGCGGCAGACGCCTTGATTTCCGAAGGTCTGCGCGCGGCGTTCCCCGATGTGATGCTGGTCACAGAAGAGCAGGCTGCGACCCATACGACCACGGGCGATACATTTCTGATCGTTGATCCGTTGGATGGTACCAAAGAGTTTGTGCACCGCCGCGGCGACTTTACCGTCAACATTGCGCTGGTCGAGGGCGGTGTCCCGACCCGCGGTGTTGTATATGCCCCTGCCAAGGACCGGATGTTTTTCACCCAGGCCGATGGCCAGTCGGTTGAGGAGACCGGTGCGCTGGACAAGGATGTTGTGGGTGATGTGACCCCCATGCATGTGGCCAAGAGCGACAATGCGGCTTTGCTTGTTGTTGCCTCCAAATCGCACCGCGATCAGGCGACGGACGACTACATCAACAAATACAGCGTTGCCGATATGAAGAGCGCGGGCTCGTCGTTGAAGTTCTGTCTGGTTGCGACGGGTGAGGCAGATATTTACCCCCGCGTCGGTCGCACGATGGAGTGGGATACGGCTGCGGGTCACGCTGTCTTGACCGGGGCGGGTGGCGCTGTTGTCCGTTTTGATGATCACAGCCCGCTGGTTTACGGCAAGGACGGGTACGCCAATCCGTTCTTTATTGCCTATGCCCCCGATGTGGAGCTGAAGCCCGCCTGATGTCCGTCTTGATTGCGATCCCTGCGCGATTTGCGTCGTCTCGGTATCCGGGCAAGCCTTTGGTCCCTTTGACGGGGGCCACGGGCCATGCCTTGACTTTGATCGAGCGCAGTTGGCGTGCGGCCTGCGCTGTCCCCGGTGTTGACCGGGTGGTGGTGGCCACGGACGATGATCGCATTCGTGACGCATCCGAAGCGTTTGGGGCCGAGGTTGTCATGACCTCGGACCTTTGCGTGAACGGCACCGAACGCTGTGCCGAGGCCCATGCGGCGCTGGGCGGATCCTATGACATCGTGGTCAACCTGCAGGGCGACGCCCCGTTGACCCCGCATTGGTTTATCGAAGGTCTGGTGGAGGGTTTGCGCGCCGCCCCGAATGCCGAGATCGCCACCCCTGTGTTGCGCTGTGATGGCGCAACGCTGGCCGGGTTCCTTGAGGACCGAAAGGCGGGCCGCGTCGGCGGCACCACGGCGGTGTTTGGCGCGCATGGGCAGGCCTTGTATTTTTCCAAGGAAGTGATCCCCTATACTTCGGAAAGCTATCCCGCAGACGCAGAGACCCCTGTGTTTCATCATGTGGGAGTCTATGCCTATCGCCCTGCAGCCCTTGCCGCCTATCCTGACTGGCCCGTTGGTCCACTCGAGCAGCTTGAGGGTCTGGAACAGCTGCGTTTCATGGAAAACGGTCGCCAGGTTCTGTGCGTCGAAGTTGAGGCGCGCGGGCGCCAGTTTTGGGAGCTTAACAATCCCGAAGATGTCCCCAGACTAGAGGCGATGATGGCGGACATGGGGTTAGAATGAGTGCGACACCGGTCAGCGTTGTGGTTGTCAGCCGCGACCGGCCGGAGGCGTTGCGTCGCTGTTTGACTGGTCTGTCCCAGCTGCAATACGACCCGTTCGAGATCATCGTGGTCACCGATATGGATGGGTGTACGGCGGTGGCCGGTTCCCCGTTTGCGGACATGGTCAAGTTGATCGCGTTTGATCAGCCCAACATTTCCGAGGCCCGCAATCTGGGCATTTGCCATGCTGCCGGGGACATTGTTGCCTTCATTGACGATGACGCCATCCCCGAGCCGAGCTGGCTGACGCAGCTTGTCGCCCCGGCTGTGCGCCCGCAAGTTGCCGCCATGGGCGGGTTTGTGCGCGGTCGCAACGGTATTTCGTTTCAGTGGCAGGCCCGCACTGTGGATCAGTTCGGTGACACCGCCCCGATGGAGATGAATCCCAAGCGTGCCACCCTGCTGAAGCCCAAGGGGGATCGCGGGACAAAGACCGAGGGCACCAACATGGCCGTGCGCCGCGACGTTCTCGTTGAGTTGGAGGGGTTTGACCCCGGATTTGCCTTTTACCTCGATGAAACAGATTTGAACCTGCGCATTGCGCGCGCTGGCTATACCACGGCTGTTGTCCCGATGGCCGAGGTCCACCACGGTTTTGCTGCCAGCCCGCGCCGCCGTCAGGACCGCGTGCCCCGGGATCTGTTCGACATCGGCGCAAGCTGGGCTGTGTTTCAGCGCAAGCATCTGCCGGAAACAGAACGCAAATCCCATTGGCGCGCCTTGCGTCAGGCCGAGCGCAGCAGGCTGGTCGAGCACATGGTGGCCGGCCGCTTGTTGCCCCGAGAGGTGCGCAACCTGTTGTCCCGTCTGGATCAGGGGTACGGCCAGGGGTTGATGCGCAAGCGCGGTGGTGCGCGTGTATCAAGCAGCCCCAAGACACCTTTCAAGCCGTTTCCCTACACCCGCCGCGCCAGCATTGTTCTGTCTGGCCGGGTCTGGCAACGCCCCCGCCTGCGGGCAGAGGCCAAGGCCCGCGTCGAGGCTGGTGATATCGTAACTGTGATTGTGTTGTCGCCCACCGCCTTGTTCCACACCGTCCAGTTCGACCCCGACGGGTACTGGGAGCAACGCGGAGGTCTGTTTGGTAAATCGGACCGTGCCGACCCGATCCTGCGCAATGACGCGTTTCGCACCCGCGTCAAACGAGAGGTGCAACGTGTCGCCAATCAGCGTCTGATTACCGGCTAAAATTGGCGCGTCTGGGCAACAGTTTTCTCAATGCCATGAAAATTCAGGTTTTGGCCATATTTTGTGTACACTGTACTTGTATGACACTCCCGAGCAGTTTTTCTGAAACGTAAAAAAGTGAGTGAGGTTGATGATGCGTAAGAAGTTGACGAAGGCGATTTTCCCTGTTGCTGGTCTGGGCACCCGGTTTTTGCCTGCGACCAAGTCGGTTCCCAAGGAAATCATGACATTGGTTGATCGTCCGTTGATCCAATACGCCATCGACGAAGCGCGTGCCGCCGGGATCAAAGAGTTCATATTTGTCACGTCGCGTGGCAAGGGCGCATTGGAAGACTATTTCGACCACTCCCCGACCCTTGAGCAAGAGTTGCGCAAAAAGGGCAAACAGCAGTTGCTGGATGTTCTGCAAGATACCAACATGGACAGTGGTGCCATCGCCTATATCCGCCAGCACAAGGCCCTTGGTCTGGGTCACGCCGTGTGGTGCGCCCGCCGCCTGATCGCCAACGAACCCTTTGCAGTGATCCTGCCGGATGACGTTATTGCGGCTGAAAAGCCCTGTTTGCAGCAGATGGTCGAGGCCTATGAGGAAACCGGTGGCAATGTGGTTGCCGCGATGGAAGTTCCACCAGAAAAGGCATCGTCCTACGGTGTTCTGGATATCGAGAACGACATGGGCCAGATGGTGTCCGTCAAAGGTATGGTGGAAAAGCCCCCGGCGGGCGAAGCGCCGTCCAACCTGGCCGTGATTGGCCGCTATATCCTGACCCCGTCCATCTTGCGTTCGTTGAACCAGATGAAATCGGGTGCGGGTGGTGAGATCCAGTTGACCGACGCCATTGCCAGTGAGATTGGCGGCGAAGAGGGCGTGTATGGTTACCGCTTCCGTGGCCAACGCTTTGACTGCGGGTCCAAGTCGGGCTTTTTGCAGGCGACTGTGTCCTTTGGTCTGGCGCGCGAGGAATTGCGTGACGACCTGCTTGGCTATATTCGCGATGTTGTCCAGATGGACAAGGCAGCGGAATAAAGCGGGATAACATTGGTGACGCATGTATTGGTAACGGGCGGAGCGGGCTATATCGGGTCGCACGCATGCAAGGCTTTGCGCGACGCAGGCTTTGTTCCGGTCACGTATGACAATCTGGAAACAGGCTGGAAAGAGGCGGTCAAGTTTGGCCCGTTCGAGCAGGGCGACCTGTTGGATCGCGCCCGCCTTGATGCGGTGTTTGCCCAGTATGCGCCCGTTGCGGTGATGCACTTTGCTGCCCTTAGCCAGGTGGGTGAGAGCATGAAAGAGCCCGGCAAGTACTGGCGCAACAACGTCATGGGCTCTTTGACCTTGATCGAGGCTGCGGCTGCCGCAGGCTGTCTGGATTTTGTGTTTTCGAGCACCTGTGCGACCTACGGTGATCAGGACAACGTCGTGTTGGACGAGAACAGCGCGCAGCACCCGATCAACGCTTATGGCGCGTCCAAGCGCGCGATCGAAGATGTGCTGCGCGATTTTGAGGCCGCCTATGGCCTGCGCCACGTGATTTTCCGCTATTTCAATGTGGCGGGTGCCGACCCCGAGGCGCAGGTGGGCGAGTTCCACCAGCCCGAGACGCATTTGATCCCGCTGATGCTGGACGCGATTGCGGGCCGGCGCGACGCGCTGACTGTGCATGGCTCGGACTACGACACGCCGGATGGCACGTGCATTCGCGATTATGTCCATGTGTGCGATCTGGTCGATGCCCACGTTCTGGGGTTGAAGTGGCTGAAGGATGGCAAGGGCAGCCGCGTGTTCAATCTGGGCACCGGGTCAGGATTTTCGGTGCGCGAGGTAATTGACCATTCCCGCGCTGTCACCAATCAGACCGTGCCTTATGTGGACGGCCCCCGCCGTGCGGGCGACTGTACCAAGCTGGTGTCCGGATCAACCCGTGCCGAGGCTGAACTGGGCTGGACCCCAACCCGGTCGACGTTGGAAACCATGATCGCCGACGCATGGAGATGGCATCAAACTGGCCACTACGACACATAATCCGCCCCCTGCGCGCCTGCTTGACCTGACGCGGCTGATGCGCCGGGTCGGCAAGGTGCTGACAGGTGTGGATCGTGTCGAATTGGCCTATGCCCAGGCGCTGCTGGCGGATCCGGTGCCGGTCTTTGCCCTGATCCGTGCGCCGCTTGGCTATATCGTGCTGGATCAGGCAGGTGTGGCGCAGGTCGTGCCGGTTTTGGCTGCCGCTGCCGTGCCCCCGTCGGTTGATCACAACAAGCAGGCCTGGCGCGTGGCCCGCCGTAACGCCATTGGCCGCGTTCCGCCCGCGTTGTTGCGCCGGGCCCTGCGCACCAAGTTGCCCGCCGGTTTTACCTATCTGAACGTTGGGCACTCGAACCTGACGCATCGTGTTTTGTCGACCATGCGTGCGACGGGGTCCAAAATCACCGTGCTGATCCACGATGTGATCCCGTTGGATTTTCCGCAATTCCAGCGCGAGGGCACGGTGGCCCCGTTTGCCGCGATGATCGCGCGGGTGGGTCGGTTTGCAGATCTGTTGATCTACAATTCGCAGGATACGCGCACGTGCACGCAGGCGCATTTGACCCATCCCCCTCAGTCGATTGTTGCGCATTTGGGAACAGACGCGCCCACCCCCATTGCCGAGGATCTGCCCGAGGGCCTGCCGCCCCCCGCCCCGTATTTCCTGTGTATTGGCACGATTGAGCCGCGCAAGAACCACGCTTTCCTGTTGGATTTGTGGGAAGAGATGGGGAATGCCGCGCCTGATTTGATCATTGCCGGTGGCCGTGGATGGAAGAACGAAGACGTGTTTTCCCGCCTCGATGCACTGCCAAAATCCGGACCGATCCGCGAGGTTTCGGGCCTGAGTGATGGCGCGCTGGCGGCGCTGACTGCGGGATCTTGTGGTGTAGTGTTCCCGTCCCATGCAGAGGGGTTTGGATTGCCCTTGACCCAAGCGGTCATGCAGGGCGTGCCCGTTATCGCAAATGACTTGCCCGTGTTCCGCGAAATCGTTGGCGAAATTCCAGTTTACGCAAGCGTTTCAGATCGTTATCTGTGGCTGAACAAGATCAAAGAGTTGGCCGCGACCAGCCCAGGGGTGTCAAAATCTCCTCAGTTTCAGCCACCCGGATGGGATGCACATTTCAAGATTGTGTTAAGGTTGACCTGATAGGCACCACAGGGCCGTAAGCAGCGGCAGTAAAAGGGACGGGCAAAGTTGAGCGCTTGGCAGTCATATCGACTGAGGCTTCAGCGCAAGCGCTGGCGCATTCGTGCGTTCCGCAAGCGTCGCGAATTGAAACGTGTCGTCACCCGCACGGATCAGATTCGCCCCAAGGATTTGCTGTGCTTTTCGACCATGCGCAACGAGGCGATCCGCCTGCCCTATTTCCTCGATTACTACCGCGACATGGGGATCAATCATTTCCTGATCGTGGACAATGACAGTACTGACGGGTCCGCCGATTATCTGGCGTCGCAGCCGGATGTGTCGGTGTGGACCACGCCGGGCAGCTACAAACGATCCCGGTTTGGCGTCGACTGGTTGAATTGGTTGCAGATGAAATACGGCCACAGCCACTGGAACCTGGTGGTCGATCCGGATGAGTTCCTGGTTTACCCGTTCTGTGACACCCGCCCGCTGCGCGCGTTGACAGACTGGCTTGATGCGTCATCGATCAAGTCGTTTTCCGCGATGTTGCTGGATATGTACCCTAAGGGGCGTCTGGACGAGCAACCCTATCAGGCGGGTCAGAACCCGATGGAGATTGCTAGCTGGTTTGACAGTGGCAACTACACGATTGCCAAGAACCATCGCTTTGGCAATTTGTGGATCCAGGGCGGTCCGCGCGCCCGTGTGTTTTTCCCCGACACGCCGGAGAAGGCCCCGGCGCTGAACAAGATCCCGCTGGTCAAATGGGACCGCCGCTATGCCTATGTGAGTTCAACGCATATGTTGCTGCCCCGTGGTTTGAACCAGGTCTATGACGAGTGGGGCGGAGAGAAGGCATCGGGTGTATTGCTCCATGCCAAATTCCTAGACACGTTCAACACCAAGGCCGCCGAAGAGCTGGATCGCAAGCAGCACTATTCGGCGTCGGTGGAGTACAAGGCCTATGCCAACACGATGCGGGATGACCCGGATCTGTGGTGCAAGTGGTCAGAAAAGTACATCAACTGGCGCCAGCTTGAGATTTTGGGCCTGATGTCCAAGGGCAACTGGGCATGAATGTCGGGATTGTCATGCTGGTGCACACGGCGCTGGACCGCGCCGAGCAGGCCGCCCGCCACTGGGCGACTGGTGGCTGCCCGGTTGTGATCCACGTTGATGCGGCGGTTCCGCGCAAGACATATACCGCCTTTACCCGCGCGCTTGCCGGTGTGCCGGGCGTCAAGTTTTCCAAGCGGTTCCGCTGTGAGTGGGGCACGTGGGGCATTGTCGCCGCCAGCCAGGCGGCATCCGAGCTGATGTTGGCCGAATTTGCTGATGTCCGGCATGTGTACCTTGCGTCCGGTTCCTGCTTGCCGCTGCGTCCTGTCGAAGAGCTGATGGAGTATCTTGCCGACCGTCCGCGCACCGATTTTATCGAAAGCGCGACCACGTCGGACGTGCCGTGGACCGTGGGTGGCCTGGATCAGGAGCGGTTTACCCTGCGCTTTCCGTTCTCGTGGAAACGTCAGCGGGTGCTGTTTGACAAATACGTCGAGTTGCAGCGCCGCCTGAAGATGAAGCGCAAGATCCCCGCAGGGTTGGTTCCGCATATGGGCAGCCAATGGTGGTGCCTGACCCGTCAGACCCTGTCTGCCATTCTGCAAGGCCCGGATCGCAAAGAGTACGACGCCTATTTCCGCCAAGTCTGGATCCCGGATGAAAGTTACTACCAGACCCTTGCCCGCCAGTATTCGACCAATATCGAAAGTCGGTCGCTGACCCTGTCCAAGTTCGATTTTCAGGGCAAGCCGCACATTTTCTATGACGACCATTTGCAACTGTTGCGCCGGTCAGACTGTTTTGTGGCGCGCAAGATCTGGCCCCATGCCAACCGTCTTTATGATGCGTTCCTGACGGACCCGGCGGGTGCGATGAAACGCACGGAGCCCAACCCAGGCAAGATCGACCGCATCTTTGCCAAAGCGGTTGAGCGTCGGACGCGGGGCCGTCCCGGGCTCTATATGCAAAGCCGGTTTCCCAACGAGGATTGGGAGAACGGGGTGACCGCCGCCCCCTATTCGATGTTCCAGGGCTTTACCGAGATATTCGAGAATTTTGAGCCGTGGCTTGCCAAAGCGACGGGCGCGCGTGTGCATGGCCATCTGTTTGACCCCGACACGGTGCAATTTGCCGAGGGGCAGACAACCCTGAACGGCGCGCTCAGCGACAGTGCAGAGGCGCGTGACTACAACGCCAATGCCTTCCTCACCAATCTGATCTGGAACACCCGAGGTGAGCGCCAGTGTTTTCAGTTTGGCCCTGCGGACAATCAGGATGTCAATTGGCGCATCGCCAAGGACCCCAACGCGCAGGTGTCGGTGATTTCCGGCGCCTGGGCCGTGCCGCTGTTCCGGTCCAACATGAACTTTCTTGATATTCGCAAACTGGCCGCTGTGCTGCAAAAGCACGAAAGCGATCATTTGGATGTGCTGCGCTCGCCCTACGCGAAGGCCCGCATCCGCATCTGGACCATGGCCGAGTTTATCGAAGCCCCGATGGAGCCCTTGCAGGGCATTCTGGATGAAATCGGCCAGACGCAGGCCCGCCGCTTGGCCGAAGTTCCCAAGATGGTGGATTTAACCGGCTTTGGTCAGTTTCTGCAGAACCTCAAGAATCAGGGTATGCACCCTTACCTTATGGGTGACTTTCCGGTGGCGCTGGGCCCGGAACCGACCAATGACCGCCCGCACAAACCTTATCTGGTACGATGATCTGACATGGCGCAATTTGACTATTTTGTAGTGTTTGCCGAGATGCGCACAGGCTCTAATTTCCTGGAATCCAACTTGAATGCGTTTGACGGGTTGGCCTGCCATGGTGAGGCGTTCAATCCGCATTTTATCGGGTATCCCAACACGGATGCGATTTTGGGTGTTGATCAGGCAACTCGGGATGCAGACCCCAAGCGCCTGCTGCGCGAGATCAAGAAATCGCCGGACATGAGTGGCTTTCGGTACTTCCACGATCACGATCCGCGCATTTTTGACCACGTTATGGATGATCCCAAATGCGCCAAGGTCGTGCTGACCCGCAATCCTGTAGAGAGCTATGTGTCGTGGAAAATCGCCATTGCTACGGGCCAGTGGAAGCTGACGGACGCCAAGGCCCGCAAGGATGGCAAGGCGGAGTTTGACGCTGACGAGTTCGCGGGCCACCTGTCGGCATTGCAGCAGTTTCAGGTGACGTTGCTGAACAGGTTGCAGGTGTCGGGCCAGACAGCATTCTACGTTGCCTATGAGGACTTGCAGTCCCTTGCGGTCATGCAAGGCTTGGCCAAGTGGCTGGGCGTGGAGTCTGAGTTGGAGGCGCTGGACAAGAGCCTGAAAGTGCAAAACCCAAGCGCGTTGTCGGATAAGGTCAGCAATTTCGGGCAGATGACCGACGCCCTGTCGGGTCTGGATACGTTCAATTTGACCCGCACGCCGAATTTTGAGCCACGGCGCGGTGCGGCTGTGCCCACATATGTCGCCTGTGAAACGGCCCCGCTGTTGTATTTGCCTGTGCGCGGTGGTCCGCAGGACCCTGTTGCGGCGTGGATGAAGGCCTTGGACGGACATGCGGGCGGCGCGCCTGCATCAAAGCTGTCGCAGAATGATTTGCGGGAGTGGATGCGCACCCATCCGGGCCACCGGGGGTTTTCGGTTTTGCGCCACCCGCTGGCGCGCGCGCATGCTGTGTTTTCTCACCGGATTCTGAACACGGGCCAGGGGGGCTATGCGGGGATCCGAACGACGTTGCGCAAGCGGTATCAGTTGCCTTTGCCTGATGATGCGCAGGACCCAAGTTATGACAAGCAGGCGCATCGTACGGCATTTGCCGCGTTCCTTGGTTTTCTGAAATCGAACCTTGCCGGACAGACGGCTGTACGTGTTGATCCGGATTGGGCGAGCCAGGCCAAGATCGTCGAAGGCTTTGCCGAGTTTGTCCTGCCGGACCGTTTGATCCGCGAAGAAACCTTGGCCCATGAGTTGGCGGAACTGGCTGCGGCGGTTGGCGTGACGGCGGTGCCGGAGTTGAACGACCGCGCAGAAGATGCCCCCTATCTACTTGCCGATATTTACGACGCAGAGATAGAGAAGCTGTGCCGCAACGCTTATGGCCGCGACTATCTGATGTTTGGTTTTGAGGACTGGGCCGCAGGGTAGACGGATTTCGGGGCGAAATCCGGCGACTTTCCGAGGCGGAAAGTGCGAGGGGCTGACGACGGTGTCAGGCGGCTTGGGCTGGTTTGGCTTCGTTCAGGATCGCGAAAAGTGTCGACGGATCTGGGTTGGCGCGCAGTTTTGCGCAGACGCTTTGATTGCGTAATGTTCGAGACACCAGCGCCAACGCCTTGAGATGTTCGACGCCCGCCTCTTCCGGCGCAAAGAGTGCGAAGGCGATATCAACGGGCTGGCGGTCCACGGCGTCAAAGTCGATCGGTTTGTCCAAGAGTACAAACGCACCGGTCACATTTGTCAGCCCATCCACCCGCGCGTGCGGCAATGCCACGCCATGCCCGACACCTGTTGGTCCCAGAGCTTCGCGTGCAAGCAGTGCTTCGACCACCAGCCCGGCATGCATGTCATAGGCGTTTTGCACCAGATCGCCGATCTCGTGCAAAAGCCGTTTTTTGGACGAGGCGGAGGTTACAACCTTGACCGCCTCGGGTTTCAGAAGAGTTCCAAAATCCATTATGCTCTCTTTGTCGGCGCGCACTTGGGCACGGTCCGTTACGGATCAATCCAGCCAATGTTGCCGTCATCGCGACGATAAACGACGTTCAGCCCGTCTTTTCCTTCGTTTCGGAACACCAATACCGGTGCCCCCGCCAATTCCATTTGCATCACCGCCTCACCTACGGACAGCGAGGGGATGTGTGTTTCCATCTCGGCCACGATGATCGGTTGCAGGCTTTCGGGTTCAGCCGAGTCTACATCTGCGTCAGAGGCGAGGATATACGAGGACGCGCCAGAGAGTTCAACAGGCTGTGCACGTTCCTTGTGGTGGTCCTTGAGCCGCCGTTTATAGCGGCGCAGCTGCTTTTCCATTTTCTCGGAACAGGCATCAAAAGCGGCATAGATTTCAGTGGCATGAGCCTTGGCCTGGGCAGTCAACCCGGTCGACAGGTGCACTGTCGCCTCGCAGACGAATTCGTGTGCTGACTTGGAAAAAACCACATTGGCGTTTGTGGGCCGTTCGGCATATTTCTCAACCACCGTGCCCAGATCATCGCGGACATGGGTCTGCAGGGCGTCGCCGATGTCGATCTGTTTGCCACTGATTTGATACTGCATATTTACTCCTTCAGTTACATCCACACACGTCACGGCGCACCACGAGAGGTGGCGGCGAGTGACGTGTCAGTTGGACGGAAATGGCGTTTGGTTTGCCTGATCTGTCGTGCGCTCAAAGAGCGTGACGGGTCGGGTGCAGATCTGGGACAGCTTTGACGCCATGCTGGTATTGCACGCCAAAAGGGTGTCGTCTGTCAATCAAAAGCCGATGCGGCCCGCGCGATTGCGCTCATTGAATACGGAAATTTTCACCCAAATAAACCCGGCGCACATTTTCGTTTTGCACCACGTCGTTGGGAGTGCCTGACATCAGCACCTGCCCGTCATGCAGGATATAGGCGCGGTCGACGATCTCGAGTGTTTCACGCACGTTGTGGTCGGTGATCAGGACACCGATGCCCCGTTTCTTGAGGTCAGCCACAAGGCTGCGGATATCCCCCACCGAGATCGGATCAACCCCGGCAAAAGGTTCATCAAGCAACAGATATTTCGGGTCCGCCGCCAGCGCTCGCGCGATTTCCACCCGTCGCCGTTCGCCCCCGGACAAGGCCAAAGCGGGGGCCCGCCGCATGTGTTCGATGGAAAATTCGCTCAGCAACTCTTCGAGCCGTTCGCGCCGCTTGTGACGGTTGGGTTCGGTGATGTCGAGGATGGCGAGGATGTTGTCCTGCACGCTGAGGCCGCGAAAAATGCTCATCTCCTGGGGAAGATAGCCGATCCCCATTTGCGCGCGGCGGTACATCGGCAACATGGTCACGTCTGCGCCGTCCAGCATGACGGTTCCGCCTTCGGGTGTGACGAGTCCTGCGACCGCATAAAAGGTTGTTGTTTTGCCCGACCCATTGGGCCCAAGCAGCGCGACGACTTCGCCGCGGTTCAGTTCCATCGAGAAATCGCGGATGACGAGTTTCTTCCGGTAGGATTTGCGCAGGTGCGAAATCTTGAGCCCGGAGGACCCCCCGGCCACTTTCAGGTCTGGCTTGGCCATCAGTTGTTTCCGGATTGAAGGATGGTTTTGACGCGCCCTTGCATTCGCGCCGTGCCATCGTCCAACTGGACCGTCATCCGGTCCGAGGAAATCGCGCTGCGCCCTTGTGCCATCAGCACGTCGCCCGTCATCACGATCACGCCTGTTTCTATGTCGTAATCTGCCCGCTGCGATTCGGCCGCATCCGGCCCTGACACCAGCGTTACGCCGCCTGTCGCCTCGAGCCGTTCGATCCCGGCCTGATCCTGTTGGTAGATCACAAGGACACGTGGTGCTGACAGCCGCATGTCACCTTGTCCAATCACGACGTTACCAGTGAAAACCGCTGCCCCTGTGTTCTGATCCACGTTCAGTTCGTCTGCGCTGACCTCGACCGGGGCGGATGTATCTTGCTGGATCGCGCCAAAGGCGACCTTGGTCCCTTGTGCATAAACGGGTGCGGTCAGGCCCAAGAGGGCGATGCAGGCAAAGGCACGCAAAATAGTCACTTGTCTTATCACTCTTCGTTCTTATTGGGGTCGTATATCAGTTTAACCCCGTTTGTGAAAATCAAATGGGCGTTTTCGCCGTCGGACGGTTTGTGCAAGGTCATCGCCCCCGCGTTCAGCTTGCCTAACGGACCGGTGCCTGCCACGGGTCCGGGGGATTCCACCATGAATGTGTCAAAGTTTGTCGCCAGTTCGTCTGTTGTCAGCTTGTACCCTGTCGAGGTCGTGATCACGACATTGCCCGCCAGATTGGACGCCCCACCTTGCATATCGAACTGCCCGGCGTCCGCGAACAGAACGATCCGCGTGCCCGATGTCAGGTCGATTTGCGCCGAGAGGTCCTCGACCGCGTTGTCCAGCGCGCTCATCGTCATCATGGTGCCGGCTGAGATCGAGATCACGTCGCCACTGTCTGTGGTGCCCGAAAAGAACGGAGCGGTCAGCTGTTGGCCCCGCAGGCGGTCTTCGATCTCTTTGTCGGCAAAGGGGATGGCGGCAACGGGATCAATGTTGCGCGACAGTAGGAACAGCGTCGACAGAAGGGCCAGCGCCGTCAGCGGCAGCAGCACCTTGAGCCAGGCAACCAGTCGAGAGTAACGGTCCATGCCACGTTCCTTAGCCCAGACCGACCCGCAGGCAGTCATGGATGTGGATCAATCCAAGCGGTGGTCCGGCAGTCTCGGGTGCGCGTGCAAACAAGCATGTTACGGGGCGTTCGCCGGTTGCGCCGTTCATGATGCCGACGGCTTCCTGGGCCAGAACGGTTGGATCAATCGTTCTGGGAGATGTGGTCATCACGTCTTGCGCCGTCAAGTCCAACAGCCGGTTGCTCATGTGTCGCCGCAGGTCCCCATCGGTGATAATGCCCGCCAGGTTGTGGTCTGCATCCAGCACCCCGACCACGCCAAATCCCTTTTGGCTGATTTCGATCAGGGCGTCGGGCATGGGCGTGTGCGCCTGTACCAGCGGTAACGCCCCCCCTGTGTGCATCAGATCCGACACCCGCATCAGCTGCGCGCCCAGTTTGCCGCCGGGGTGAAAGTCGCGGAAGTGTTCAGCCGTAAAGGCGCGGTGTTTCATCAGTGCCACGGCCAGGGCATCGCCCATCGCAAGCGTCAGCGTGGTCGAGGTGGTGGGCACGATGCCCGTCCCGCATGCCTCGCCCAGATCTGGCAATTGCAGGACCACATCGCATTGGCTGCCAAGCGCGCTGCCCGGGGCCTTGGTGATCCCGACGATCGGAATGTCAAAGCGGCGTGCAAAGGCGATGATGTTTGCCAATTCCGGGGCTTCGCCCGAGTTGGAAATGGCAAGCACCACGTCATCGCGCGTGACCATGCCCAGATCGCCATGGCTCGCCTCGGCCGGGTGGACGAAATGCGCCGGTGTGCCGGTGCTGGCCAGAGTGGCCGCGATCTTGCGTGCAATGTGCCCGGATTTTCCGATACCCGTAACGATCACCCGACCTTTGGCATGCAGCAGCAGGTCGATCCCGGCGCGAAAGCTGTCGTCAAGGCTGTCCGCGAGCACGCGCAGCGCGTCGGCTTCGGTGCGGATAACGCTGCGGGCTGTGTCGATGAAAGGGGTTTCGCCGCTCATGAGTGGGCGAAGATATCGGTTTCGGGCCATCCGGCCAGATCAAGGTTGGCGCGCATTGGCAGGAAATCGAAACAGGCCTGTGCGATCGCCATCCGCCCTTCGCGTTCCAGTCGGATGTTCAATTCGTCCCGCAGCCGGTGCAGGTACAACACGTCAGAGGCTGCGTAGTCCAGCTGTGCATCCGTCAGCGTATCGGCCCCCCAATCGCTGGATTGCTGTTGTTTGGAGATGTCGATACCCAGCAGCTCCTGCAGCAGGTTCTTGAGCCCGTGCCGGTCCGTATAGGTGCGGATCAGGCGGCTGGCGATCTTGGTACAATAGACCGGGGCAGTGACAGCACCAAACGCGTTTTGCATTGCGGCAATGTCAAAGCGCCCAAAGTGAAACAGCTTGAGCACGTTGGGGTCGGTCAACAGCTTGCACAGGTTCGGGGCCTCGGTCTGGCCCAGTTTGATCTGGACGATATGCGCGTTGCCGTCCCCGCTGGACAGTTGCACTACGCACAGCCGGTCGCGGTATGGGTGAAGCCCCATGGTTTCACAATCGATGGCGACCATGGGCCCCATATCGAGGTCATCGGGCAGGTCGGAGATATGCAGATGGTTTGTCATGCCCCCGCTATAGCGCCTGTTATCCCGCTGGGAAAGCGCGGTTTAGGCCGCTTTGATCGCATCCAGTTCCGGGCGGGCAAAGCGCTCGAGCAGGGTGGTGACAAGCGCCCGGCATGCGTGCCCGCGCCAGTCCGGCGAATGGGCTGCCTGAGGCAGGTCGGGATGCTTGAGCGCAAGCCGCCGCCAGGCGTGCACGATCATCACCCGCAATACAGCCGTGTCCAGCGGCGCAAGTTCCGTACCTGCGGGCAGTTCCGCGTCAATATCCATCAGCACCGCGTGCAGGGATTTATAGGCATCCCGCATCGTTTCGGTTTCGATCTGGCGACCGAGCCAAGGGGGCAGATCCATCGGTGCCAGTTGCATTGCGGTGTCGGGAAAGGGTGTGTCGGCCCCGCATACAAAAAGCCGCGGCGCGATCTGGGCAAACTCTGCCGGATCCAGCGAGCTGTCGATATCCGGCGTTACAATCACAAACGCCCCGCGTCCCATTTCATCAGGCGTGCCATAGATACGCTGGCGCGCGGCCACACTGTGGTGTTGCCCTGTTGTGGTCAGGCTGTGCGCACTGATCCGCCCGTGTTTTTGCGACGTGATCCAGCCGTCACTGCGCAACCTGTGCAGGGCGACGCGCGTCGCTTCGGGTTTGATCCCGATCCCTGTCATGAGCACGGACAGCGTTGGCCCGTCAAGCGGGTGATCCGGGGCCAGATCGCCGAAAACAGTCACTAACAGGGACCAAACGCGCAACGCCCCCAGATCGGCGAGGGCTTGGGTGGCTTGGGTGCAGGCGTTGCTATGCATTCATCGTCAGCAGCTCGTATTCGGCTACAGCCTCGTTATCTTGGTTGGTCAATGTCACGTGCCAGCGCACTTCGCCGTAGTCCTCGTTGCGCGGGGTCTTGGCCTTGACCGTCAGTCGTACCTTGATGCTGTCGCCCGGCTCAACCGGTTTCATAAACCGCAGGCTATAAAGGCCCGTATTGGCCAGCACAGGCCCGGGATCGGGTTGCACAAACAGCCCCGCCGCAAAGCTGAGCAGGAGATACCCATGCGCGACCCGCCCCGGAAAGAACGGGTTTGCACGTGCGGCGTCGTCATCCATGTGGGCGTAGAACGTGTCGCCGGTGAACTGCGCGAAGGTCTCGATATCCTCAAGCGTGACCCTGCGCATGGGCGAGTGCAGCGTGTCGCCAGTCCTGAGTTCGTGAAAGGGTCGGGTGAAGGGATGCGCATCATCGGTTTGTTCCTGCGCGCCGGGCACCCACTGCCCGGTGATCCCTGACAGGATATCAGGGCTGCCCTGCACCGCCGTGCGCTGCATGTAATGGGTGACGGCCCGGATGCCGCCCAGTTCCTCGCCCCCGCCTGCGCGACCTGGGCCACCGTGGACCATATGCGGCAAGGGCGCGCCGTGCCCCGTCGCCTCGGCCATGGAGTCGCGGTTGTTGAAGTACAGCCGCCCGTGGAACGCCGCCGCTGCCAGCGTGATGTCGCGCGCAGTGTTGGGATCGCGGGTGATCACCGACGCAACCAGCGACCCCTTGCCCCGATTGAGCAGGTGCGCGGCATGATCGAGATCGCGGTAAGGCATCAGGGTCGAGACGGGCCCGAACGCTTCGACCTCGTGTACTGTGGTGGCGCTGTCGGGGTCAGCGCAGTGATACAGCATCGGCGGCAGAAACGCGCCCTTGCTGGTCGACATAGCGAACGCATCGGGGTTGCCGAACACCCGCTCGGCCTGCGCGCTGATGGCGTCAGATTTGGTAAGAACGTCGGTTTTCTGCATGTTAGAGACCAATGGGCCCATTTGCGTGCCTGCATCTCGGGGATCACCAATAGTGATGTGTGACAGGCCCTCGCCGAGTGCTGCGATGACCGCGTCGATATGGGGTTGGGGCACCATGATCCGGCGGATGGCCGTACATTTCTGACCAGCCTTGGCGGTCATTTCGCGCACTGCTTCGGTCACGAACAGGTCAAATTCTGGGGTGCCGGGTGCAGCATCCGGGCCCAGAACGCTGGCGTTCAGGCTGTCTTGTTCCGCAGTGAACCGCACGGCGTTGTTGAGGAGGTTTGGCGTTTTGCGCAACTGAGAGGCCGTTTGCGCAGAGCCCGTGAATGTCACCACGTCCTGGCAGTCGAGGTTGTCCAGCACATCGCCAACCCCACCCGCGATCAGTTGGAGCGCCCCGTCAGGCAGCAGCCCGCTGTCGATCACCAGGCGCACGCAGGCCTCGGTCACATAAGAGGTCGCGGTGGCCGGTTTGATGATGGCTGGCATCCCGGCAAGGAGGGTCGGGGCCAGTTTTTCAAGCATCCCCCAGACCGGAAAGTTAAAAGCGTTGATATGCAGCGCCACCCCTTGCAGCGGCGTGCAGATGTGACGGCCGACAAACTGGCCACTGCGGCCCAATTGCTCGGTCGCCCCATCCAGATATATGTGACCGTCCGGCATCTCGCGCCGTCCCTTGGATGCAAAAACCAACATCGTGCCGATCCCGCCATCAATATCAATCAGGTGGTCGGCTTGCGTGGCCCCGGTGTCAAAGCTGAGGTCATAGAGCGTTTGGCGATGTGTCCGCAGGTGCAACGCCAGTGCCTTGAGCATGCGGGCCCGGTCATGGAAGGTCAGCGCGCGCAAACCTGGGCCGCCCACGTCGCGGGCAAAGGCACGCATGGCCTGCACGTCCAGTGCGTCGTTGCCGGCCTGCCCGATAACCTCGCCCGTGATCGCGCTTTCGATGGGTCGCGCTGTAGTGCCGGGGGCGATCCATTGCCCTGCGGCAAAGCTGTGAACGTGGTGCATGATGGCCCCTAGTGTTGGTCGTAATCGACAGTGAGGGTATCCGACAGCGGATAGCATTGGCAGGTCAGGACGTACCCGGCCTCTACCTCGTAATCCTCGAGCGCGTGATTGGACAGCATTTGCACTTCGCCTTCGGCCACCTTGGCTTTGCACGTACTGCACACGCCTGCACGGCAGGCAAACGGCGGATCGATCTGCCCATCCAGCGCGGCCTGAAGAACGCTTGTGTCCTTGGTCATGTCGAGGATGTGGGTCGTGCCATCCAGCGTGATTTTCGCTGTCGTGCCTTTTGCCCCTTGGGCGGCGGTGCTGATCGCCTGTTTGGCCAGTTGCCCTTGTTGACCCGCCCCAAAGAGTTCGAATTTTATCTGGTCCTTGGTCAGTCCGTGTGTCTCTAACGAGGCTGATATGGCCAGCATCATCGGTTCTGGCCCGCAGATAAAGGCAAGGTCGACGGCTGCGATGTTGATCCAGGATTTGAACAGGGCGGCGCATTTTTCGCGGTCGATGCGCCCGGAAAACAGATCGATATCCTGGCCTGTTTCCAGCACATGGATGATAGTCAATCGCCCCATATAGCGGTTTTTGAGGTCATCCAGTTCTTCGCGGAACATAATCGTGTGCACGGCGCGGTTGGCATAGATCAGCGTAAAGGTACTGTCTGGTTCGCGTGTCAGCACGGATTTGAGGATCGACAGGATCGGGGTGATCCCCGACCCGCCGGCAAAGCCAAGGTAGGATTTGGCCCTGTTAGGCTCAAATTCCGTATGAAATGTGCCCATGGGCGGCATCGCATGTAGCGTGTCCCCGATGCGCAATTCCGTGTTGGCAAAGGTCGAAAACGCCCCGCCATCGACCCGTTTGATCCCAACCTTGAGCGTGGCGTCATCAAGCCCCGCGCAGATTGAATAGTTGCGCCGCAGTTCGGTGCCATCAAAGTCCTGTTTGAACGTCAGGTACTGGCCGGGGATAAAGTGGAACAGGTCCGGTTGATCAGGTTGCAATGTCAGCACGACAGCGTCGCGAATGGTGCGGCTGATGTTCGTGACGGTCAGGGGGTGAAACTGTCTCATATGCATTTGAAGTAGTCGAAGGGTTCCAGACACTCTGTACACCGCCATTGCGCCTTGCACGGGGTGGATCCGAATTGGCTGATCTTTTCCACGGCGCTTGATTTGCAGTGCGGGCAGTGCTGCGGCCCACCGGCCGGGTTTGGCGGCGATATGCCATAGGCCTCAAGCTTGGTCTTTCCGGCATCAGACAGCCAATCGGTCGTCCATGGGGGCGCAATCTGCCTTTTTAGAGACAGATTTTCGATCCCATGCCCGCGCAGGGCCGCGTCGATTTCAAAGTTGATCACAGATGTGGCGGGGCATCCGGAATATGTCGGTGTCACCGTCACTTCGAGCGTATCACCCTGCCACGTGACGTTGCGGATGATCCCCAGATCGACCAAGGATATCACTGGGATTTCTGGATCTGGTACGTCCGCCAGCCATGACCACACATCCTGAACCGAAGGTCGGGTTGTCACCATGTTGCATCCGGATAGCTGCGCGGCAAACTCTGCATGACGGCAAGCATGTGCCCCAAATGCTCGGAATGGCGGGTGCCGTTTTTGCCGCCCTGATGCGCAAAGGTACTGTCGGGAGGTGTGAGTGTGGCGGTATCGAGCGCGGGCATCACGTGTGCATCAAACGCGGTGCGCAGCAGGGTCATATCGGTCAGGTCATCGGCATCCTGTGTGAACATTTCGCCCATATAGGGCCAAAGCCGGTCAAGTGCGGATTGCATGCGCACGCGGCTTTCGTCGGTGCCGTCGCCAAGCGCGATCACGGTGTCGGTGGAACGTTCGCGGTGATACGTGACCTCTTTGAGCGACTTTTGCGCAATGGCGCTGATGTCGGTATCGGCATGGGTGGTGAGGGCGCTCAGAGCCTCAAAATGCCAACTGTCAAAGAGGAATTGGCGCATCATGGTCACGCCAAAATCTCGGTTGGGCTGTTCGACCAGCAACAGGTTGCGGAAATCCCAAGCATCACGGGTGTAGGCAAGCGTATCGGCGGTTTGCCCGCTGCCGTCGCGCATAGCGGCCAGGCCAAGCCACAACTGCGTTTGGCCGATGAGGTCCAGTGCGATGTTGGCGAGCGCAATGTCTTCTTCGAGGGCGGGGGCGTGCCCGCACCATTCCGACAGACGTTGACCCAAAACCAGAGCGTTGTCGCCCATGCGGATAAGGCCGATCACGCTCACATCGCACCCACGTCGTCGGGGATGTCGAAAAAGGTCGGGTGGCGATAGACCTTGTCGTCCGCCGGATCATAAAGCGACCCTTTGTCGTCGGGGGATGAGGCGGTGATTTCTGCCGCAGGAACAACCCAGATGCTGATCCCTTCCTTGCGGCGGGTATACACATCGCGGGCATTCTGGATCGCGTGTTCGGCGTCCGTGGCATGCAGGCTGCCGACGTGGCGGTGGCTGAGCCCGTGCTGGCCGCGGATGAACACTTCGAAGAGGGGCCATTCCTGTTTCATATGTATTCTCCGGGTGATCGGAAATTTACAAAATTTCCGGCCAAATTTCTTTGTAAGAAATTTGTTGAACTCATTCGGCGGCTACTTTCGCGGCCCGTTTTTTTGCTGCGTGCGCCAGCCGTGCGTCGCGGACCCATTCCCCATCGTCCCACGCCTTTTGTCGTGCCTCGATCCGTTCGGTGCTGCAGGGGCCGTTGCCTTTGAGCACGTCAAAGAACTCCGACCAGTCGGGTTGGCTGAAATCATAGCCCCCCTTGTCATCGTTCCATTTCAGATGGTCGTCCGGCACGTCCAGGCCGAGGTATTCCGCCTGTGGCACCGTCTGATCCACGAATTTTTGGCGCAGCTCATCGTTGCCGTTCATTTTGATCTTCCACGCCATGGATTGTTCGGAATGCACGCTTTCCGCATCTGATGGGCCAAACATCATCAGGGACGGATACCAAAAGCGGTTGAGCGCATCCTGCGCCATGCGTTTTTGCGCGTCGCTTCCGTTCGCCATCTTCATCATGATGTCAAAGCCTTGGCGCTGGTGGAATGACTCTTCTTTGCAAATGCGCACCATCGCGCGGGCGTAGGGCCCGAATGACGTGCGCTGTAGCGGTACCTGGTTCATGATTGCTGCCCCATCGACCAGCCAGCCAACAGCACCCATATCCGCCCATGTCAGGGTCGGATAGGCAAAGATGGACGAGTATTTCATCCGTCCGTCCAGCAGCATCTCCGTCAACTCATCCCGGCTGACCCCAAGCGTCTCGGCGGCGCAATAGAGGTAAAGTCCATGGCCCGCCTCGTCCTGCACCTTGGCCAGCAGGATCGCCTTGCGTTCCAGTGTGGGCGCGCGGGTGATCCAGTTTCCTTCGGGCAGTTGACCCACGATTTCGCTGTGTGCGTGTTGGCCGATCTGCCGTATCAGGGTCTTGCGATACCCCGCTGGCATCCAGTCTTTTGGCTCGATTTTGTCGCCGGCATCGATGCGGGCCTGAAAGGCGGCCAGCTTGTCCGGATCGTCCTGAGTTGCTTCGGATTTGATCATCTGTGCGTACATTGTTCAGACCCTTTCGAGGATGAGTGCGACACCCTGGCCGACGCCGACGCACATTGTGCACAGCGCATACCGACCTTGGGTGCGTTTGAGTTGATAGGCGGCTGTCATCACCAGCCGCGCGCCAGACATTCCCAAAGGGTGCCCGATGGCGATAGCCCCGCCCATGGCATTCACACGCGGGTCGTCGTCTGCAACGCCAAGATCGCGCAAAGTGGCGAGCCCTTGGGCGGCAAATGCCTCGTTCAGCTCTATCACGTCCATCTGGTCGATGGTCAGGCCCGCACGGCTCAGCACCTTGCGGCACGCAGGCACGGGCCCGATGCCCATCACCCGGGGCGCGACGCCAGCGGCTGTCATGGCAACGACACGCGCCATGGGCGTCAATTTGTTTTCCACGGCCGCGGCGTCCGACGCGATCAGCAGTGCCGCCGCCCCGTCGTTCACCCCGGATGCATTGCCCGCCGTTACAGTCAGATCAGGACCGTTGATGCCCCGCATCGTGCCCAGCTTGTCAGCCGTGACCCCGGGGCGCGGATGTTCATCTGTGTCGACGACAACTGGGTCCCCTTTGCGCTGGGGGATGGTGACAGGCGTGATTTCGTCGGCAAACGCACCGTCCGCATGGGCCGCCGCCCATCGGTCTTGAGACCGTGCTGCAAACGCATCCTGGTCGGCGCGGCTAACCCCCCAATCTGCAGCAACGTTGTCAGCCGTCTGCGGCATGGAGTCGATGCCGTACTGCGCCTGCATCCTGGGGTTCACAAACCGCCACCCAATCGTGGTGTCAAAGACCTGATTGCTGCGGCTGAAGGCGGTGTTGGCCTTGGGCATCACAAAGGGTGCCCGGCTCATGCTTTCGACTCCACCGGCAATTGCCAAGTCCAGATCCCCTGCACGGATCCCCCGAGCGGCCAGACCGACCGCATCCATCCCTGATGCACATAAACGGTTGACGGTGATCCCGGGCACGTCAACAGGCAGACCTGCCAGCAGGCTGGCCATCCGGGCGACGTTCCGGTTGTCTTCGCCCGCCTGATTGGCGCATCCGAGGATCACATCATCAACGCGTGCCCAATCGACATCCGAATTGCGGGTCATCAGCGCCGCAATCGGTGCTGCAGCCAAATCGTCAGCGCGGACCGAGGACAGGGCTCCGCCATAGCGCCCGATGGCTGTGCGTTGCGCGTCGCAGATGAATGCGTCCATCAATCCC
>JBCCBC010000060.1:0-12426 GCA_039814435.1 Pseudomonadota bacterium
CGCCCGACGACGAAGCCCGCCGCAACATCACCGTCACCCCGACCTGGACGGCAGATGACCTCACGCACCGGCTGCACGACGCGATCTGTGCGCGGCTGGACGAGTTGCCGGCACTCCCGGCCAAGATGGGGATCGCAATCGACACCGGCCCCCACCGCCTGTTGCACACAACATCGGCAGATTTCCGTATCGAGCGGGGGGCGGACACCCCGCTGATCCTGCGCGCAGACGGAGCCGGCACAGGATGCCCGATCACCGAAGCGACCGCAATCGACGCTCTGATCGCACTGGCAAACTGGTTTGTCGAAACCAACGGCGCGGCAGCCAAACGGATGGCTCCCCACATCGCGCAAACACCGCTGGCCAAGGCATGGACACCCGCAGCGCCATCGCCAGCAGGCGCGCCTCTGACCCCCGGACGATCCTCATCCGGGCACATCCTTGGCGCGCCGTTCGGCAGTATCGAGGCCGCGGCCCTTGCCGCCCTGCTGCAGGACACACACGCGCCCGCGCTGCGCGTCACACCCTGGCGGCTCTTTCAGCTCGAAGGGACGGACGCCCAGACCGCACACGGGTTCATCACAGACGCACGCGACCCACTGCTGAGCGCGCATGCCTGCCCCGGTGCCCCGGCCTGTGCTGCAGCCACAGTCGACACACGCGCGCTGGCCCGCCGCCTTGCCGCCCAACACCGCGACCTGCATGTCTCGGGCTGTGCCAAAGGCTGCGCGCATCCCAAAGCGGCGGCGCTCACGCTCACAGGGCGCGACGGCGCATATGACCTTGTGGAACAGGGCCATCCGTGGGATCAGCCGCGCCAGCGCGGGCTCAGCGCGGATGCCCTTTTGATGACCAAGGCTTGACCAAATGCCCTATGAATACCAGACCGATGGCGCGGCCATTTACCTGCAATCCTTCGCCACCATTCGGGCCGAGGCCGACCTCGCACAGTTTGACGCGGACGAAGAACAAGTGGCCGTGCGGATGATCCACGCGGCTGGCATGGTCGGGCTCGAACAGCACTGCCGCTTTTCGCCGGGCTTCGTGCCCGCGGCCCGCTCTGCACTGGAAAACGGGGCACCGATCCTGTGTGACGCGCGCATGGTATCCGAAGGGATCACACGCGCGCGCATGCCCGCCGACAACGCGGTGATCTGCACGCTGCACAACGACGGTGTGCGCGATCTGGCAGCGCAGATGCAAAACACCCGCTCCGCCGCCGCGCTTGAGCTCTGGCGCCCCCACCTCGCCGGGGCGGTTGTGGCCATCGGCAACGCACCCACGGCGCTGTTTCACCTGCTCAACATGCTCGAGGATCCCGCCTGCCCCCGCCCGGCAGCCATCATCGGCTGCCCCGTGGGGTTCGTGGGCGCGGTCGAATCCAAAGACGCGCTGTGGGCCGACCAGCCCGTGCCCTGCTGCATCGTGCAGGGGCGGCTTGGCGGCAGCGCCATCACCGTGGCCGCCGTCAACGCCATCGCGAGCCGCAAGGAATGAGTGCGACCAACGCCCCAATCACGCCCGGCACCGTCTATGGCGTCGGCCTCGGGCCCGGCGACATCGATCTGATGAGTGTGCGCGCTGACCGGCTGGTACGCTCCGCCAAACACGTGGCGTTTTTCCGCAAAGCGGGGCGGCCCGGGCAGGCGCGGCGCATTGTGGATGGGATCATCCCCGACACAGCCATCGAGTTCCCGATGGAATACCCCGTCACCACCGAAATCCCCCTGACGGATCCGCGCTATAACGATATCCTCAGCGCGTTTTACGCCGATTGCACCGCCCATATCCGCACCCTGACCGACACCGGCGAGGACGTCGTTGTCCTGTGCGAGGGCGATCCGTTTTTTTACGGCTCGTTCATGCACCTCTACACCCGGCTGAACGGCGATGTCCCGGTGCAGGTTGTGCCCGCCATCACCGGCATGTCCGGGGCGTGGACGGCCACGGGCGCGCCCGTCACATGGGGCGATGATATCCTGTGCGTTCTGATGGGCACGCTCGACGAAGACACGCTCGCCCACCACATGGCGCAGGCCGATGCGCTGGTGGTGATGAAGATCGGGCGCAATATCGACAAGGTGCGCCGTGCGCTGCACACGGCAGGCAAATACGACGCCGCCTATCTGGTGGAATACGCCACCATGCCCAACCAGTCCGTGCAGAAGCTGGCAGAGGCCGAGGGCAAGGTGACCCCCTACTTTTCGATTATCGTGGTGCACGGCCAGGGGCGCAGACCATGACAGGCACGCTGGTGATCGCGGGGCTTGGGCCGGGTGATGACGCGCTTGTCACGCCCGAAGTCACCGCAGCCCTGGCCGAGGCCACCGATATCGTCGGCTACATACCTTACGTCGCGCGCATCGCGCCGCGCCCGGGGCTGACGCTGCACCCATCCGACAACCGGGTGGAGCTTGACAGGTCGCGCCACGCGCTCGAGATGGCGGCAGATGGGCACCGGGTCGTGGTCGTCTCTTCGGGGGATCCGGGCGTCTTTGCCATGGCATCAGCGGTGTTCGAGGCGCTCGAGGCCGGGCCAGAGGCATGGCGCGCCCTCGACATCTGCGTGCTGCCCGGCATCACGGCGATGCTTGCGGCAGCAGCACGTGCCGGGGCACCGCTGGGCCATGATTTCTGCGCCATAAACCTCAGCGACAACCTCAAACCCTGGGCGATGATCGAACAGCGTTTGCGGCTCGCTGCCCAAGTCGACTTTGCGATGGCCTTTTACAACCCCCGCTCCAAATCCCGGCCCGAAGGGTTCGTGCGTACGCTCGCCGTCCTCAAAGAGGCCTGCGGCGACAATCGCCCGGTCATCTTTGCCCGCGCCGTCAGCACGCCTGATGAACAGATTACCGTTGTCCCGCTCCAGGACACCACGCCCGACATGGCCGACATGCGCACCATGGTCATCGTCGGCTCGTCCCAAACCCGGGTGATTGAAACGGGGCGTGCACCTATCGTCTACACGCCAAGGTCGGCCCCGGTATGAGCAAGCCACGTCATCACCTCATCCGCGCTGCACGCCTCCATACGGGCGGGAATGGTGGGCCGATCGATCATGATGACCGGCAGTCCAAGGATGCGGGCCGCTTCAATCTTGGCATAGGCTCCGCTGCCGCCTGCATTCTTGGACACCACAAGGTCGATGCCGTGCGCCTCCATCAACGCCCGGTCGTCGCTTGCGGTGAACGGGCCGCGCGACACCAGCACGTGATGGTCGCGAAATGGCGGGGGCACGCGCGGCGGATCAACAAGGCGCAGCAGGTAAAAGTGCTGCGGGTTCGGGGCGAATTCGGCCAGATGCATGCGTCCCACGGCCAGCATCACGCGGCGCGCAGGCTGATCAAGGGCACCAACAGCGCCTGCAATATCCGGCACATGCTGCCATTGGTCGCCATCCACGGCACGCCAGGGCGCGCGGGTCAGCGCGATCAGGGGCACGCCTGCCTCGCGACAGGCCACCACAGCATTGCGGCTCATCTGCGCGGCAAAGGGATGCGTGGCGTCCACCACATGGGTGATCTTTGCGGCGCGCAAATGCTCCACCAGCCCGTCCACACCGCCAAACCCCCCGATCCGCTGGGGCAAGGGTTGGCGTTTGGGCCGTTCCACCCGACCCGCAAAACTGACCGTCCCCACCAGCCCGGCCGCAGCGGCAGCATTGGCAAACGCAGTCGCCTCGGTTGTGCCAGCCAAAATCAGCAGGTTGGCGCGCATGTCTGATACTCCCTGGCTCACAATTGTCGGAATGGGCGAGGACGGGGTTGCCGGGCTCGCGCCCGCAAGTCAAGCCGCACTGGCGCAGGCCGAGGTCATCATGGGCCCGCCCCGTCACCTAGATCTTGTGGTTAACGCGCCCTTAACCACATCTGTCCCCGCGGGGACAGCCCGCCACATCCCGTGGCCTGTGCCTTTCGCAGATGGGCTTGGCGTGCTCGATACGTTGCGCGGGCAGCGCGTCGTTGTGCTGGCGTCGGGTGATCCGTTCTGGTTCGGGGCGGGATCGGTGATCGCAAAACGCTACCCGGCGACGGAATGGGCGGCGCATCCCGGCCCCTCCTGTTTTGCTCTGACCGCGGCCCATCTCGGCTGGGCGCTCGAGGCGACACACTGCCTTGGCCTGCATGCCGCGCCCTTTGCCCGGATGCGCCAGCACCTCGCGCCCGGCACGCGCATCATCGCCACACTGCGCGAAGGTGGCGCTGTTCACGCGCTCGCATCCTATCTGACTGACCAAGGGTTCGCCGACAGCACGCTGAGTGTTCTGGAACATCTCGGCGGGCCGGACGCGCGGATCACAACCACCACAGCCAAAGCCGTGACCGGATCCTTTGACCACCCCGTCTGTGTCGCGATCGAGGTGGAAGGCAATGGTGGCGTGCTCAGCACCGCTGGCGGACAGCCCGACGACACGTTCGCCAGTGACGGGCAAATCACCAAACGCCCCGTGCGCGCCATCACACTGTCGACGCTCGCGCCCAAGCCTTTTGAACACCTGTGGGACATCGGCGGCGGGTCGGGATCCATTGCGCTGGAATGGCTGCTCGCGCACCCCACAACCTCTGCCACCTGCATCGAAGCCCGCGCAGACCGCGCCGCGCGCATCACGCAAAACGCAACTGGCCTTGGGGTCGAACACCGGCTCAGCGTTGTGCACGGCCGCGCGCCGGACGCCCTCGCAGACCTGCAACCGGCCGATGCGATCTTTGTTGGTGGCGGGCTGACGCATGCGATGGTCGATACGGTCTGCGCCACGCCCTCCCGCCTTGTCGTGAACGCCGTCACGCTCGAGGGCGAGGCGCTGCTGGCCACCTGCCACGCCACCCATGGCGGTGAGTTGATGCGCATCGCGCTGTCCTCAGCCACACCGTTGGGACCGAAACGCGGCTGGTCGTCCGCCTACCCCGTTGTGCAATGGAGCCTTGCAAGATGATCGTTGCAGGCTTTGGCTTTACCAGCAGCGCAACAGCCGCCAGCCTTGAAAACGCGTTGGCGGCAACGGGCTACAGCGACCAGATTACGTTGCTGGCCGCACCGGCAGACAAGACGATGGCTGCCCCCATGGTGGCCCTGTCGAGGGCGCGCAAATTGATCGTCACATCAATCGATGCGCTCCAATTGAAAGCAACCAAAACGCGGACACAATCGGCAACCAGCCAGCGCGCACGCGGCACCGGTTCCGTGGCCGAGGCCGCAGCCCTCGCCGCCGCAGGCCCGGGGGCACGCCTGATCGCGAGCCGCCACATCTCAGACGACCGCATGGCCACCTGCGCCATCGCCAAAGGAGGCGACACATGACCGTCCACTTCATCGGCGCAGGCCCCGGCGCGCCGGACCTGCTGACTTTGCGCGGGCGCGACCTGATCGCGGCCTGCCCGGTCTGCCTCTATGCCGGATCGCTGGTGCCCGAAGCGATCCTGGGGCACTGCCCACCGGATGCACGGGTGGTGAACACGGCGGCAATGGATCTGGATGATATCATGGCCGAGATCACAGCCGCCCACGCCAAAGGGCACGACATCGCGCGGCTGCACTCGGGTGATCTGTCGGTCTGGTCGGCGATGGGCGAACAGTTGCGCCGACTCAAGGCAGCCGATATCCCGTTTTCAGTGACGCCCGGGGTGCCCTCGTTCAGCGCCGCAGCAGCCGCACTCGGGGCCGAGTTGACCTTGCCCGGCATTGCCCAATCGGTGGTGCTGACGCGCACACCCGGGCGCGCCTCGTCCATGCCTGAGGGCGAAAGCCTCACCAACTTTGCCGCCAGCGGGGCGACGCTGGCAATCCACCTGTCGATTGGCAATCTGGATCAGGTGGTGGCTGACCTGACGCCAGCCTATGGGGCGGACTGCCCGGTGGCCGTTGTCTACCGCGCCAGCTGGCCCGACCAGCAGGTGATCATGGCGACACTCGACACGCTTCACGCCGCGATGACGGACGGGATCAGCCGGACCGCGCTGATCCTTGTGGGCCGGGTGCTGGGGGCGCAGGACTTTGACGAAAGCTGTCTTTATGCCCCCGATTATGACAGACGCTACCGCCCGATGAGTGCGCAAAGCCCCTGGGCAAGCTGGAGTCACGGTGATGACTGAACTGCCTGGATTGATGATCTCTGCCCCCGCTTCGGGCACCGGCAAAACCACCGTGATGCTGGGTCTGTTGCGCGCATTGCGCGATGATGGGCTTGTGGTGCAACCGTACAAGAGCGGTCCCGATTACATCGACCCGGCCTTTCATTTCGCGGCTGCCGGGCGCCCCTCGTTCAACTTTGACACCTGGGCGATGGATGATGCGCTGTTGGGCGGGATCGCGGCGCAACAGACAGGGGCTGACATCTGCATCGCCGAAGGGTCGATGGGCCTGTTTGATGGGGTCGCAACGCGCGGGCAATCCGGGTTTGGATCCAGCGCCGAAACGGCCCAAAAAATGGGCTGGCCTGTGGTGCTGGTGATTGATGTGGGCGGACAGGCGCAATCGGCGGCAGCGGTGGCGCTTGGGTTCAAGATGTATAACCCCGATCTGCCCTTTGCCGGTGTGATCCTGAACCGCGTGGCAAGCCCGCGTCACGAGCGCCTGACATGCCTGGGGATGGAGCAGGCAGGGATCACCGTGCTGGGCTGCCTGCCCCGACGCGGTGATCTGAAGCTGCCCGAACGGCATCTGGGGCTGATCCAGGCCGTGGAGCACCCCGATCTGGAAGCCGCGATTGCAGGATATGCCGCGTTTCTGCGCGACAACGTGGACCTGAGCGCGCTGCGCGATGCGGCGCGCACCGGGCAAGCCCTGCCCGCGCATCCGCTGCCAACCCCGCCCGCGCAGCGGATTGCGTTGGCGCGCGATGCGGCGTTTTCCTTTACTTACCCGCATCTTGTGACGGGGTGGCGCGCGGCGGGGGCCGAGATTTTGCCCTTTTCCCCCCTTGCGGATGAGGCACCGGCACACGACGCCGATCTGGTCTGGCTGCCCGGTGGATACCCGGAATTGCACGCGGGCACTTTGGCGGCTGCGCGCACATTCAAGGACGGTTTGCGCGCACACGCCGCCACAAAGCCCGTGCACGGTGAGTGCGGCGGGTACATGGCACTTGGTGCGGGGTTGGTGGACAAGGACGGCACGCGCCACGAAATGGTGGGACTGCTGGGGTTGGCCACCAGCTATGAAAAGCGGAAATTCAATCTTGGGTATCGGCGCGCGGTGCTTGACCACCCCATCCCGGGATTTGATCGGGGGGCCGCATTGCGCGGGCATGAATTCCACTACTCCTCGATCCTCGATCAACCCGACGCCGCCCTTGCGCAGGTCTTTGACGCGGATGGCACCCCGGCGGCCCAAAGCGGATCCTGGCGCGGGCATGTGACGGGCACGTTCTTTCACCTGATAACGGGTGAAGCGGGATGAGCGGGTTTGTCAGCTTTGTCGGCTCTGGGCCCGGGGATCCCGAACTGCTCACGCTCAAGGCGGTGGACCGGTTAAAGCGGGCCGATGCGGTGCTGTTTGACGACCTGAGTGCCGGGCCGATCCTGACCCATGCGCGCGCGGGCGCCGATCTGGTGGGGGTGGGCAAACGGGCCGGACGCCCCTCGCCCAAGCAGCACCATGTGAGCCAGCTGCTGGTTGAATATGCGCAGCAAGATCAAAGGGTTGTGCGCCTAAAGTCAGGCGACGGCGGTACGTTTGGCCGTCTCGAAGAAGAGATTGATGCGTTGAAAGCCGCCGGTATCTCGTTTGAAATCATCCCCGGTGTGCCTTCGGCCTGTGCCGCGGCCGCCGCGGCGGGCATTCCGCTCACGCGCAGATTGACGGCCCGCCGCGTGCAATTTGTCACCGGTCATGATGTGCGCGGGGCACTGCCCGCAGACCTCAACATGGCCGCCTTGGCTGATCCCTTGGCCACGACCGTGGTTTTTATGGGTCAGCGTACTTTCCCGGCTTTTGCGGCGATGTTGATCGACGCAGGGCTGCCCGCCGACACGCCTGCGCTGTTGGCCGAAGGGGTATCAACGCCCGATCAGGCGCTGCACCGCACGACGGTGCAGGCGCTGGCCACGAAACTGCAAGGCGGCGTCAGCGACGCCCCTGCGCTGATCTTGTATGGTGCGCTGGCCGACGGGTAGGCATGTGCATATTTGAAGAACAATGAAAGAGGTGCGCCGCGCGTTGCGGCCTGTGACTGTCCATCATGACCCAGCTTTTTCTTATCGGCATCGGCACCGGAAACCCGGATCATCTGACGGGTGAAGCCCGCCGCGTGATGGCCGAAGCCGATCTGTTTCTGGTCCCCCACAAGGGCGCGGGTAAATCTGACCTCGCCGATCTGCGCACTCAGATCATTGACGGCGTGCGCAGCGATGCAAACGTGGCCCTGTTTGCCATGCCTGTGCGTGACGAGGCGCTGCCCTATCTTGACCGTGTCGCGGCCTGGCATGACGAGATTGCGCAGATCTGGAGTGGTGTTCTGGCGCAGCATCCGACAGCCACCAAGGTTGCGCTTTTGGTCTGGGGTGATCCGTCACTTTATGACAGCACGCTGCGTATTGCGGCCCGACTGGACCCGCAGCCAGACATCAAGGTCGTGGCCGGGATCACATCCGTGCAGGCGCTGACTGCGGCCCATGCCATCCCGCTGAACACGTTGAATGCCCCGGTCACCATTTCGACCGGGCGCCAGCTGCGCGATCACGGCTGGCCTGAGGGGTGCGAAACGCTGGTGGTGATGCTGGATGGGGCTTGTGCATTTCAGCACCTGAGCGGGAATTATCACATCTGGTGGGGTGCCTATCTGGGCATGCAGGAACAGATCCTCGGCGCGGGCCGTTTGAGCGACGTCAGCGCGCAGATCGTGGCAGACCGCGCCGCCGCACGGGCGGCACATGGGTGGATCATGGACACCTATCTGCTGCGCCGCCTTGCCGACTGATCCTTGGAACGCCTGAAATATAGGCAGAAAAACACAGGATTTACCCGGACCTCAAACTGAAGGGTGGCGCGCGGGCGCGCAGAATGCTCATATCCATGGGCTGCCACTGCCCAAGAAGTTTATGACTGCACACGCACCCATCACTGCCGCCCCTCTTGCCCAGCCGCGCGCGATTGGTTCGCTGCGGCTGTCGACCAAGGCGCAGGGCGGCCGTACCGCTTTGGATGAGTTGTATCAGCAAGGCGCATCCAAGGCTGTGTTTCCCCGCGCGCCAAAGGGCATGACGGCCGTCCTGCTCAACACTTCTGGCGGGGTGACGGGCGGGGATCGGTTTGACACTGTTGCGACAGCAGGAGCGGGCACGCACCTGACCCTCACCACGCAGGCCTGTGAGCGCGCCTACCGCGCGCAGCCCGGTGAGACGGGGCGCATATCGACAACGCTGAGCGTGCAAGAGAACGCCACATTGTGGTGGCTGCCCCAGGAAACGCTGGTCTTTGATGGCTGCGCGCTTGAGCGGCACCTCACGTGCGACGTGGCCCCATCGGGCCGGGCGCTGATTGTGGAACCGATGTGTCTGGGTCGGATCGCGATGGGCGAGTGCCAGGTGACTGGTTTCATGCGTGATCGGATCACGATCACCCGAGCCGGGGCACCGCTGGTCCAGGATGCCTGGGCCATGCAGGGCGACATGACGGCGCATATGGCGCGTGCAGCCACCGGCAACGGCGCCGCTGCCATGGTGTCACTGACCCTTGTTGCGCCCGAAGCGGTAGGACAGTTAGACCCGGTGCGCGCACTTTTGCCAGACACGGGCGGGGCCAGTTTACTCGCTGATGATATCCTTGTTTTGCGCTGCCTTGCCCCGTCGGGCTATGATCTGCGCCGTACTCTATTGCCCATTCTTGACCATCTGACAGGCGGCACTCTGCCCCTGGCCTGGAGACTTTGACATATGCAACTGACCCCCCGCGAAAAAGACAAACTGCTGATCGCCATGGCCGCCGAAGTGGCCCGCAAGCGCCTGGCGCGGGGCGTCAAGCTGAACTATCCCGAGGCCATCGCCCTGATCACGGACGCGGTGGTTGAGGGTGCGCGCGACGGCCATTCCGTCGCCCACATGATGGAGGCCGGGGCCCAGATCATCACCCGCGAACAGTGCATGGACGGGATTGCCGAGATGATCCACGATGTGCAGGTCGAGGCGACCTTTCCTGATGGGACCAAGCTGGTCACCGTTCACAACCCCATCCGTTAGAGGCTGATCTGTTGGACATGCATATTTTTGGAACAATGAAGCAGGAGGGAGCGCGATGATCCCGGGCGAAGTGATTGTGGCTGAGGGCGAGATTTCTCTGAATGCGGGGGTGGAAGAGATCGTGCTGCATGTGGCCAACACAGGCGACCGACCCGTGCAGGTCGGCTCGCATTATCATTTTGGCGAGGCCAATGCTGCGCTGGACTTTGACCGTGCCGCCGCGCGCGGAATGCGCTTGAATATTGCTGCCGGCACCGCCGTGCGGTTCGAACCCGGGCAGGCCCGGGATGTGGCGTTGATCCCGGTCAGCGGGGCGCGCAGGATCTTTGGGTTCAACCAAAAGGTCATGGGCCAACTCTGAGCAGTCTCAACCAGAATGGAAGGATCAGACGATGTGTGATGTTTGCGTGATGAATGCTGTCAAAGACCGGATGCTGTCGCGCCGGGACTTTTTCAAAACCAGCGCGGCTGTGGGCGCAGCGGCGGCTGTCGGCATGACGGCGGCCCCTGCGGCAATGGCGGCTGGCCATGGGGGCGTGTTTGACATGACCCATCCGCTGAGCCCCGATTTCCCCACCTTCTTTGGCGTGCCTGGCATTTCGATGGAGCAGCAGTTCAACTTTGGCGATCACGGCTTTAACCTGTTCAATCTGGCGATCAACGAGCATACGGCAACGCATATCGACGCGCCCTTGCACTTTTCCGCAGATGGCACGTCGGTTGACGAGATCCCGGTCTCTGACCTGGTGATCCCGCTTTGTGTCATCGATATTGCGGCCAAGGCGGCGGACAATCCCGACGCGCAGGTGACCCCGGATGATCTGAAAGCCTGGATTGCCGACAACGGTGCCATTCCCGACAAGGCCTGCATCGCGATGCATTCCGGCTGGGCCGCCAAATCGGGGGATGCGGCAGCTTACGTCGGCAACGACAGTGCGGACGTCAAACACTTTCCCGGTTTTCACATCGAGGCCACGCAGATGCTGCTTGAGGAGACCACCGCTGCGGCCATGGCCGTTGACACACTGTCGCTTGATCATGGCCCCTCGCCCGACTTTGCCACGCACTATGCCTGGCTGCCGGCCGGTCGCTACGGGATCGAGAACCTGGCTGGTCTGGATCAGGTCCCTGCGGCCGGGGCCACGCTGGTCGTGGGTGCCCCCAACCATGTGGGTGGCACAGGTGGCCCGGCCCGCATCTTTGCGATGGTCTGAGTGGCCACTGTCCCCCTGATAAGCGATGCAGAGGCCAGCGCCGAGGTGCTGGCCATCTTTGCCGATATCCGCGCCACGCGGGGCACTGAGTTTATCAACAACTTCTGGCGGGCGCTGGCCAATGACCCGGCCCTGCTGGCCGCAACGTGGGGGCGGTTGAAGGATGTGATGGGGCCGGGGGACTTGGATCCGTTGGTCAAGGAGATGCTCTATATCGCGGTGTCGGTGGCGAACGGGTGTGAATATTGCATTCATTCTCACACGGCAGCCGCCAATGCCAAGGGCATGACGCTGGCACAGCATGGCGAGTTGATGAGCGTTATCGGTATGGCGATGCAAACCAACGGATTGGTGACAGCGATGCAGGTACCGGTCGATGAGGTTTTCCAAGCATGATCTGTCACGCACCGACCAGAGGATCACGCCCGGCCCGAGGGTGGGCGTATCACGCCCGCCCTGGGGGGCGGGTCGGGCGTGATCCGGTCCGCTGCGCGGCCCGGGCGCACCCTCAGAACCACCCGCGAAATTTAGCGATGGCAAGGAACAGACCAATTACGCCGGGTACAACCAAGGCAATTACCGTTAGCCAAAACTCGATAGGCGTCATGTCGAGAACTCCTTTTTGTTTGTGTCTCGACACCCCATTCATACGAAAATTTTTGCTCCAGCAATGCACGCAATTTTCCACCATTCTTTCATTGAAAAAACGGAAGAGTATTTCTAAGTGAAAACAAGGAAGTAGTATGCCCACATCCATCCCCCGTTCCGACTATGCCGCCATGTTTGGCCCCACCGTGGGCGATAAGGTGCGTCTGGCTGACACCGACCTGATCATCGAGGTCGAGCGTGACCTGACCGCCGAAGCCGCAGGCTCCGTCCGCACAGGAGGCACGGGCGACAACGCCATGCTGTATGGCGAAGAGGTCAAGTTCGGCGGCGGCAAGGTCATCCGGGATGGCATGGGCCAGTCGCAAATCACGCGGGCCGAAGGGGCTGTCGACACGGTCATCACCAATGCGCTGATTGTGGATCACACG
>JBCCBC010000055.1:0-12810 GCA_039814435.1 Pseudomonadota bacterium
CTTGTCTGCATGGGTCGACGTCACTTCGATGAAATATCCAAGGACGTTGTTGTGTTTGATCTTTAGGGATTGGACGCCCGAAACCCCGACATATTGCTGTTGTAGTTGTGCCACGACGGATCGCCCTTCGTCGCGCAGTTGACGGGCCTCGTCCAGTTCTGCGTCACAGCCGCTGGCGATAAAGCCCCCATCGCGGGCCAGCAACGGTGGTTCGGCGATCAGATCGGCGTCGAGCCGCGCAATCAGATCACTGTGACCGCTCAGATCTGCAAAGGCGCGCGACAAGAGCGGGGGCATGCCGTTTGGCGCGGCCGAGTTCAGCGCCTCTGCGCAGGCCAGCCCGTTGCGGAGCGCAGCCAGGTCCCTCGGCCCGCCACGCTCGAGCGAAAGACGCGACAAAGCGCGATCCATGTCTGGAACGCTGCGCAACTGTGATCGCAGGCGTTCTGCAATGTCGGAACGGTCTACGTAGAACTCCACCGCTGTGGATCTGTCTGAAACAGTCTCTAACTGGCGCGAGGGAGAAGAAATGCGTCGTTCCAACAACCGCGCACCTGCCGCTGTGACCGTGTGGTCAATCACACTCAGCAGTGATCCTGCGCGCCCGCCGGACAGGGCGGCTGTCAATTCCAGATTGCGCCGGGTTGCCGCGTCAATCTGGACTGTTTTGCTTTGGCTTTCCTGTTGGGGTGGACGCAAAAGCGGCAGTTTGCCTTTCTGCGTGACCTCCAGATATTCGATCAACGCGCTCATCGCGCCGACCTCGGCCCGTTCAAACGATCCGAACGCGTCCAATGTTGCGACTTTGAACAGCGCGCAGACGCGGGCAAGGCCCGACGTGCTGTCAAACGCGGCACGCCCCAACGGGGTCAGCGCAATGCCGAAGTCATCCGTGATGGCGCGCAATGTATCTTCTTGCCCGTCCGCTATGATCAGTTCGGATGGGGACAGACGTGCCAATTCAGGCCCTAACATGGCCAAATCGACGGGCATGACATGAAACGATCCGGTGGAGATATCGACCCAAGCCAGGGCGCTTGATCCGCGAACATCGGCAAATGCGGCCAGATAGTTGTGCCGCCGCGCCTCGAGCAGCGTGTCCTCGGTCAGTGTTCCGGGAGTGACGAGCCGCACAACACCGCGTTTGACGACGGATTTGTAGCCCCGCTTTTTCGCTTCTGCGGGGCTTTCCAGCTGTTCACATACGGCAACGCGAAAACCCTTGCGGATCAGGGTCAAAAAATACCCTTCGGCGGCGTGAACGGGCACGCCGCACATCGGGATGTCAGCACCCTCGTGTTTGCCGCGTTTGGTCAGCGCGATATCCAACGCCTCTGCCGCAGCGACAGCGTCATCAAAGAACATCTCGTAAAAATCGCCCATGCGGTAAAACAAGAGCGCGCCGTCATGTTCGGCTTTGATTTCGAGATATTGCGCCATCATCGGCGTCACTGTCATGGCGTCCCCCTAGGCCCGTGTCGCGCGACCTTACAAACAGCTCCGCCCAAGCGAAAGCCAAAGTCGATTGAGGCAGGGTGCATGCTGGGCTAAGACGTCAAGACGCGAGAGAGGGACAGCGCCAATGAACAAGAACAAGGTCACAGCCGAAGAGGCGCTGGCATTCCACATGGAGCCGACGCCCGGCAAATTCGAAATCGCGGCGACCGTCCCCATGACCACACAGCGCGACCTGAGCCTGGCCTATTCGCCCGGCGTCGCCGTCCCGTGCGAAGCGATCGCACAGAACCCGGAACTGGCCTACGACTACACCAACAAGGGCAACCTTGTAGCCGTCATTTCGAACGGCACGGCTGTTCTGGGCCTTGGCAACCTTGGCGCGCTGGGGTCAAAGCCCGTGATGGAGGGCAAGGCGGTGCTGTTCAAACGGTTCGCTGACGTCAACTCTATCGATATCGAACTGGATACCGAAGACCCGGATGCGTTCTGTCAGGCGGTCAAGCTGATGGGCCCGACCTTTGGCGGTATCAATCTTGAGGATATCAAGGCCCCTGAATGCTTCATCATTGAACAGCGTCTCAAGGAAGAGATGGACATCCCCGTCTTTCACGATGACCAGCACGGTACAGCTGTGATTTGTGCGGCGGGGTTGATCAATGCGCTGCATATCTCGGGCAAGAAAATCGAGGACGTGAAAATCGTTCTCAATGGTGCGGGTGCTGCGGGGATTGCCTGTATCGAGTTGTTGAAGTCGATGGGCGCGCGACACCAGAACTGTATCGTGTGCGACACCAAGGGCGTGATCTATCAAGGCCGCACCGAGGGCATGAACCAGTGGAAATCGGCCCACGCCGTGGCAACCGAGTTGCGCTCGCTCGAGGATGCGATGAAGGGCGCGGATGTCTTCCTTGGCGTCTCTGTCAAAGGGGCGGTGACCCCGGCCATGGTCGAAAGCATGGGCGACAATCCCGTTATTTTCGCGATGGCCAACCCAGATCCCGAGATCACACCCGAAGAGGCGCACGAGGTCCGCATGGACGCCATCGTTGCCACGGGTCGCAGCGATTATCCCAACCAGGTGAACAACGTGTTGGGCTTTCCCTACCTGTTTCGCGGCGCGCTCGACATCAACGCCCGGGCGATTAATGACGAGATGAAGATCGCATGCGCCCATGCTCTTGCCGCTTTGGCGCGCGAGGATGTGCCGGATGAGGTGGCGCTGGCCTATGGCAAGTCCCTCGCCTTTGGGCGGGACTACATCATTCCCACCCCGTTTGATCCGCGCCTGATCCACCGCATCCCACCGGCCGTTGCGCGTGCCGGGATGGATACCGGCGCTGCCCGCCGTCCGATCATTGATATGGACGCCTATGAGTTGAGCCTGAAGTCGCGGATGGATCCGACGGCCAGTATCCTTACAGGGATCAACGCCCGCGCCCGCGCGGCCCAGGCCCGCATGATCTTTGCCGAAGGGGACGACCCGCGCGTGTTGCGCGCAGCCGTGATGTACCAGCGATCCGGGTTTGGCAAAGCACTGGTTGTGGGCCGGACCGAGGACGTCAAAGCCAAGCTTGAGACGGCAGGATTGGGCGACGCCGCGCGCGAGCTTGAAGTGGTGAATGCCGCAAATACCACCCATTTAGAGACTTATAAGGGCCACCTTTACGACCGGCTGAACCGCCGTGGATTTGATATGCAGGATGTCCATCGCCTTGCCGCACGCGACCGCCATGTGTTTTCTGCGCTGATGCTGGCCCACGGGCATGGCGACGGATTGGTGACGGGCGCGACCCGCAAGTCCGCGCATATCCTGGACCGCATCAACCACGTCTATGACGCAAGTGCTGACAGCAAAGCATCGGGAATTACCGCGCTGATCCACAAGGGGCGCATCGTGTTTATTGCCGACACGCTGGTGCACGAATGGCCGGACGAAGAGGATCTGGCCGACATCGCCGAACAAGCAGCAACTGTCGCGCGTAATATGGGGCTGGAACCCCGCGTTGCTTTTGTCAGCTTTTCAACATTCGGCTACCCAGTGTCCGAGCGCGCGGAAAAGATGCATTTCGCACCGCGTGTGTTGGACAAACGCGGCGTCGATTTCGAATACGAGGGCGAGATGACCGTGGATGTTGCGCTCAACACCCAAGCGCAGGCGGCCTATCCGTTTTCGCGTCTGACCGGGCCTGCCAACATCCTGATCGTGCCTGCGCGCCACTCTGCCAGCATCTCTGTGAAACTGATGCAGGAAATGGGCGGGGCGACGGTGATTGGCCCGATCTTGGCCGGGGTGGGTGGATCGATCCAGATCTGTTCGTCCGGGTCCACGGCCAATGACATCCTCAACATGGCGGTGCTTGCCGCGTGCAAGGTGGGCTGATGGCTGTCTGGAACCTTGGTTCGATCAATATCGACAACGTTTACCGGGTTCCTCACTTGCCCGCGCCCGGCGAAACGCTTGGCGCGCTTGATCACAGCCAGGGACTGGGGGGCAAAGGGGCCAATATGTCCGTTGCCATTGCCCGCGCTGCCGCCCGGGTGACGCATATCGGGGCCGTGGGCGGCGATGGCGGGTGGTGTGCGGATCGCCTGATGGAATACGGTGTCGACACGCGGTGCATCGCGCGGATACCCGGTGCTGCGACAGGCCACGCCAACATTGCCGTGGCCGAAGATGGCGAGAACCAGATCGTTCTGTTTTCAGGCACCAACAGGCAGATTTCAGACGACGCCATTGGGCAGGCCCTGTCTACTGCGGCTGCGGGCGACTTTCTGGTCATGCAAAACGAAACAAACGGGCAGGTCCACGCGGCGCGTATGGCGCACAGCCTTGGCTTGCGCGTCGCCTATGCCGCCGCACCCTTCGATGCCACAGCGGTATCAGATGTGTTGCCCTATGCCGATCTGTTGGTTCTGAACGAGGTCGAGGCCGAGCAGTTGCAAAATGCGCTGGGGCAGGACCTAAAGGACCTCGGCGTGGCTGATATCGTCGTGACCTTGGGCGGCGATGGGAGCCGCTGGATCCATGCGGGCCAGGCTGACCAAACGCATATCCCGGCGATCCCTGTCACGGCGGTGGACACAACAGGCGCGGGCGATACGTTCACCGGGTTTTTGATTGCTGGCCTTGATCGCGGGATGCCGATGGCGCAGGCGCTGACCCTCGCGACCCAGGCCGGGGCGCTGATGGTGACGCGCCATGGCACAGCGGATGTGATCCCCGACCTCAAAGATATCGAAGACGCCCGGCTGGCTTAGCTTAACTGCCCGCAAACGGTGCGGCGGACCCCCACAGTGCTTTGACGCGCGCATCCCGGCCACATGCCTCGCGATAGGCTTTGTAGGCTTTGGCTTTGGTCTTGGGCCCAAACCGGGTGAGGACAACAGCGCGCTGTTTGTAATAATCTTGGTGATAGCTGTCGGCGGGGTAAAACGTGTCCGCGGCCAGAACGGGCGTTACGACAGTTTGGCCCAGATCTGCCTGTGCGCTTGCCTTGGCTATGTTCGCGGCCTGTACCTGGTCTGGCGTGGCAAAGACTGCGGTGCGATAGCTGTCACCGCGATCACAGAACTGCCCGCCCGCATCCGTTGGATCGACTGACCGGAAAAATAGTGCGAGCAGCGTTTCAACCTGAACCTTGGCGGGATCAAACGTGATTTGAACCGCTTCAAAATGGCCCGTACGCCCGCCCGTCACTTGCTTGTACGTTGGATTGCTTGTCGTCCCACCGGCAAAGCCTGACACGGCCTCGGTCACACCAGCGACTTTCTCGAAATCAGCCTCAACACACCAGAAACATCCGCCTGCGACGGTCAGGGTGTCCAGCTGTTGTGCGTGGCTCATCTTGGTCTGGGCGACAAATCCCAGAACGATCATCAGGCCCAGCGAAAACGTTTTGATTGTACGCAAAGTGGTCATGGTGGGTCTCCTTTGCTTGTCACTGTGGCGCAAAGGTAGATCGCGCTCAATTCACACGACGGAGAGGTCGCGCAGCCGTGATCCAGCGTTTACGATTGTTTCAATCCCACTTAGCGTGCGGGCAATGACAAAACGTATCGCGATGTGGTCCGGGCCACGCAATCTATCCACCGCTATGATGTACAGCTTTGCCGCGCGCGGGGACTGCCGGGTGGTGGACGAACCGTTTTATGCGGCGTACCTGTCGGCCAGCGGTGAACACCATCCGATGCGGGATCAGGTGTTGGCCAGCCAACCCTGTGATCCTGATGCCGTGGCAAAATCACTGTGTTCCCTCATGTCAGAGCCTATATTTTATCAAAAACACATGACCCACCACATGATGCCGGATTGGTCGCTGGACTGGATGCAGGGTCTGACGCACGTGTTTCTGATCCGCCATCCTGCCCGTGTGATTGCCAGCTATGCCCGCAAACGCGAGGCGGCGACGCTGGATGATCTGGGGTTTGTTCAGCAGGCGCGCATCTTTGAAAACGTGGACGCACCGGTGGTCATTGACTCAAGTGACATCCGCGCAGATCCGCCTGGAATGTTGCAAAAGCTGTGTGCCGCCATTGGCATCGATTGGACGGCGAACATGTTGGGCTGGCCCGCAGGCGGGCATCGAGATGATGGCGTTTGGGCGGCGCATTGGTACGGGGCGGTTCATCGATCGACCGGGTTTGACAGCGCCGAACCGTCACTTCCCAACCTGTCCGGCGATGACGTCCGGATGGCTGGCGCGGCGATGCCCTATTACGAGGCGCTCGCCGCGCATAAACTCACTTGAGCCGGCGATCCCGTGCGGCTAGCAGCTTCAGACGCAGCGCGTTCAACTGAATGAACCCTGCCGCGTCTTTCTGATCATAGGCACCCGCGTCATCCTCAAAGGTCACATGCGCCTCGGAATACAAGGAATGATCTGACCAGCGTCCAACCGTGCGCGCCAGCCCCTTGTACAGCTTCAGCCGGACAGTGCCTGTCACATGTTCCTGACTCTTGTCGATCATCGCTTGCAGCATCTCGCGCTCGGGCGAGAACCAGAACCCGTTGTAGATCAACTCGGCATAGCGGGGCATCAATTCATCCTTGAGGTGGGCAGCCCCGCGATCCAGCGTGATCTGTTCAATGCCGCGATGCGCTTCAAGCAGGATGGTACCGCCCGGGGTCTCGTAAATCCCGCGCGACTTCATGCCCACAAACCGACCCTCAACAAGGTCCAGACGGCCAATCCCGTGCTTGCCCCCCAGTTCGTTCAACGTGGTCAGCACAGTGGCCGGCGACATCGTTTTCCCGTTGATAGAGACTGCATCACCTTTCTCAAACCCAACCTCAATGTATTCCGGCGTGTCCGGGGCGGCCTCGGGGGAGACGGTGCGCTGATAGACATAATCGGGCGCGTCCACGGCCGGATCCTCTAGCACTTTGCCCTCGGATGAGGTGTGCAGCAGGTTCGCGTCCACCGAAAACGGGGCTTCGCCGCGCTTGTCCTTGGCAATCGGAATCTGGTTCTTTTCGGCAAAGTCGATCAGCTTGGTCCGGCTGGACAGATCCCACTCACGCCAGGGCGCGATGACCTTGATATCGGGGTTCAGCGCATAGGCCGCCAGTTCAAAACGGACCTGATCGTTGCCCTTGCCGGTGGCACCGTGGGCAACGGCATCCGCGCCTTCAATCGCTGCAATCTCGACCAGACGCTTGGAAATCAGCGGACGGGCGATGGAGGTGCCCAGCAGATACAGACCCTCATAAAGTGCATTGGCGCGGAACATCGGGAACACGAAATCGCGCACGAATTCCTCGCGCACATCCTCGATGTAAATCGATGCGGCCCCCATCAGCTCTGCCTTGGCGCGCGCGGGCTCCAACTCTTCTCCCTGGCCAAGATCGGCGGTAAAGGTGACCACCTCGCATCCATATTCGGTTTGCAGCCACTTCAGGATGATCGAAGTGTCGAGGCCGCCGGAATAGGCCAGCACGACTTTCTTGGGTGCGCTCATCGTTTTGTCTTTCCTCATCAGGTTTCGCTGCCGATAGCGGTTTTGGGCATAAGGGGCAAGATTGACCCATGCCCCGCAGGTCGCTACGTCAACGAGATTGCCGAAAAGGGATCAATAGATGAGCTTTCAGGATGGGGCACGGGCCGGGGAACGCGCCATGCGCGCAGTGTTTCCGCCCACACCGTTGTTGCGCAACGACATGCTGTCTGCGCGCTACGGTGCCGATATCTGGCTGAAACGAGAAGACCTGAGCCCCGTGCGGTCCTACAAATTGCGCGGCGCGTTCAACGCGATGCGCAAGGTTGATGGGGACGGGGCGGTGTTTGTTTGTGCAAGCGCGGGGAACCATGCCCAAGGGGTCGCCTATATGTGCAAGCATTTTGGCACACGCGGCGTTGTGTTCATGCCTGTGACGACACCGCAGCAAAAGATCATGAAAACGCAGATGTTTGGCGGGGATCATGTCGAGGTTCGCCTGACCGGGGACTATTTTGACGACACGCTTGCCTCTGCCCAGACCTATTGCGCCGAAGTGGGCGCGCGGTTCCTGTCGCCCTTTGATGATGAGGATGTGATCGAAGGCCAGGCCTCTGTCGCGGTCGAGATCGAAGCGCAATTGGGCCGCACCCCGGATCGAATCATTTTGCCCGTTGGGGGCGGTGGTTTGTCGGCGGGCACGCGCAGCTACTTTGGCGATGCGGTATCCTACACCTTTGTCGAACCGTCCGGCGCGACGTCGCTTGCGGATGCGCTTGCATCGGGTGGGCCGGTCGATGTCTCGCCCATCAATACCTTTGTGGACGGGGCGGCGGTTGCAAAAATCGGGCAGCACACCTTTGCCCGCCTCGCCGGGGTGAACGCCAGCGATGTGATCGACATTCCCGAGGACCGCATTTGCACCACCATCATCGACATGCTGAACGTCGAAGGGGTCGTGCTGGAACCCGCGGGCGCGCTTGCGATTGAAGCGCTCGCAGACGTTGCGGATCAGATCAAAGGGCAGACAGTTGTGTGCGTGGCCTCTGGCGGCAACTTTGATTTCGAACGCTTGCCAGAGGTCAAGGAGCGCGCGCAGCGATACTCCGGAGTGAAGAAATATTTTATCCTGCGCATGCCCCAGCGCCCCGGCGCGCTCAAGGATTTTCTGAACATTCTGGGCCCGGATGACGATATCGCCCGGTTTGAATATCTGAAAAAATCAGCCCGTAACTTTGGCTCTGTGCTGATCGGGATTGAAACACGACGCCCGGAAAATTTTGAACGGTTCCTGTCCGAACTCGATGCACAAGGGTTCACATATACCGATATCACCAATGACGAGACGCTGGCCCAGTTCGTGATCTAGGCGGCTTTGCCCTGGCTCAATCCGGCCATGAACACATCTTTTGAGGTGTCAAAACTGGTCAGGATTGCGGCCACATCGACGGACCCGGCCTGCCCCGCTGCTGCCATCGCTTCTCCGGTGTGGCACAGGGCGGAAAACTCCTCAAAACCGAGGTTCAACGCGCTGCCCTTCAGACAATGCAAGTTTGCCTCAAGCGCGGACAGATCGACACTTGCCCGCAGCTGATCCGTGATCTCGCTCACTTCCTCCAGGAAAAGGGGAACAACCTCGTCAAAATCATCTTCGCCAATTTCACTGCGCAGTGTCGTCACGCGTTGCCAGTCAATCATCATCCGTCTCCGACCAAGCCCAGACAGACCAAACACGAGATGCGGTTAAAAAATGGTGACTGCTAAAGATTTAAGCAATCAATGGGTGCGCTTCACTGGCCGTTAAGCGCACAGCACTACGTGTGGACAGACGATTTACGGAACCCGCAGCGATATGATTGCCAAAGTAAAACACGATGACGCGGAACAGGTGCTGGACAGCGCTCCGTCAGAGGTGGGCGCGACCCATCGTGTTTTGATTGTCGATGACAGCCGCCTGCAACGCAAAATCCTGTGCAGCTCCGTCAAACGCTGGGGGTTTGAGGTCCACGAGGCCGCGTCCGGCGAAGAGGCGATTGAGATCGCGCACAAGGTGCAGCCTGATCTGGTCCTCAGCGACTGGATGATGCCGGGGATGAACGGGCTCGAATTTTGCGATGCGTTTCGCAAGATGTCCGGGGATCGCTACGGGTATTTTATCCTGCTCACGTCCAAGAGTGAAAAGAACGAGATCGCCATGGGGCTGGAGGCGGGCGCCGACGATTTTGTGACCAAACCGGTCGATGCAAATGAACTGCGTGCCCGGATCGCTGCGGGTGAACGGATCCTGCGGATGCAGCGCGAATTGACCGAGAAAAATCGCCTGATCACCTCGACGCTCGATGAACTGCAACGGGTCTATGACTCTCTCGACAATGACCTGCTTGAGGCCAAGAAACTCCAGCAATCCCTGATCCGGGAACGTCACAGGGCGTTTGACGCGGGCGATGTGTCTCTCATGCTGCGATCCAGCGGGCATGTCGGTGGCGATCTTGTGGGCTTTTTCCACGCCCAAGAAGGGCACTTGGGGCTGTTTTCCATCGATGTCTCTGGTCATGGGATCAGCTCTGCCCTGATGACGGCACGGCTGGCCGGCTATCTGTCTGCCGCAGCCCCTGACCAGAACGTCGCGCTCCAACGGCTGGCTGATGGCACGTACGCGTTTTTACCCCCCGAACAGGTGATCGAAACGCTCAACGATCTCGTCCTGGACGAGATGGAAACAGAACACTATTTCACACTGCTGCTTGCCGATATCGACCTGACGACGGGGCATGTCAGAATGGCGCAAGCCGGCCATCCGCATCCAGCCGTTCAGCGCCGCGACGGCACAATCGAACAAGACGGGCCGGGCGGCTTTCCGGTCGGTTTGATGTCGGGTATCTCGTTCATCCAATTTGAAACGCAACTGTATCCGGGGGACCGCCTGTTGTTGCTGTCGGATGGTGTGACAGAGTGCCCGGATCCCAACGGTGGAATGCTCCAAGAAGAAGGGTTGGCTGAGATGATGACTGACCTTGCCGACGTCAATGGCCCCGCCTTCTTTGAGGCGATGCTATGGCGGCTAACCGAATTTGCCGGGGAAACGACATTTCCGGACGATGTGTCAGGAATCCTGTTTGAATATCACGGGCAGGATCACGAAAAGTAGCGCGCCAGAAACAGGCGGTCGCCGTCATTGCCCAAGGCCTGTACCGCATCATCGCGGGGCATCCACAACGCAATGTGGTCAGGTTCGACAGGATCGCACATGCGCCGTGTCGGCAGGGCCGCGTAGATATGACAGACCTTTTCCGCCCACAGGTCGTATTCCGGCATGAACACGAACCGTTTGAACGCGCCCAGGCGGCGCGGCCGGGCAATATGCCAGCCGGTTTCTTCAAACACCTCGCGGTGCAGCGCCTGAATGGGGCTTTCGCCCGGGTCAATGCCGCCTCCGGGCAATTGCACGTCTGGCTCCGTATCAAGATGACAGGTCAGCAAAACCCCCGCGCCGGTCGGCAAAACCGCATAGGCACCGGGGCGCTGGGTGTATGTGCGGCCTGGCTCGGGTGGGTCTCCAATGCGCCGGATCATATGCCACCTCTTTCAGTTTCGGATCACAGTCCTATATAGGGGCTCGATATGCCAATCCGTGGCACCAAAGGAAACCCCATGACTCTCGGTTCGCAACTCGCGTGGGACGATACCGTCCTGCCCTTCCAACTTGATGCTTCCGACATTCGCGGGCGCGTTGCGCGTCTGGACGGAGTGTTGGACGGTATCCTCAAGCAGCACGACTACCCGCCTCAGGTCGAGGCGCTGGTGGCAGAGATGGCGTTGCTGACAGCCTTGATCGGTCAAACGATCAAGCTGCGGTGGAAGCTGTCCTTGCAGGTGCAGTCCAAAGGACCAGTGCGGATGATCGCGACAGACTATTACGGCCCTGAAAAGGACGGTGATATCGCGCGCATCCGCGCCTATGCCAGCTATGATGCAGAACGGCTGAGCGATGGTGCCCCGTTCGAGCAGATTGGCGACGGCTACTTTGCGATCATGATCGATCAGGGGCAGGGGATGAAACCCTATCAGGGGATCACCCCACTGACCGGCGGGTCGCTTGCGGCCTGTGCGGAATCCTATTTCGCCCAGTCCGAACAGCTGCCGACCCGCTTTCAGCTCAGCTTTGGGATGTCCCAGGAACCCGGTGTGCCCGCACATTGGCGCGCTGGGGGTGTCATGCTCCAATTGATGCCCAAAGCGTCGCCATTGGCGGCAACGGGTGAGGGGACTGGCGATGTGCTCACGGCAAATGACCTGCTCGACGGCGACGCGTCCGAAAACTGGACGCGGGCCAACGTCCTGCTGGACACCGTCGAAGAGATGGAGCTGATCGGGCCGCAACTCGCCCCCGGCGATCTGCTGCTGCGCCTGTTTCACGAAGAAACGCCACGCGTTTTTGACACGCAACCGGTGCGTTTCGGGTGCACTTGTTCCGAAGACCGCGTGCGCCAAAGTCTGTCGATCTATTCCGCGCGCGATATCGCGACAATGACGACAGAAGACGGGCGCGTGACGGCAGATTGCCAGTTCTGCAGCGCACATTACGATCTGGATCCGGCCACCGTGGGGTTTGAGGCGGAAAACCAGACCAGTGAGTGATTTGATCACACGGACCCGGGCCGCGCTGGCCCGGGCAGGCGATGCCTCTTCCGATTTTGACCTGAACCCCGGGATCAAACTCGCACCTGGGCGTACCTTGCGCCCCGCAGCAGTTTTGGCACCGATCATTGCCGGTGCGGATGGGTATGATCTGATCCTGACCAAGCGGTCGTCGGCTTTGAAACACCACCCCGGTCAAATCGCTTTTCCGGGTGGCAAACAGGATGCGGGCGATCCCGACCTGATCGCAACTGCCCTGCGCGAAGCCTGCGAAGAGATTGGATTGCCCAGCGCACATACCGAAATCCTTGGTACCTTTGCGCCGCATGAAACGGTGACCGCGTTCGTGGTGACCCCCGTTGTTGCACTGGTCACTCAGGACTTTGATGCCACCCCCGAAGCGGGCGAGGTCGCAGAGGTCTTTCGCGTCCCGCTGGCCCATGTCTTAGACCCCGCCAATTACATCATCGAAGCGCGCAGATGGCGCGGGCAGCAACGGGCGTATTACACCGTGCCCTACGGCCCCTATTACATCTGGGGTGCAACCGCGCGTATATTGCGCGCATGGACCGACCGACTGCCCCTTTCCTAGATCCGCAAACGCCATTCTTGACCGATCCGGCGGCGCAAACCTTGTGCGCCAGCCTCGAAGGGGCCGGATTTCAGGCGCTGTTTGTGGGGGGCTGCGTGCGCAACGCGATCATGGGGCTGCCCGCGTCTGATATCGACATCTCAACCGATGCGGTGCCGTCGGATGTGATTGCCCTCACAACGCAGGCC
>JBCCBC010000216.1:0-4571 GCA_039814435.1 Pseudomonadota bacterium
GCCACCGATCTCGACTGGCTCACTTACCGCGACGGCGACCATGTCCTGCCGCAACGGGCCAACTTCTTTCGCGACGTATGCGCCGCCTTGCCGGATCACGCCGCAACATTCTGCCCAGCGGCCCAAGGCGTGCTTTGGGACAATGAAACGCAATTCCCGTCACAGTGGGGGCTGGCCACGTTTGTGCACAAATCGATCCCGGTGATTGGGCAAGCACAAGGGTTTGTGCACAAAAGCTACGGAGCAAATGGGTACGGGAACCACCCCCGCTCGCGCAGCGCGCATGGGGTGCAGGTTTATGATCATAAAACCGACCGCGGGGTCAGCATCACCCACATGCACGGGCTTCGGGATTTGGCTGGCAAGATGGACACACCAGAACGCACCGCGCAGGCGCACAAATTGGCGGCACTTTCAAATCAGGTCTCTGACCCGGGCGATGTGCGCATCATCTGTGGTGATTTCAATGTCACCCCAGACAGCGATACCTTCACCATCTTGCGCGACATCGGAATGACGGACCTCGTTACAACACGTGGTTTTACCAGCACACGGAACACACAGTACAAAAAACCCGGTAAATTCGCCGACTACATGCTGATCAGCGACCCAAACGCCGTGCACAGCTTTGATGTCGAATACACTCCCGAAGTGTCAGACCACTGCCCGCTGACCCTGCACATCTAGGGGCGATTGTAAAAGCCCGCACACATGCTGCGGCGCAGCAGTTTCACTCTCACATCCAGCTATGATATGCACTGACCAACCCAGAGGTATATCATGCCCAAACCAAACGCCGCCCGCCCCAAAGTCGTCATCATAGGTGCCGGTTTCGGCGGCATCTCTGCGGCCAAGGCGCTCGCAAACGCACCCATTGACATCAAAATCATCGACCGGCGCAACTATCACCTGTTTCAGCCATTGCTCTACCAGGTCGCCACGGCAGATTTATCGCCTGCGGACGTCGCATGGCCTATTCGGGGCATCTTTTCCCGCCAGAAAAATGTCAGCGTCGCACTGACCGAAGTGCGCGACATCGACTTGGCAACCAAACAGGTGATCGGAGAAACAGACCGCTACGATTATGACCATCTGATCGTGGCCTCGGGTGCCCACCATTCCTATTTTGGGCGCAACGATTGGGAAAAACACGCACCCGGGTTGAAACGGATTATCGACGCCACCGAAATCCGCAAGCGGGTGCTGATGGCCTTTGAACGGGCAGAGATTTCAAACTCCGATGCCGAACAACGCCGCCATCTCACCTTTGTGATTGTGGGCGGCGGACCCACAGGCGTCGAAATGGCCGGGGCAATTGCGGAACTGGCCAACCACGCACTTGCCGCTGACTTTCACCGCATCAACTCGCGCGATGCCCGCGTGATCCTGATCGAAGCCGGGGATCGCTTGCTTAAAGCCTTTCCAGAACCGCTTTCGACCAAGGCGCAAAAATCACTGGAAAAACTTGGGGTGGAGGTGATGCTCGACACCAAAGTCGAGGATATCACCGAACCGGGGGTGCAGATCAGTGACCACTTCATCCCCTCGGCTTGCAAAGTCTGGGGCGCAGGCGTGGCCGTTAAAAACGTGGGTCGCTGGCTTGACGCTGAAACCGACCGGACAGGGCGCGTCGTTGTAAACCCTGACCTTTCAGTACCTGGACACCCAGAGGTCTTTGTGATCGGGGACGCGGCACAAATACCGTGGCAAGATGGGTTAGATGTGCCCGGTATCGCGCCGGCAGCCAAACAGGGGGGCAAATATGTCGGCCAATTGATCGCGAACGCGCTCAAGGGCAAATCCGCACCCGCCCCATTCAAATACAAACACGCCGGCAATCTCGCCACCATCGGGCGTCATGCGGCGGTGATCGATTTTGGCAAGTTTCGGATGTCGGGGTTTGTGGCATGGTGGATCTGGGGGATCGCGCACATCTACTTTTTGATCGGAGTGCGCCAGCCTTTGATCGTGGCGTTCAGCTGGTTCTGGTCCTACCTCACCTTTTCAAAGGGGGCGCGGCTCATCACGGGTCTCAGACCGCTCTATGAAGATCACGAACCAACACCGGAAACGGCCAATCTGCGCTGATCTCAGCCGCTGAATTCAGCCTCAAGGGCGGCAACACCAGCCGCCACAGCACTTTCGGTCAGTTCGAGATCGCCCTCGCTCAGGGCCAAGGACGGATACAGCTTTCCGGGTGATTTGAACACGCCGTGGGTGCGCAAAACATCATTGTAGCGGACATTCATCGCCGGATTGCTGTGACGGGCACTGCGGTAGTCACGGCAGACCGCATCGGTGAAAAATAGATCAAACAGGGTCTCATCCCCGCAGATCTGATGCGCGATACCTGCGCAGGTCAACGCCTGTGACTGCATATCCTGCAAGCGCGCGCCCAACGCACGCAGCGCCTCATATGTGCCGTGGCGGCGCAGCACCTCCATCGTTTTCAATCCCGCCGCTGCGGCGACCGGATTGCCCGAAAGGGTGCCCAACTGCATCAGCCATTTGTCAGCACCCACCGCACTTTTGTCGAAATGTTGCATGATCTCGGCACTGGCACCCAATGCCGCCAAAGGAAACCCACCGCCGATAATTTTGCCAAGTGTACAGATATCCGGGATCACCCCGTATTTTTCCTGTGCACCCCCATAGGCTAGGCGAAACCCCGTAACGATTTCATCAAAAATCAGCAGGACGGAATGGCGATCACACAGATCGCGCAAGCCCTGCAAAAAGCCTGGGGCGGCAGGAATGATGCGCTGCAACGGCTCGACGATGATGGCAGCGATATCCGAATGCTCGGCCATGAGGGCGGCCACAGCCTCCAGATCATTGAACGGTGCAATCAGCATCTGGTCCGCAACCGTTTGCGGGATGCCTGCACTGTCGGGGACAGCGCGGGGAAAATTCACCCGTGCCGCCGGGGCCAGACTCATCTGCGCCTCGGCGCTCATGCCGTGATAGCCGCCTTCGAACTTCAGTATTTTATCACGCCCTGTATAGGCGCGGGCCAGACGCATCGCATACATGTCCGCCTCTCCCCCCGAAGCGACAAAACGAACCTGTTCGCAACACGGGACTGCCTCACATATGGCCTCGCCCAGCTCTATACCTTTGGCGTTATTGGCGAAAAACGTCATGCCTTTGGGCAGCTGGTCTAGCACGGCTTCCATGACCTCGGGATGTCCGTGACCCAACAACATCGGCCCGGATCCAATCAGATAGTCGACATATGCGCGCCCGTCTTCGTCCCAGACACGGCTGCCTTCGCCGCGCGCAATAACGATACCAGGGTCGAAATTACCGAACCCCGCGGCGGGCAACACCTGCTGTGCCCGGGCAATCCAATCGGCTTGAGAGGTGTGTACATGCATGATCAGGCCAGTTCCAGAACAGGAGATCCAAGAGTATCAATATCAGGGGTCACACCCAGGCCGGCCCCCTCGGGCGGCGCGATGCGCCCTGCCTCGCGCACAGGGGCCGCAGGGCAAAGACGCGGGGCGACATAGCCTGACAAATCGCACGTGTTCAAAAGCGCGCCACGGGGGGTAGAAGCGGCAAAATGCAGGCTGGCGGCGGTGACAATGTCAGACCCCCAGGTGCATTCCGCACAAGTCTCGGCCCCCAGATGGACACACAGATCGCGCGCGCGGCACATCGCCGACAACCCGCCAAATTTTGAAAGCTTGAGCGCAACCGCATCCAAACACCCCAGCGCGCTGGCCTGCATCAGCGTGGCCAAATCGTAAGCGCATTCGTCGATTTTCATCGCCAGCCCCGTGGCGCGGCGGACGGCAGCGCAATCCTCCAACGTTTTGCAGGGCTGTTCCAGCATCACATCCAGATGGGCCACCGCGCGCCCCGTCCGCGTGGCATGCAAGCGCGACGCGCCGCAATTCCAGTCGCCATAAACAATCGGCCCGTCTCCCACCGCAGCACGCACTTTAATCAGCCGCTCCGCATCTGCCTGCCAGTCATCATCTGCTCCCAGCTTGGCCTGAAATTGCCGGATGCCGGTGGCATAAACCTCGCGCGCGATCCGGGCCATTTCGTCCGGCTCAATACAGGTGATCGAATGATACAGGGGCATGTCACGCCGCGTGCGCCCACCCAGCAACTGATAAAGCGGCAGGCTAGTGACCTGACCATAGAGATCCCACAACGCCATATCGACCAGCGATTTGACATGCAGATGACCAACAAGGAACCCATCCAGTTTGCGCATCTGGGCATCAATGCCGGTCGGGGTCATGCCAAAGATCTGGGGAGCCAGTTCGCGCACAATGCTGGGGATCCCACCGGCAAATGCAGGCAGGTAATGCGGGATCGGGCACACTTCGCCCCATCCGGTCAGACCGGTATCCGTATCCAAGCGGATCACATGGGTGGTCACAGTGGCACAGGTCTTGCCTTCGGCCATGTAATACGTCTCGTGACTGGTCAGTTCCACAGCCCAGAGGGAAATGCGATCCACCCTCATTGGTAGACTGCCACCGGATCGCCCAAGGCATCTTCATCGGGATGCACACCCAGGCCAGGGGTTTCGGGCAGGTGCAAATGCCCGGCGC
>JBCCBC010000086.1:0-10556 GCA_039814435.1 Pseudomonadota bacterium
ACACTTTCCACTAAATGAGCCCGTCCCACACCGACTATTGAAAAACTAACATCGACCCAGACGTGCAGTGCCTGATCATCATCCGGCAACCTCTCCGAGCCCTGCGGCAGGCCTAGAGGCTCACGGAGTACACGGTAGCGACAGGCGAAATAATCCTCCGACGGCAAAGTTCCTGGGCCACAACTCTCGATCACACGGCTCACTAGGCTGCCATGCTATCACTTTCTCTTTTATTTGGCAATATAAGCAAAGGGAGGACTTCCAGAGAAGAGAGAACCATCAGGTCCAGTACCTAAAGCTAGGCCCAAAGTTTCCCTGCTTAGCGAAATGATTCTAACCCAACCAGCAGCTGAAGAAATCAACTTTCGCTGGCTAGGTTATCCTCCGGAGAAAAAGAAATAGAGCCCACTCTACTTATTCGCCCTCGGGCAAAATCGGTGGGTCGATTTTCTTGTTAATATCAGCCCACGTTTTTTTCTCCTTTGTCAGACTTGGCTTGTCGGCATCGACGACATTGTGCAAGTAAGAGGACTCTACCACTAAAGGGGCGGCTTTCTTAGGCAGCTTCTTGGCGAACTTTGCCTTCCGCTCGGTGTGCTCCTCTAACCCAGCCAAGTTCTTCCACTCATCAGGATCCACTTTGTGATCATAGAGTTCTTCTCTCCCATCGAAGTAACGAGGGTGTGATGCCAATGGACTGGGACAAGTTACGTATCTTTCATGCCGTCGCGGATGCCGGCAGCCTGACGCATGCCGGTGACCGGCTGAACCTCAGCCAATCTGCGGTGTCACGGCAGGTGCGCGGGCTCGAAGAGTCGTTGAACGCGACCCTGTTTCACCGCCACGCGCGCGGGCTGATCCTGACCGAACAGGGCGAATTGCTGTTTGATGCGACCATCGCGATGAACAAGCGGCTCGACACGGCCAGCGCCCGGATCCGCGACAGCGAGGAAGAGGTGTTCGGCGATCTGCGGGTCACCACGACGATTGGCTTTGGCACGCTCTGGCTCGCGCCGCGCCTCGTGAAACTCTACGCACAATACCCCGACCTGCGCGTCGATCTGATGCTCGAAGAGCGGGTCCTCGACCTGCCCATGCGCGAGGCCGACGTGGCCATTCGCATGAAAGAGCCGAGCCAGGCCGACCTGATCCGCAAGCGGCTGATGACCGTGAAAATGCAGCTCTTTGCCACGCAGGCCTATCTGGATGCCAATGGTGTGCCGGAAGAGCTGGAGAATTTTATCGACCACCGCCTGATCTGCCAAAGCGTGAATGCCGCGCAAGTGGGGGCCAGCTCCAGCCTCGTGCAGCACATGCTGACATACGAGGTGCGCTCGCTGTTGACGGTGAACAACTACTTCGGCGTGCTCCAGGCGGTGCTGCAGGATCTCGGGATCGGGGTCCTGCCCGACTACGTCGCCCTCGATGATCCGCGACTCGTCCGCGTCCTGCCCGAAGTTGAGTCGTCCGACGTGCCCGTCTTTTTGGCGTATCCCGAGGAATTGCGGCAATCCAAGCGCATTGCCGCCTTCCGCGACTTTGTCCAGGAAGAGATCGTCGCCTACCGTAAGATGCTGAGACAAAAAGAAAATAGCTAGCTATGCACTCAGTGCATAGCGGAGTTGATACAGCGCATGCACAAAGTGCCTTGATTGGCGGCAAATGCGTCCCTACGTCGCCTATTGAAGAGACACGGTGCTAACGCACCATCTTCACCTCCCTGTTGGACTTGGCCGAGCTTCGCGCTCGGCCTTTTTTTTGGGCAAAGCGCCGTCTGGCAGATATCCTCGTGCGGCAGAATACGCTTGCAGGCTCGGCCTTGATCGGAAAAGAGTTTTTGAACTGTCTTTGAACCGGGGTTCCTTATGTCTGTGGCCAGCCTTCTGTCGCGCCTTGCGCCGTGCGTTCTGCCGCGCCTGCTGATCATCCTGTGTGTGGGCCTGATGCCACTTGGCGCACAGGGCCAATCGCTCCTCACGGGGACGACGACCGCGAGCACGGACAGCGACAGCGCCGTACCCGCCCTGCCCGATCCGCTGACACCCGAGACGGCAAACGCCCTCATCTCGCGGCTCAGCGACAGCGACGTGCGCGCGCTTTTGCTGGACCAGCTGAACACGCAAGCCACCGCAGACACCTCCGACGAGGACGCCTCGCAGTTTCTCTACCACGCCACGGCAGGCGCGGTCGAAACCATCCGGGTCGCGATCGAACGGTTGCCGATCCTGTTCACCTCACAGGCCAAAGCATTCTCGAACTTCTACACCTTTGTCGGGGCCGATGGGCTGGCGCGCACCTTTGGATTTCTGCTGCTGGCCATCGTCGGCGGGATCGCGGCTGAACTCGTCTTTCGGCGGATCACCAAGGCCTGGCTGATCCTGCCCAAAGAGGTGCCCGAAAACGCAACGCTCAAACAGACAGTGATCTCGCTGGTCAAACGACTGACCAGCGAAATCGTGGCCGTGGGGGTGTTCGTGCTTGCGGCCTTCGTAATCACCTACATGTTAGTGCCGACCTTTTACCGCCCGTTTATCGGGACGGTCGGGCCGCTTCTGATCGGCTTGCCGCGGCTGTCGATGGCGGTGGCGCGGTTTTTGATGGCGCCCGACAACCCGGCCTACCGGCTGGTGCACGCAACGGACGAAACAGCGCGGGCCATGGTGTTCCATATGTTCTGGTTCGTCTTCATCATCGGGTTCTCCACGTTCATCGTGCGGTTCAATGCAGCCAACGGAGTGCCCATCGGGGAAACCCGGCTGGGGTTCTGGCTGAACCTCGGCGTGCACATCTATGCGGCCGTCATAATCTGGCGCTACCGGGCCGCGTCGGTGATGATGATGCGGGGGGCGGACGCAGATGTCAGCCCGATCGAAGACCGCATTGCGCGCGCCTTTCCCTATTTCGGCGTGCTGGTGGCGTTTGGAACCTGGTGGGTGGTCAATATCGTGGTCAGTTCGGGCAACTTCCAGCTGCTCGAAGGGTCGCCGCACTACAAAACCATGGGGCTGCTGCTGTTTGCGCCCGCAATGGATACGCTGATCCGCGGCCTTGTGCGCCACCTCGCACCGCCCATGACCGGCGAAGGACCCATCGCGGAGCGCGCCTATGCGTCCACCAAACGGTCCTATATCCGGATCGGCCGGGTGATCGTGTTTGGGATCGTGCTGCTGACCATCGCAGGCTTTTGGGGGATGAGCGCGACCAGCATCGCCTCGGCGGGCGTCGGTGAACGCTTTGCCGGGCACGTGATCGAATTTCTGATGATCCTGTCGCTGGGCTATCTGGTCTACGAAGTCGTATCGCTGTGGATCAACCGCAAACTGGCCGCCGAACAAACGGCCGCCGGCTATGATCTGGCAAGCGAAGACATGGGGGCCGGTGATGGCGGCGGTGCCGGGGGCTCGCGGCTCTCGACGGTGCTGCCACTGATCCTCGGGGTGTCCCGGGCGGCGATTGTGGTGGTGTTCCTGCTGCTGGGTCTTGGCAATATCGGGGTGGATACAACACCGCTGCTGGCCGGTGCCGGGATCGTCGGGCTTGCCATCGGGTTCGGGGCGCAAAAGCTGGTGACAGACGTTGTGTCGGGCATCTTCTTTCTGATCGATGACGCCTTTCGCACCGGCGAATATGTCGAGGTCGAAGGAACCATGGGCACTGTCGAAAAAATCTCGATCCGCTCGATGCAGCTGCGCCACCACAAGGGGCCGGTGCATACCCTGCCCTATGGTGAAATCCCCAAGATCACGAACTTCAGCCGCGACTGGGTGATCATGAAACTGCGCTTTACCGTGCCCTTTGGCACAGACCCCGAAAAAGTGCGCAAGATCTTCAAGAAAATCGGGCAGGATATGCTGGCAATCGACCTCTACAAGGACGACTTCCTACAGCCCTTCAAATCCCAGGGCGTGTTTGAATTTGACGACGTGGGGATCGTGATCCGGGGCAAGTTCATGGCCAAGCCGGGCACGCAATTCGTGCTGCGCAAGGAAATCTACAACCGCGTGAACAAGGCGTTTGAAGAAAACGGGCTGGAATTTGCACGCCGCGAAGTGCGCGTGGCGCTGCCCGGCATGGAAGACGGGCACAAGATCACCGAAGACGAAAAAACCGCCATCGCCGCCGCCGCAACCCAAGCGGCACAAGAGATGAAAGACGTCACACCCAAAACAGGCAGCGGCCCGGACGGCTAGGTTTTGGCAGATCCGCGGAACAAGATCTCGCATCCGTTTTACCTGCTTATTTGGGGAAACCCGCGCCTGCCCTGCTGACAGGGCTCTCGGGCACACATGTCACCCCGGGCAATCCGATCAGGTTTCCCGCAGACCGTTTCGCGTAGGCCGCGACACCTGTCTGTGCCGTGGTGAGAATTGGTATTCTGTCAGACAGCGGCAAAAAGGCGCGCGCCCGAACGCATTCGGACAGGAAAAGTTTCACGCAAAAATTTGCGAATTTTCAGGAACAAATCCCACTGCACTCCGTTGTGTCAGCGAAGTCATCGAAACGAAAAGGAGACGAAAATGACTGTTCGCAAAACTGCCCTTATCACCTCCACCGCCATCGCACTGATGGCCGCACCCGTGCTGGCCGCAAGCAGCGACTACACGTTTGACGCATCCAAAACACTGGCCGGCTCCTCGGATATGGTCACCGTGATCGGCGCGACTGTGGGTGACGAGGTTGTGACCAATGACGGTGTGCTGCTGGGCACCATCGAAACCTTCCAGATGAACGACGACGGCCAGGCAAACGTGCTGGTCGACCTCGAAGCTGACCTGCTGTTTGAGGGTGATACAATGGATTTAACCATCAGCCCGGCCTACGTGTCAGTGCTCGACGGTGCCGTGGTCCTTGGTGCCAGCGAGGAACAACTTTTTGACGCGCGTGGGGCCGTTGGTGGCCAGGTGAAAGTGGACTTTGACGGCACATACTAACGCGGTGAAGCCGCGAAACAGGTCGCTTTGATCAGTTTCCAAATGGGGTCGCCTCGCACATGCGGGGCGGCCCCTTTTTTTCGGGGGATTTCGCGTGCCCCTCACGACGTCCTTTGGTGGACTATAAAAAACGGCCACCGCCGCGCCGGTGACGCCACGCTTGCGCCTCCAACAGCCACAACCGCACCCGATCAGGCGCAAGGGTGCCTGAGTTTGCCTAACAAACCCTATCCACACCGCGCGTACTGCTACCGCGTTGGGCGTAAAGCCAGAATTCACATGCACAAATATCACGTGAACTCTGCGCACGCCCTGTCCCCGCGGGGACACCCCCTTTCCCCTTGGCCTCACCTGCTCTAAACAGCCGCAAACGCAGCCCGGGGGACGCGCATGCAAGAACCACAGATCACCGCTGACCTGATCGCAAGTCATGGCCTCAGCGATGCCGAATACGACCGCATTCTCGACATCATGGGCCGCGTGCCGACGTTCACCGAGTTGGGGATTTTTTCGGCGATGTGGAACGAACACTGTTCCTACAAATCTTCCAAACTGCACCTGAAAAAACTGCCAACCTCCGGCCCACAGGTGATCTGCGGCCCCGGCGAGAACGCAGGCGTGGTCGACATCGGTGACGGTCAGGCGGTGGTGTTCAAAATGGAAAGCCACAACCACCCCTCCTACATCGAACCCTATCAAGGGGCCGCCACAGGCGTTGGGGGCATCCTGCGCGACGTCTTCACCATGGGGGCCCGCCCCATCGCGGCCATGAACGCCCTGTCATTCGGAGAGCCCTCGCATCCCAAAACCCGCCAGCTTGTGCACGGCGTCGTCGAAGGGGTGGGCGGCTATGGCAACGCCTTTGGGGTGCCTTGTGTGGGCGGTGAAGTCCGCTTTGATCCGGCCTATAACGGCAACTGTCTGGTCAACGCCTTTGCCGCCGGTCTCGCGGATGCGGACAAGATCTTTTATTCCGCCGCCTCTGGCGTGGGGATGCCCGTTGTTTACCTCGGGGCCAAGACGGGGCGTGACGGTGTTGGCGGGGCCACCATGGCGTCCGCAGAATTTGACGACACAATCGAGGAAAAGCGCCCCACCGTGCAGGTTGGCGACCCGTTTACCGAAAAACGGCTGATGGAAGCGACGCTTGAGTTGATGCAAACCGGGGCCGTCATCTCGATCCAGGATATGGGGGCGGCCGGTCTAACCTGCTCAGCCGTCGAAATGGGTGACAAGGGGGGCCTCGGCGTCAAGCTGAACCTTGACGATGTGCCCGTCCGTGAAACCGCGATGACCGCCTATGAAATGATGCTCAGCGAGTCTCAGGAACGCATGTTGATGGTCCTCAAACCCGAGCTGGAGGCTGAGGCCAAAGCGGTGTTCGACAAGTGGGACCTCGACTTTGCCATTGTGGGTGAAACCATTGCCGAAGACCGGTTCGTGATCGAACATGGCGGGGTGGTCAAAGCCGATCTGCCGCTGTCCAAACTTTCCTCAGAAGCGCCCGAATACGACCGCCCCTGGGTGCCAACCCCTGCCGCCGATCCGCTGGGCGATGTCACCGGCGTGGACCCCATCGACGGGCTCAAGGCGCTGATTTCAAGCCCGAATTACACCTCCAAGACCTGGGTCTATGAACAATACGACACCATGGTCATGGCCGACAGCGCACGCACCCCGGGCCTCGGGGCCGGGATCGTTCGCGTACACGGCACGGACAAGGCGCTGGCCTTCACCTCGGACGTCACACCGCGCTACGTCAAAGCCAACCCGGTTGAGGGGGGCAAGCAGGCCGTTGCCGAAGCCTACCGCAACCTGACCGCAGTGGGGGCCACGCCGCTGGCAACCACAGACAACCTCAATTTCGGCAACCCGGAAAAGCCTGAAATCATGGGGCAATTCGTGGGCGCGCTTGACGGGATCGGGCAAGCCTGCACAGCACTCGACATGCCCATCGTGTCGGGCAACGTCTCTCTTTACAACGAAACGGACGGGACAGGCATCTTGCCCACCCCCACGATTGGGGCAGTGGGGTTGTTGTCGCAGGATGACGACCTCATTGGCTGCGATGTGCGGGACGGGCACGTCGCGCTGCTGATCGGGGCCTGTGACGGGCACCTTGGCCAATCTGCCCTGTTGGCAGAAGTATTTGGACGCGCCGACGGGGACGCCCCACATGTCGACCTGGACGCGGAAAAGCGCAACGGCGATTTCATCCGCGCCAACCGCCACCTGATCACTGCGTGCACGGATCTCAGCGACGGCGGGCTTGCACTGGCCGCGTTCGAAATGGCAGAGGCCGCAGAGGTCGGCGTGTGGCTGGACAGTGGCGACACGCCAACGCTGTTTGGCGAGGATCAGGCGCGCTATCTGGTGGCCTGCAACTTTGACAAGGCCGAGGCGCTGATGATCGCGGCGGGACAAGCCGATGTGCCGATACAATCGGTTGGAAAGTTCACTGGCGACACAGTCTGGATGGGGAAATCATCCGCCCCTCTGGCCGAGTTGAGCGCCACCTTCCAAAACGCATTTGCTGACACGTTTGCCTGACACGTTTGCCAGACACGCTTGCCTGAAACGACATCTGGGTCGGTGGGTGGGCGCCTTTTGCACCGCAGGGGCAAAACAGTCCCGCCCAACGGTCCCGTCTTTGGCCTCAATCTCGCATCATGCGCAGCAAACGGTCGCGGTCGCCAACGTCATCGCGTTTGGAAATCACGGCAGCCAATTCGTCGAGCGATGCAATGGAATGACCCGCGCGAAAGCTGTCCACATGAGGCAGCATCGCAGCAATTCCGCGCGCTTTTGGCGCAAATTCATCCCATCTTAACAACGGGTTGATCCAAATCAGGCGGCGCGCCGACAAATGCAGGCGTTGCATCTGTCTGGCCAGGGCATCCGGGTCATCCCGGTCAAGCCCGTCCGTGATCAACAGCACCACCGCCCCCTGCCCGAGCACCCTGCGCGACCACGCGCGATTGAACGTCTCGATGCAGCTGCCAATGCGCGTCCCGCCTTCCCAATCCTGCGCTTCGGCCCCCGCCGCCCTGAGCGCCGCATCCACGTCGCGCTGATCAAGGTGACGCGAAATATTGGTCAGCCGCGTGCCAAACGTAAACGCATGCACCCGTGCCCAGCCCGCCCCTTTGGCATTGCTGACCGCATGCAGAAAATGCAGCACCGCGCGGGAATACTGGCTCATCGAGCCAGAGATATCGCACAGCACAACCAAATTGGGATAGCGCAGCTTTGGAGTTTTCCATTTAAGATCATGCAGTTCGCCGCCCTGCCGCATTGCGCCGCGCAATGTGCGGGCCGCATCGATGCGCCCCTGGCCCGCAGCCTTGGTCCGTCGCGACGCAATCGGATCCACAGGCAGCGACATACGGGCCAGCATGGCCTTGGCCTGCGCCATCTCGGCTGTGCTCATCTGCTCGAAATCGAGCGTTTTCAGCTTTTCTTCGGCAGACATCGTGAGCGATGCGTCAACTTCGATTTCAGTGCCGTCTTTTTCGTCGTCTTCGGTGTCGAGATCGGGCGCGCCCGCCCCGTCAAGCAGCGCCTCCGCCGCGCGTTTTTCGCCCGCTTGCGCGCCGCGATCCTCCTGCACACCGCGCACCGCAGGCAACATTGCCGCCATCATGTGTTCCAGATAGCGCGGGTCGCGCCAATAGAGCCGAAAGACCTGTGCAAACACGGTGCGTTGTTCGGGCTTGGTCACAAAACACGCATGCAACGTCCAGTAAAAGTCAGGCTTTTGTGTGAACCCGACGGCTGCCACAGCCTGCACCGCGTCCAGCACCCGGCCCGGACCAATGGGCACCCCCGCGCGCCGCAAGGCACGGGCGAAATGTGTGATGTTGCCAGCCAGTTTGGGATCGTCTGGCAGATCAAGCGGCGCGTATTCTGGCATATGTTGCACCGGGGACCAGCCCCCGGACCCCCAGGTTTTTTTAGAAGTGGCAAAAGGACTTAGGCAGGTTCGAGGCTTGCCTTTGCCTCGTCCAGGATCCGTTTGGCTTCGGAGCCGTGCAGTTTCTGGATGTCGTCCTGATATTTGAGAATCGCGCCCAGCGTGTCAGCGATCACCTCTGGGCTGAGCGTGATAACGTCCAATGCCAGAAGGCATTTTGCCCAGTCGATCGTTTCGGCCACCCCGGGCTTCTTAAACAGATCCTCTGTGCGCAGCCGTTGGACAAAGGCCACCACTTCGCGGCTGAGCGTGTCAGCGGCCTGCGGGGCCCGTGCGGTCAGGATTTCCATCTCGCGATCAAAGTTCGGATAGTCGACCCAGTGATACAGACAGCGCCGTTTCAGCGCATCGTGCACTTCGCGTGTGCGGTTGGATGTCAGGATCACCACGGGTGGTTCAGGTGCCTTGATTGTTCCCAGCTCGGGGATTGTCACCTGAAAGTCGCTGAGGGCTTCGAGCAGAAACGCCTCGAACGGTTCATCCGTGCGGTCAAGTTCGTCGATCAGCAGCACAGGTGCGCCGTTTTCATCCGGGCGCATGGCATCCAGCAGGGGCCGTTCGATCAGGTACTCGTCGGAAAAGAGTTCGGTTTGCAGCGCCTTGCGGTCCGCGCCGCCCGCAGCCTCGGCTGTGCGGATGGCCACCATCTGTGCCGGAAAGTTCCATTCGTAAACGGCTGAGGACGCATCAAGCCCCTCATAGCATTGCAGCCGGATCAGCCTGCGCCCCAGCCCTGCGGCCAGTGCCTTGGCGATCTCGGTTTTGCCCACCCCTGCTTCGCCTTCCAGAAACAGTGGTCGGCCTAGTGACAGGCTGAGAAAGACAACCGTGCCAAGCGCGCGGTCACACACATAGCCCTGATCGCCGAGCATCGCCTGAACGGCGTCGATGGTATCTGTTTGCGGCATTTGGCCTCCTCGCGTGATCAAACTGCACCGTAAGGGGGCCGCGTCAACCCCTCGTCGTTGACGTGATTCGCTGCAAATGCCATGATGTTAACAACAAAGAAAAGAGGTCTGGGGCATAAGCTGGCTGGACCCGAACGAGGCGGCGGGCAATGGACCCCATCAAAAAGGCGGACGTGGCATGCGCGTAACGGCTGTGACTTGCGTGAAAAATGAAGGACCGTTCCTGTTGGAATGGATTGCCTTTAACCGGTTGATCGGTGTCACGGATCACCTGTTTTATTCCAATGACTGCTCGGATGGGACAGACGCCCTGTTGGACGCGCTGGCGGCCCGCGGTCTGTGCCAGCATTTGCCCAACCCCGCAGAGGGGCGCAATTACCAGATGGAGGCGCTGAAGGATGCCCGCCGTCAGGATATTGTCACGCAGGCGGATTGGGTTTGGGTTGCGGATGTGGATGAGTTTTTGAACATCCATGTGGGCGATCACACCATCCCGGCCCTTGTCGCGGCCTGCGGCGACCCCCAGGCGATTTCCGTGAACTTCCAGTTTTTTGCCAATGACGGCGTAGAGGGATTTGTCGACGCCCCCGTCATTGCCCAGTTCAACCGGTCCCACAATCCGGACCTGTGGTGCGGCGAAGCGGCGATTGAGGTCAAGTCGTTGGTGCGCCACGATTTTCCCGTTCAATATTACGGTGCCCACCGCCCGTTTCAAAAAGGCAAGGCCCGCCCGACCTGGACGGA
>JBCCBC010000035.1:0-15320 GCA_039814435.1 Pseudomonadota bacterium
GCGGTTTTCTCCGCATCCCCAAGGTCAGCGCGGTGGATAATCTCGGTCGCGCCCTTGGCGCCCATCACGGCAATCTCGGCCGTTGGCCAGGCATAGTTGAAATCGCCGCGCAGATGCTTGGACGACATCACCACATAGGCTCCGCCATAGGCTTTGCGGGTGATCACGGTCACTTTGGGCACCGTCGCCTCGCCATAGGCGAACAGCAGTTTCGCCCCGTGTTTGATCACGCCACCATACTCCTGCGTTGTGCCGGGCAAAAAGCCGGGCACGTCGATAAGGGTCAGGATCGGGATTTCGAAACAGTCACAGAAGCGCACGAACCGCGCCGCCTTGCGGGCACTGTCTATGTCAAGAACGCCTGCCAGCACCATGGGCTGGTTGGCGACCACTCCAACCGTCTGCCCCTCAAGGCGGATAAAACCGGTGATGATGTTCTTGGCAAACTCCTCCTGCAACTCGTAAAAGTCGCCCTCATCCGCGAGTTTGCCAATCAGCTCTTTCATATCGTAGGGCGTGTTTGGATTGTCAGGCACCAGGGTATCAAGGCTCGATTCCACCCGCGCCGGGTCGTCAAAGAATGGCCGGACAGGCGCGCGATCACGGTTGCTGAGCGGCAGGAAATCGACCAGCCGGCGCACTTCGGCCAGCGCCTCCACATCGTTCTCGAACGCGCCATCGGCCACGGATGACTTCTTGGTGTGGGTGGTGGCACCGCCCAACTCTTCGGCGGTGACGTGTTCGTTTGTGACGGTCTTGACCACATCAGGGCCGGTCACAAACATGTAAGAGCTGTCTTTGACCATAAAGATAAAATCGGTCATGGCGGGGCTGTAAACGGCACCACCCGCGCAGGGGCCCATGATGACGCTAATCTGCGGGACGACACCGCTGGCCTGAATGTTGCGCTGGAACACTTCGCCATATCCAGCCAGGCTATCCACACCCTCTTGAATCCGGGCCCCTCCGGAATCGTTGATGCCAATCACGGGCGCGCCGTTTTCCATGGCCATGTCCATGATCTTGCAGATCTTGGACGCATGCGTGGCCGACACAGAGCCACCCAACACGGTAAAGTCCTGAGAAAACACATAGACCATGCGACCATTGATCGTGCCCCAACCGGTGACCACGCCGTCGCCCGCAGGCTTTTGCGCGTCCATGCCGAAATCGGTACAGCGGTGGGTGACAAACATATCGAACTCTTCGAACGACCCCTCGTCCAGCAACAGATCAATACGCTCGCGTGCGGTCAGCTTGCCGCGCCCATGTTGGGCATCGATGCGCTTTTGCCCGCCACCAAGACGTGCCTGATCGCGCCGCGCTTCCAATTCGGTCAGAATATCTTTCATGCTGTCCCCGCTGTGGTTTGCGGGCACCCTATATCACGGTAAGCCGCGGGTGAATGGGCGAACTGGCATATTTGCAAAGAGTATGCCCCACATGAACTGCAAACTGCAAATCTGCAAAGCACAGATGAACCTGCGCCGCTGCACTGGACAGTTCAGTTTGTGCGGCTTACCTCATTCCCCATGCAAGCGCCCCCCGAAGTCCGTTTTCTGGACCGCACCACTCCACCGCATCTGTCCACCCTCATCCTGCTCGCAGGCGTGTCGGCGATGGTGATGAACATGTTCCTGCCCAGCCTGCCGAACATGACGCTCTACTTCGATACCGATTACGCGCTGATGCAACTTTCAGTGGCGCTCTATCTGGCGATGTCGGCGGTGATGCAAACGGTCATCGGACCGATCTCGGACAATATCGGGCGACGCAAGGTGCTGATGTGGGGCATCGGGCTTTTCATGGTGGCAACGCTTGGGTGCATTTATGCCCCCACAGCCGAGGTGTTCCTGATCTGCCGCATGTGCCAGGCTGTCGTGGCTGTGGCCATGGTGCTCAGCCGGGCTGTCATTCGCGACCTTTACGATCAGGATCACTCGGCCTCCATGATCGGATATGTGACGATGGGCATGGCCGTTGTGCCCATGGTCTCCCCCTTTCTGGGCGGCGTCCTCGAAGAGGCATTTGGCTGGAAATCGGTCTTTTGGTTCTTTTTCATCGTGGGTGGCCTCATGCTGTGGCTGGTCTACAAGGACTTGGGCGAAACTGCGCGGACCTCGTCAAAATCGCTCATCGGGCAATTCAAGGAATACCCCGAACTGCTGCGCTCACCGCGCTTTTGGGGTTACTCGCTTGCGGCGGCGTTCTGCTCTGGCTCGTTCTTTGCGTACTTGGGTGGCGCGCCGTTTGTCGGCACCGAAGTGTTTGGCATGTCGCCATCAACCTTGGGGTTTTTCTTTGGGGCACCTGCCATCGGGTACTTCTTTGGTAACTGGATCAGCGGGCGCTTTGCGACAACCTTTGGCGTCAACCGGCTGGTGCTGTGGGGGTCAATCGCAAATGCGGCGGGGACGTTCATCTCCCTGGGGATCTTTGCCATTGGGTTGGGCACACCCATCAGCTTCTTTGGGATGATGACATTTGTTGGCCTCGGCAACGGGCTGGTCATTCCCAACGCAACAGCGGGGATGCTGTCGGTGCGACCGCACTTGGCGGGTACCGCGTCGGGCCTTGGGGGTGCGATCATGATCGGCGGCGGGGCGGCACTGTCTGCGCTGGCCGGGTTGTTGCTGACCCCCGAAACCGGAGCGTTCCCATTGCTCTTCATCATGTGCACGACAGGTGTGTGTGCCCTTCTGGCGATTGGCGCGGTCTATCGGCGCGAACGCAGACTTGCGCTTGCCTAGGGTTGCGCGGGCAAAGGGTTGCGTGCGCTGCTTTGCAAACCTAGCCTAAGAGCACTGCAAACCTGCAAAGTGGATCCCGATGGCCGCCCCAAAACTCTATGCCGGCGCAAAACTGCGCGAAGTGCGCACCCGCGTCGGCCTCACACAAAAGGACTTTGCCGCCAAGCTGGGGGTGTCCCTGCCCTATCTCAACCAGATGGAAAACAACAACCGGCCCGTCAGCACCTCGGTGGTGCTGAGCCTCGCGCAGGAATTCGGACTGGATGTGACCGAACTCAGCTCGGGCGACGGCGAACGGTTGGTCTCTGACATGCGCGAGGCACTGGCCGACCCGGTCTTTTCCAATGACATGCCGCCTCTGGCCGACCTGCGGCTGGCCGCCTCTAACGCGCCCGCACTCGCGCACGCCTTTATCGATCTGCACCGTGCCTATCGGCAAACCCACGAACGGCTCGCCTCTCTGGACGAGGCACTGGGACGCGAGGACGCGCGTGCGCGACCCTCTCCCTGGGAAGAGGTGCGCGACTTTTTCCACTACTGCGACAACTACATCGATGCGGTCGACCACGCCGCCGAAAGCTTTGCCAGCCCCAAAGGACGGCACGGCAACATCCGGGTGTCAGCCGTATCGGCGCTGTCCAACGCCGGGATCAAGGTCAGCTTTGACGACACCGACATCCTGCGCCGTTACGACAGCGACACCCGCACTCTGCACATCTCGACGCAAGCCGCCCAAGAAAGCCAGACGTTCCAGATGCTGCTACAGGTCGCGCTGCTGCGCCAAAACGCCCTGCTGGACGCGACACTTGATCTGGCCCGCTTTCAAACAACCGAGGCGCGGGCCATCGCCAAGATCGGACTGGCGAACTACTTCGCAGGGGCCGCGCTGATGCCCTACGCCGCCTTCCAACAGGCGGCCCAGGATACGCGTCACGATCTGGAGCGTCTGGCCCGCACCTTTGGGGCCTCGATCGAGCAAGTTTGCCACCGCTTGTCGACCTTGCAACGGCCAGGGGCCAAAGGAATCCCGTTCTTTTTCGTGCGGGTCGATCATGCGGGCACGATCACCAAGCGCCACTCTGCCACACGGCTGCAATTTGCGCGCTTTGGCGGTGCGTGTCCGCTCTGGAACGTGCACCGCGCCTTTGAACAGCCCGGACAGTTCCTGCGACAGCTGGCCGAAACGCCGGATGGGGTGCGCTATGTCAGCCTCGCGCGGGATGTCTCGAAACCGGGGGGGCATTTCGGCGCGCCCGTGCGCCGCTACGCCATTGCTTTGGGGTGCGAGGTCAAACACGCCCCCGATCTGGTCTTTGCCGATGGGATGGACGTCACGCGGGCCGAAGCCTTTGAACCCATCGGTATTTCCTGCCGCATTTGTGAACGCAAAGACTGCCACCAACGCTCCATCCCGCCGCTGGAACGGCAGCTGTCAGTCGATCCCGACACACGCAGCGTCCTGCCCTATATCGTGAACTGACGTAAGCGTCTGACGAAACGCCTGACACATCACGTATCACTTCACGTATCACATACAGCGTTGAAACCTTTGATTTCAGGCAGCGTTTTGTGATTCAGGTTTTTCACATGACGCTTTAGCGTTTTGCCGCGCGCCACCCGGCGGCAACCGCCTCGGCAGACGAACAGAACCACCGCTCGCCGCGCGCCTCGTTGATCCCGGTCGGCTCGTAATACGCTTGCCCGGGCACGTGGAAAATCCGCCCGTTCTTTGAGATGTTGCCTTTGATCGAACACGCCGGATCTACCGGAATCCGCCCCTTGGCACGGGTCTTGCGAAACTGGGCCGGGGATTGCACGCGAAAACCATGCAATCCGCGATCAGCCACATAGGCGCTCTTTTCATCCAGATTGTAATCCATACCATAGCGGCGATAGGCAAAAGCCCAGCCGCGCGCGACGATCTCTTGGCCCATATCCACGCCACCTGCACGGCATTTTGCGACAACACGGCCATACTTGTCCGTATCGACCTGAGTACAAACGGCCTGAACGCCACCAAATGTTGCCTCAACCTGCGCCGTGACCCACGCCCCACAGGCAAAGGGCACCCCGTGCTCGGTCAAACAGCTTTGGTCCTGTTCGGGGGCATCAATCGCATGCAAACGCACGCGGACTGCCCCCACATCCACCGTGTCCGCGTCAATCACACGGACCTCTCCGGTTACATCGGCGCTGGCGATCATAGGCGCGCACAAAAGAACAAGAACCGAACAAATCCTTAACATTCCCCTTATCTGGTAAGGATAGGGTAAGAAATCAACTCAATTCCCAAAGGGTGCTTAACGCTGTGCATGCTCCCAATTGGGGTTTAGCCAGGGCTGATCATTGCTGCGCGCCAACGGATCGCGACCCAGAATATGGTCACTCATCTTTTCACCCGTCATGATCGATGGCCCGTTCAGGTTGCCATTGGTGATACGGGGAAAGACGGAACTGTCGACCACGCGCAGTCCGTCAACGCCGATGACGGCCCCTTCTGGGTCCACCACAGCCATTGCATCATCGCGCGCGCCCATCTTGCAAGTGCCACAAGGATGATAGGCGCTTTCGGCATGATCGCGGATGACATCGTTCAGCGCCTCATCGCTCTGATGTGCAGCCCCCGGCAGGATCTCGTGTTTTACATATGGCGCAAACGCGTCTTGCGCGAAAATCTCACGGGTCAGGCGGATGCAGGTGCGGAAATCCTCCCAATCCTGATCCGTGCTCATGTAATTGAATCGGATCAGCGGATCATCTGCAGGATCGTTTGAACGCAATGTGACGGCCCCGCGCGAGGGTGAGCGCATCGGCCCGACATGCGCCTGAAACCCGTGACCCTCAGCCGCCGCTTGCCCATCATAGCGCACAGCAATGGGCAGAAAATGGTACTGGATATCCGGGTAGGGCACGCCCGCACGGCTGCGAATGAACCCACAGCTTTCAAAGTTGTTGGAGGCACCAAGGCCTGTGCGTGTGAACAGCCACTGCGCCCCGATGACGGCCTTGGACAGCAAATTCCAGTGCTTGTACAAGGTGATCGGCAGTTTAGAGGCGTATTGAATATACATCTCCAGATGGTCCTGCAGGTTGGCGCCCACGCCGGGGCGGTCAGCGACCACTTTGATGCCGTGATCGGCCAAATGGGTGGCAGGGCCAATACCCGACAACATCAGGATCTTGGGTGTGTTGATGGACGAGGCCGCCAAGATCACCTCGCGGCGTGCACGCACCACCTGCCCGCCAGCAAGGGCAACGCCCACCGCGCGCCCGTCTTCGATGACGACGCGTTCAACCAGCCCGCGCAGCATATCGCAGTTCTTGCGTTTCAGTGCGGGGCGCAGATAAGCGTTGGCCGCAGACCAGCGGGTGCCGTTGTGAACAGTCTGCTCAAACGGGCCAAACCCCTCTTGTTGGTGGCCATTGTAGTCTTGAGTGACGGGATAGCCCGCCTGCCGGCCCGCCTCGACAAAGGCATGAAACAGCGGGTTCGTGCGCGGCCCCCGAGTGATGTGCATCGGCCCATCCGCGCCGCGCCAGCCCGCATCTCCGCCATGACCTCCGTCATGCCAGTGCTCCATGCGTTTGAAATAGGGCAACACGTCTGCATAGGACCAGCCCGCCGCCCCGGATTCATCCCAGTGATCAAAGTCAAGCGCGTGACCGCGCACATAGACCATCCCATTGATCGAGGATGATCCGCCAACGACTTTGCCGCGCGGACAGACGAGACGGCGCCCACCCAGATGCGGCTCTGGTTCGGATTGATAACCCCAATCATAGCGCGACATGTTCATCGGGTAGGACAAGGCGGCAGGCATCTGGATAAAGGGGCCCGCATCCGTGCCCCCATGCTCGATGATCAGAACCGATTGCCCGGCGTCCGCGAGACGATAGGCGACCGCGCAGCCTGCGCTGCCAGCACCCACAATTACAAAATCCGCTTCCATCTTACCCTCAAACAGGTGGTGCTAGGATCCGGTTGATCCCTCATCCAACTCTCAACAAAAAACTGTGCGCACCCACCGCGCGCCGCCCTTTTTCGGAGCGCGGGGTGGGCGGGCGGGAGCCCTCCGAAAAAGGGCGTCTCCGACCCTCAGAAAGGCGCTTCCACATCGCCCATGCGCACATAGACCGACTTTAACTGGCTGTAGTGCTCTATCGCCGCCTTGGAATTTTCGCGGCCCACACCCGACAACTTCGAGCCGCCAAACGGGGCCTCGACCGGCGCGTCGTTATAGGTGTTGATGTAACAGGTGCCGGCCTCGAACCCGGCTGCCACGCGGTGGGCCCGGGTCAGATCGCGGGTAAAGACACCCGCAGCCAACCCAAACTCGGTGTCATTTGCGCGCGCCATTACATCCGCCTCGTCCTCGAAATCGAGCACCGCCATGACAGGCCCAAAAATCTCTTCGCGTGCAATCGACATATCGTCGGTGACGTCGGCAAACACCGTCGGCTCAAGGTAAAAGCCCGCGCGCTCCAGACGCGCCCCGCCATAGACCAGTCGCGCGCCCTCTTCCTGCCCCTTGGCGATGTAACCTTGCACGATGCCCATCTGACGCTCCGATACCATCGGCCCAAACGATGTGTCTGGATCCTGCGGATCGCCAATCACCGCATCAGCGAGGCGCGCGGCCAGACGGGTCAGAAATGCCTCCTTAATGCCGCTCTGCACAAACACCCGTGTGCCGTTGGAACAGACCTGCCCCGAAGAATAGAAGTTGCCCAGGATCGCGCCCGACACCGCGTTATCCACATCCGCATCGTCAAAGACGATCATCGGGGATTTGCCGCCCAACTCCATTGTCACATGCTTGATGCCAGCGGCTGCCGCGGCATAGACCTTGCGCCCCGTGGGCACCGATCCGGTGAGCGAGACCTTGTCGACGCGGCCATCCGTCACCAGTGCTGCACCCACATCCCCCAGACCCTGGATTACATTGTAAACCCCCGCCGGCGCACCCGCCTCGTGCAGTATCTCGGCCACTTTCAGGGCGCAAAGCGGCGTCGTTTCCGACGGTTTGAACACCATCGTGTTGCCGCAGGCCAGCGCTGGCGCGCCTTTCCAGCTGGCGATCTGCGTGGGGTAATTCCACGCCCCAATCCCGACGCAAACGCCCAAAGCCTCGCGACGGGTATAGACCCAGTCTTCGCCCAGTTGGATATGCTCACCCGTCAAGGTTGCGGCCATCCCGCCGAAGTATTCCAGTGCATCCGCGCCCGATGTCGCATCCACGACAGAGGTTTCCTGACAGGGTTTGCCCGTATCAAATGTCTCGAGCACGGACAGATCGTGGTTGCGCGCGCGCATGATATCCGCAGCGCGTCGCAGGATGCGCCCCCGCTCTGTCCCCGTCATCGCAGCCCAATCCGCTTGGGCGGCGCGCGCAGCACTCAGTGCCTGATCGATGACCGCAGAGGTGGCAGAATGCACGCGCCCGATCACCTCGCCCGTTGCGGGGTAAATCACATCAATTGGTGCCCCATCCGTGTCTTCGACATATTGGCCTGCAATAAAATGGCTGGCGGTGGGCTGTGTTGGATAGGTCATGGTGCCTCCGGCGGGCATATTTGGTGGAACGATGAAGGGATCATTCGCCCCTTGGAAAACGTTGGCTTTCCTCAAGAATGTTGAGGTCCATGTGGTTGCGCATATAGCGTTCGGACGCTTTTTGCAGTGGCTGGTAATCCCAGGGGTAATAGCCCCCTTTGCGCAGCGCCTCATAGACCACCCAGCGCCGTGCCTGGGATGCGCGCACATCCGCATCGTAACGGTCCAGATCCCAGCGTGCCTCGGCCTTGGCGCGCAGTTGGGTCAGCGTGCCCTCGTTGGCCGGTACGTCGGCAAGGTTCGTCAACTCGTGTGGGTCCGCTTCAAGGTCAAACAACTGATCGGGATCCAGCGCGCAGCGGGTGTATTTCCACTTGCCATAGCGCAGTGACACCATCGGGGCGTAGGACCCCTCGGCTGCATATTCCATCGCGACAGGTTCGGTACGCACCACCCCCTGCCCTTGTGGCACAAGGCTTTGGCCCGTGGTCCAGGGGCTGACTTCTGACATGTCCACGCCCGCCAGATCGCACAGCGTCGGGCACACATCGATATTGCTGACAGGATCGGTAATCAGACCGGGGGCCATCGCAGGGGCCGAGATCATCAGCGGCACCCGGGCCGACCCTTCAAAGAAGGACATCTTGAACCACAATCCGCGTTCACCCAGCATATCACCGTGATCTGACACAAACAGGATGATGGCCTCTTGGCGCGTTGTCTCAAGCGCACCCAACACCTCGCCCACCTTGTCATCAAGGTAAGAGATATTTGCAAAATAGGCGCGGCGCGAGCGTCGGATGTCATCATCGGAAATGTTGAAGTTGTCCCGGTCATTGGCATCCAGAATGCGCTGCGAATGGGGATCCTGATCACCGTAAGGGATCGGGCCAACGTCGGGCATCAGGTGGTCGCAATCCTCGTAAAGATCCCAATACTTTTTGCGTGCTACGTAAGGGTCATGGGGATGGGTAAAGCTGACGGTCAAACACCAGGGGCGCGCATCCGCGCCGCGCGACAAGTCGTAAATTTTGCGCACACCGTGATAGGCAACCTCGTCGTCATATTCCATCTGGTTGGAAATCTCGGCAACACCCGACCCCGTGACCGAGCCCATGTTGTGATACCACCAGTCGATCCGCTCACCGGGTTTGCGATAGTCCGGGGTCCAGCCGAAATCAGCCGGGTAGATGTCGGTTGTCAGCCGCTCTTCGAACCCGTGCATCTGATCGGGGCCGACAAAGTGCATCTTGCCCGCAAGGCAGGTCTGATATCCCGCACGGCGCAAATGGTGGGCATAGGTGGGGATGGATGACGCAAACTCAGCCGCATTGTCGTAAACGCGAGTGGCAAAGGGCAACTGGCCCGACATAAACGCCGCGCGTCCAGGCGCGCACAAGGGCGAGGCGGTGTAGCTATTGGCAAAGCGCGTCGACCGGGCGGCCAGCTTTTTGAGGTTGGGGGCATGCAACCAGTCAGCCGGGCCGTCGGGAAACAATGTCCCGTTCAACTGGTCGACCATGATGATCAGAATGTTGGGACTGCTCATGAGGTTTGTCCAATCAGGGTATCGAGGGCCCGCAGGGCCGTCGCCCGGGCCTCTTCAATGGCGGCGTCAGGGGCAAGGGCCGCACGCAAGTAAAGCCCGTCAATCAGCGCACCCAGCACCTGCGCATCCTGTGGGGCCGACTGGCTGAGCGGGCGCAGCGCATGGGTCAAGTTGGAGCGCAGGCGGCGCTGATAGAGCGCCAGCAAGCGCAGAGTTTCGGGATGGGTCGCAGCCTGGGCATACAGGGTCATCCACGCACTGACCGTGGCCGGGGCAAAACAGGAGGGCGCGAAACTGGCTGCGATCAATGCCTCAGCACGGGCGCGGGGCGTGCGCGCACGTCGCAAGCCCGCCACCACCTCGACCCCGAAGTCGCGCAGGATCTGGCGCATGGCTGCCAGGAATATCTGGTCCTTGCCGCCGAAATAGTGATGCGCGAGCGCACTCGACATGCCGGCCCGCTTGGCAATCTGACCCACGGTGACATCCAGCGATCCTGCCGCGCCAATCTCGGCAATTGTTGCCTCGACAAGGGCTGCGCGGCGGATGGGTTCCATTCCCAATTTAGGCACATTTGCCCTCCATCTTTGCGACTGGGGGCATAAGATGGGTTTTTTATTGATCAGTCAATCAAGAAAAAACTACAGCTTGGTGGCAGGGCTGACCGGCGTGATGGGCCGGCGTTTCAGCACATGTTCGCGCCAGGTGATGAACGTCACCGCCCCCAGAATCAGCGTGCCCCCCAAGATCACCCAAATGTCCACCGGCTCGGCAAAGACGACAGCCCCGAGCAGGACCGCCCAGACCAGTTGCAAAAACGTGATCGGTTGGGTGACGGTGACAGGGGCGGCGGCAAAAGCCATCGTCATGGTGTAGTGGCCCGCAGTCGCAAAGCAGGCCACAGCGAACAGCAGGCCCAGATCGTTCCAGCTGGGCGTGACCCAGTCCGCCAGGGCAAAGGGGGCAAGGCCAATGGTGACAAAGATCGACAGCATTGCAACAACAACGGCAGGCTTGACCTCATCCGCCATGATCTTGGCCAGCAGGTAAGATCCGGCAAAGGTCACAGCGCAAAACAACATGGCCAGATGGCCCGGTTCCACCTCGCGAAAGCCCGGGCGCAGGATCACGGCTGTGCCGATCAACGCCACCGCAATGGCCGCAATCCGGCGCAGCGCCAGCCGCTCGCCCAGAAACACGGCCGCCCCAATACTGACGTAGACAGGGGCCAGGTAATTCATCGCCGTCACTTCTGCGATCGGGATCCGGGTCATCGCGTAAAACCACAAAATCACGCCACCACTGTGAAACACCCCCCGCATGGTGAACAACCGCCACTGGCGCGGTGTCAAGTGGGCGGCACGCACCGCCGGCAGCATGGGCAACAAAAAGACAAGGCCCAGCAAATAGCGCAAAAACGCTGCCTCAGCCGGGGGTACGCGCGGGCCCATGTATTTCACAATCGCCGTCACAGCAATGAAACACAGGCCCGTGACCAACATCCAAAAGATGGCAACAAGCGGTTTTGAAGGGGCCTCACTCATGGGCGCATCAACACCCAAAGGGAGGGCACGTGCAAGCACACAGGTCCGCGTGCCGGCTCACAGGTACAGCAGCTTGATCGCAATCGCCCACATGGTCAGCGCAATCACCCCGTCCAAGATCTGCCAGGCGCGCGGGTTCGCAAACCACGGGGCCACAAGGCGCGCGCCGTAGCCAAGGGAAAAGAAGAACACGAAACTCGCCAGCGTCGCCCCGATGCCAAACAACAAGCGGTCCGGGTATTGCGAAGAGATTGAGCCAACCAGCACCAGTGTGTCCAGATACACATGCGGGTTCAGCCACGTGAGGGCCAGCACAGTCAGCGCGGCCGTGCGCAGGCTTTGGGTCTCTGCACCGGACGTGTCCATGGCCGACCCGCCCCGCCAGGCCGAGCGGGCGTTGCGCCAGCCATACCACAGCAGAAAGGCGGCCCCGCCATAGCGCATCACCGTTTCAAACCACGGCACAGCCTCTGCCAACGCGCCAAAGCCGGCGACCCCGGCAACAATCAAAATGGCATCGGACAAACCACAGATCAGGCACACCCAGAACACATGAGCGCGGCGCAAGCCTTGACGCAGGACAAACGCATTTTGAGCCCCAATCGCAAGGATCAAGGATAGCGACAAAAAGAAACCGGGAACGAAACTGGCCACTGCACCCCCCTGCTCAAACCGAAGCGCCTGCTTAGTCAGTTGAACCTCGCGCGGCAAGGCACACAGAGCTATACGTTTTTTGCACATCGGCTTTGCGTAAATAAACGGCGCAATTTACTTGTCCAATCCCCATCTCTCTGTGACACGGGCCAACCCAGATGCCGAAAGGTGCGCGGGACAAAACCGCTACTGCCAGCATATGTCACCTGACGATGCGATCACGTTGATCTGATATTTGATGATTGGCGTATCACTTCCAAGACCCCATATGCTGGTCAACGATAACAAGGATGCAATCCAATGCTCGACGACACACACACCGTTGATCTGACGAAACAGGACCTCGAGCTGATCGAGGCGGCACTGCAGACACAAGAAAAGATCTTGTCCGTGCAAAGCCGCGCCGGCGGAAGTGCAGCGCGCACACGCCTGAACGACCTCAAGGGACTGATGCGCCGCCTGCGCCGCCAAACACCGGCACCCCACGCCGCTGCGAACGCAAGTTGGAGCCAAGTCGCACGCCAGCTGTTTTTCTAAAGGCGAAAACCAGCCCCTCAAGATACGGATGAAACGCCGCTCCTGGCGCAGGGGCGGCGTTTTGCGTTTGCCACCACGAACAGGGGCGACCGGCACACCGACGTCCCGCTCTTCTCTTGGCTCAAAAATATCCCGGGGGAGGCCCGAACGGGCCGGGGGCAGAGCCCCGCAAACATCCAAAATGAAGTCTTAGGACCAAGGGCAGAGCCCCCACAGTGCGCTCACACCAACCCTAAACCGGACGTCACTCTTCCAGCTGCGCCATCACCTCGTCGCTGGCCTCAAAATTGGTCGTGACCTGCTGCACATCGTCATCATCTTCCAGGGCATCCACCAGCTTCATCAGCTTGTTCATGCCCTCCAGATCCATTTCTGTCGTGGTGGTGGGGCGCCAGACCAGCTTGGTGGATTCTGACTCGCCAAGATCAGCTTCCAGCGCGTTGGACACTTCACTCAGATCCGTATCGGCACACCAGACCACATGGCCCTCCTCGCCGGATTCCACATCCTCAGCACCCGCCTCGATGGCCGCCATCATGACCGTATCCGCATCGCCCACATCCGCCGGGTAACTCACTACACCCTTACGATCGAACATGAACCCGACACTGCCGGTTTCGCCTAGATTCCCACCATTCTTGGTAAAGGTCGAGCGCACAGTCGACGCCGTGCGATTGCGGTTGTCGGTCATGGCTTCCACAATGACCGCCACGCCATTCGGACCATAGCCCTCATAGCGAATTTCCTCGTAATCATCGCCGTCCCCGGCCTGGGATTTCTTGATCGCGCGATCAATCACGTCCTTGGGCACCGAATTGGATTTGGCCTCCTTAACGGCCAAGCGCAAACGCGGGTTCTTCTCGGGATCCGGGTCGCCCATCTTGGCGGCCACGGTTATTTCCTTGGACATTTTGGAAAACAGCTTGGCGCGGATCTTGTCCTGACGCCCTTTGCGGTGCTGGATGTTTGCCCATTTTGAATGGCCTGCCATCGGTGCCTCCTGACTGGCGCGCCTCTGGGGTCGCGCAACTTCATGTTCTGAGGTGCTATAAATCAAGCGCGCTGGCAGGGGCAAGCCCGCGCTGTGCGCCCACGCAGAGGCAATGCGCGTGGCACGTACCGCACAGCACTCTACGCTAGGCCCACGCACACACCAAGCAGGAGCAGCGCACCATGGGCGTCATGATAAACGGCCACTACCAGATAGAGGAGCCCAACCCAAACTCCTCCGCCAACGGAGCATACGAGCGGGCCAGAAGCACGCTGCGCCACTGGATCAACCCAGAAGGGTCGTTTACGCCGGATCTCGGTCGCTACCACCTGTTTGTTGCGTGGAACTGCCCTTGGGCGCACCGCACTCTGCTCGTGCGCGCGATACTGGGGCTCACACACGCCATCTCGATCAGCATCACGAAACCGCGGCGCACGGATCAAGGGTGGGTGTTTGATGCGTCAGGGGCCTACAGCGATCCGCTGATGGGGGCGCTGGCCGTTCACGAGGTTTATGCCCGCCAATCGCCACCCTACACGGGGCGCATCACCGTTCCGATCCTGTGGGACAAACAAACGCAACAGATCGTGTCGAACGAAAGCGCAGACATCACGCGGATGCTCGCCCTCGCCTTTGATCCGGACCGCCGACTTGTGCCGATCAAACATGAGGCAGAGATCGACGGGTGGAACACGATGATCCACAGCAAAATCAACAACGGCGTCTACCGCGCCGGCTTTGCGCGCACGCAAAGCGCCTATGACAGCGCCGTCACAGATTTGTTTGAGGCGCTTGACCAGCTTGAAACCCATCTTGAGGGGCGTGCGACCCTTGTGGGCGACATACTGACCGAGGCGGACGTGCGGCTGTTTCCAACCCTCGCGCGCTTTGATGTGGCCTATCACTACGCGTTCAAATGCAACCTCGCCAAACTCAGCGATTATGCCAACCTCTGGGACTACGCGCGCGCACTGTACGCCCTGCCAGGGGTGGCCGAAACGGTGAAACCAGACATCTACAAAGCGGGATACTTTTCGCCATCCGAAGCGCGCAACCCGCTCGGCATCATCCCCAAAGGACCAAGGGTGGACTGGACGGCACCGGCCAGACGCCAGATCACCCTCGCAGCATAGCACACGAGGCGGTCCACGTTCTCTGCTCCCAAAAATCCCGGGGAAGGCCAGCAAGGGCAGAGGGCAGAGCCTCAATATCTCGCCGGGCTCCAAACCAGACCCGACACCCACCAAACAGCGCACCATGCGATAATCTCCTAAAGGAGATACATTAGGGATGCGGTGAGAAGTGACACGCCGGGCATTCCCCATTCAACTTTGTAAACAACGGGTGACTCACCCCATGACGACGTGCGGAAAAACCACTGGCCCCCCCCTGCCCGGCTCCCTAGGCTGCGCAGCATGAGCACAGATCAAATCATTCTCTTCTGCCTCTTTGGCGCGGTCTTCGGGTTGCTGCTCTGGGGCAAGTTCCGTTACGATATCGTGGCCTTCTCAGCCCTGATGGTCGGCGTTGTCCTTGGGGTGGTGCCCAGCGCGGATGCGTTTTCCGGCTTTGGGCATCCGGCAACGCTGGTGGTGGCGCTTGTGCTGGTGGTCTCAGCGGGCCTTGTGCGCTCTGGCGCAGTATTCCTGATCACACGCACGCTGGTAGACGCCAGCCGGTCCCTCGGCGCGCATATCACCCTTATGGGGGCCATCGGCGGGGTGCTGTCGGCCTTCATGAA
>JBCCBC010000127.1:0-8238 GCA_039814435.1 Pseudomonadota bacterium
GTTGTGAAACCAAATTCCATGATCCCGCCCCCTTACGATTTCTGGAACATGGCGAGCATGCGCCGTGTCACAAGAAAGCCGCCGAAAATATTTATGCCGGTCATGAACACCGCCAGCGCCGCCAACAGGATCACAAGGCCAGAGCCCGATCCAATCTGCGTCAACGCGCCCAGAATGATGATGGACGAGATCGCGTTCGTGACGGCCATCAGCGGGGTGTGCAGGCTGTGCGCCACGCCCCAGATCACCTGGAAGCCGACAAATACGGCAAGAACGAACACGATGAAGTGCTGCATAAAGCTCGCCGGTGCCACAAGGCCCACACCCAGCAGCAGCGCACCACCAATGGCGAGCAATCCCACCTGAGTTTGGGTCTGCTTTTTGAACTCCGCATCCTCAAACGCACGCTTTTCGGCGGCGGTCAGCTCTTTGGGGGCCTCTTTCTTGGGGGCCGCGGCAATGGCTGCCACCTTTGGGGGCGGTGGTGGGAACGTGACCTCTTCGGCGTGGGCGATAGTGGCACCCCGGATCACGTCATCTTCCATGTTGTGGTTGATCACGCCGTCTTTTTCGGGCGTCAGGTCCGTCATCAGGTGGCGGATGTTGGTGGCATAAAGGCTCGACGCCTGCGTCGCCATCCGGCTTGGGAAATCGGTGTAACCGATGATGGTCACGCCGTTGTCGGTGACGATCTTTTCGTCCATGACGGTCAGCTTGCAGTTGCCGCCCTTTTCTGCGGCAAGGTCCACGATGACCGACCCGGGCTTCATCGCCTTGACCATGTCCTCGGTCCACAGCTCTGGTGCTTCGCGGTTGGGGATCAGGGCCGTTGTGATGACGATATCGACCTCGGGGGCCAATTCGCGGAACTTGGCCAGCTGCGCCTCGCGGAACTCCGGTGAGGATACGGAGGCGTATCCGCCGCTCGCCGCGCCGTCGCTCTGCTCTTCCTCAAAATCGAGATAGACGAACTCGGCGCCCATCGATTGCACCTGTTCGGCCACTTCGGGGCGCACGTCAAAGGCATATGTGATCGCACCAAGGGACGTGGACGTCCCGATGGCGGCCAGACCGGCGACACCGGCACCGACAACCAGAACCTTGGCCGGGGGGACCTTGCCCGCGGCCGTGATCTGCCCGGTAAAGAAGCGGCCAAAATTGTTGCCCGCCTCGATGACCGCACGGTAGCCTGCGATGTTGGCCATGGAGGACAGCGCATCCATCTTCTGGGCGCGGCTGATACGCGGGATCATCTCCATCGCGACAACCGTGGCACCCTTCTTGGCGGCACTGGCCATCTTGGCCTCGTCCGCGACAGGGCTAAAGAACGAGATCAGCGTTTGACCGTCGCGCAAGCGCTTCATTTCCGTGGCGTCCGGGGCACGCACCTTGGCCACCACATCGGCCGCTTTCCAAAGGGCCGCAGCCGTCTTGACCACGTCAACGCCAGCCGCCTTGTAGTCGGCATCCCCAAACCCGGCCTCATGGCCGGCGCCCGTCTCAACCACACACTCATGACCCAGCTTTTGCAAGGCCAGCGCGCTCTCGGGCGTCATCGCAACGCGACGCTCTCCGGCAAACGTTTCTTTAGGTGTTCCGATCTTCATACGGAGCAGTCCCCCATGTTGTGTGCGGTTCAAATTCGAATAGGCCAAACGGCAATCTGGTGCGGCAGATACCGCTGTCCACTACCGGTCCCCGTCCCGAGTTACAAGTCGGTGACAAGGCGGCTTCACGAAAGAAATGCAAAGATTTAGACCCAGCGGCGCACTTTATGTTCATAGCGCGCAAAATCTGCGCGAAATTCATGCCGCATCCGGTCTTCTTCGGGCACAATGAAGTGTTTTTCGATCCACCACACGAACAGCGGCACCAGAACCAGGGACAGCACTGCATCGAAACGCAGGATCAATCCGGTTAAAATGAGGGCATCGGCCAGATAGATCGGGTTGCGGGTCTGGGCAAAGATGCCCGTGGTGATCAGGTGCGCGGGGGTCTGGTGGGGAATGATGGTTGTGCGCGCGCGCCAGAATGCGAGGGCCGCAGCCGCGATCAGGATCACACCCGCCCCGATCATCATGCCCGCCAGCACATCCATAGCGCCGTGCGACACGCTCAGGCCCAGCGGAAAATACCGCGCCTGACACCACGCAAAAAGCACGGCGATCATCAACCAGACCGGGGGGATATCCAGAATGCTCTTCATCCTGCCTTACGTAACGACTTAGGCCGGATTTGCCAGCGCACGATTGGACAGACAGGCCCGTTTTCTGGACAGACAGGCCCGTTTTCGGGCAAAAGCGTGCAACACAGAGTGCCGCCGCCGCATTGAATGGCAGCAACGCACGCCCGGCAAAAGGACACAGCCATGCAGCAGGACCACAATCTGACAGGCAAACACGCGCTGGTCACAGGGGGCGGCACGGGGATCGGCCTTGCCATTGCACGCGCCCTTGCCGCGCGGGGGGCTGGCGTGACAATCACCGGGCGCACTTATGCTCGGCTCGAGGATGTGGCGGGCGATGGGGTGTTTGCGGCTGCGATAGATGTGCGCGACGAAGGGTCGGTGCAGGATGTGATCGACATGGCGGTACGCAACCGCGGTCCGATCCAGATTTGCGTGCCCAATGCAGGCATTGCCGAAGGACGCAGTCTGCACAAGACGGACATGGCGTTTTGGCGGGATATGATGGCGACAAATCTGGATGGGGCGTTTTTGACGATCCGCGCCAGCTTGGCATCGATGCGGGAAACAGATTGGGGGCGGGTCATTGCGGTGTCGTCCATTGCAGGCTTGCGCGGGTTGCCGGGGGCTGCGGCCTATGCGGCCTCCAAACACGGGCTGATCGGGCTGATCCGGTCGCTGAGCGAGGATTACATGGGCCAGCCCTATACGTTCAACGCACTGTGCCCGGGGTATGTGGACACGCCGATTGTTGAGCGTAACCAAGCCGCAATAGCGGCGCGCACGGGTCTGAGCGAGGATGCGGCGCGTCAGGTCATGATCGACAGCAATCGGCACAAGCGGTTGCTGGATGTGGACGAGGTCGCGGCGGCAGCTCTTTGGCTGGTAGGCCCGGGGTCACACAGCATCAATGGCCAGGCCATCCAGATATCGGGCGGTCAGACAGTGTAAGGCGGACCTTGGTCCGCCTTGGGCGGAGGACACCTCCGCCTTACGAAACAAGCAGCGGTCCCGAGCCCGCGACGCTCGGGCGGAGCGCAGCTCCGCCTTACACCGCATGTGAGGCAGTCCCGTAAGGCGCACGTGCCGTGCGCCCAACCGAAGGTGCGGCGCGATACGCCACCCCAACCGGCGCATTCACATCATACTGCCCACGCGCAATGGCGCGATGGACAGAGGAATGCGGCCACTGCTCGGGGCGGTTCACCAGCCCCGCCTGCACCGGCGCCGAAAAGATCATGTGCCGGTGCACGGCCATGTCCTCGGGGTTCCGTATGACATGTTCCCAAAATCGGCGCTGCCACAGCCCCTTTTCACCGGGTCGCAACCGCATACCGTCAACAGGGTGCGGCGCGTCCACATGGCGCGAAAACTGGCTTTTCAGCATCCGCCAACGCCGCGAAAAATCGGCATCCCCCACGGGCAGCGTCCACATGCAGTGAATGACATCCGGCAACACAACGATGTCATCAATCACAAACGGATAGCGCGCCTTGGTCTGCACAACGGCGCGGCGCAGCACATCCACATGACGCACAAACAGGTCAGTGCCGCGGCACGCACCCCGCGCCGTAAAGAAATAGGTGTCACCGGGGGACTTTGATCTGATGTAACTGGGCATAACCCAACGCTAGCCCGATCAAGGTTAACGCCGGATTAAATGGCGCGCCGCACACTCAGGCGCTGCGCAAAACAGGGCGCGCACGCCGCCCGTCAGCCCAATCCCGACACGCCGCACCAAAGGCTTCAAACAGCGGGCGTGACACGGGATCAGCTTCGGCATTCCACTCCGGGTGCCACTGTACAGACAGCGAAAAACCGGGGGCACCGTCGATGTAGATGGCCTCGGGCGTTCCGTCAGGGGCATGCCCATCCACAATCACACGAGGGCCAGGGGTCTTGATACCCTGCCCGTGCAGAGTGTTTGTCGGCACCGACCGGGCACCCAGTAACTTGTGAAACACACCGCCCTCGCCAAAGGTCACATCGTGACGCAAGGCGAACTTTTCCTCGATGGTGCCATCCGGGGGCATGCGGTGATTGTCGCGGCCGGGCAGATCACGGATCTCAGGATAAAGCGTGCCGCCCATGGCCACATTCACCTCCTGAAAGCCCCGGCAAATGCCCAAAAAGGGCTGGCCACGCTCCACCAGCGCGCGAATAAGCGGCAAAGTCACGCCGTCACGCTTGCGATCAAAGGCGCCGTGGGCCTCCGTGGGCTCTTCGCCGTACTCCTCGGGGTGCACGTTCGCGCGACCACCGGTAAAGACGAAACCGGCACAGTGCTCCAGCAAATCCTCTATGTGAACCTTGTCCGGATCCGCAGGCACCAACAGCGGCAAACCCTTCGCCACATCCGCCACAGCCGAGATGTTGATCAAGCCGGCAGCCTGCACCTCGTATTCATCATTGATGACGTGGTGATTGGAAATGATACCGATAATGGGGCGGGCCATAGAATCCTCGTGCACACAAAACTGTTACACCCGTATAATCCGGCATCCCGCCCCGTCATAGAGCGACCCGCGCGCAGAGCACTGTGCGCAAAGCCGCAACAGGCACAGCGCCTAAATTTCAGCCACAAGACCCGCCGCCTCAACACCGGCGACGGCAGCAATGGCGTCATTATCGGATGTATCGCCGGTCACGCCAACCGCGCCAATGACGCCACCTTTCTTGTCGCGCAGCAGCACACCACCGGGAACAGGGACAACCTGCCCGGCAAACAAACCATTCACCGCACCCATGAAATAGGCCTGCGCCTCGGCGCGCGCCATCTGCGCGGTCCCCGCCATGCCCAACATGACCGACCCATAGGCCTTACCGTGGGCAATCGCAAAGCGGCCCGGGGATGCGCCATCTTCACGCTCAAAGGCCTGCACATGGCCGCCCGCATCCAAAACAACCACCGACAGGGGCTTCAACTCCAGCTCACGGCCCTTTTCAAGGGTCTTGCGGATTATGGTACGCGCCTTGCGCAATGAAATGGTCATCTCTGTTCTCCTTTACGGACACAGCCGCGCGTGCCCTGTTTCTTCTCTTGGCTCAAAATATCCTCGGGGGGAGGCGCAGCCGGGGGGCAGACAGCCCCCCTGCACCGGCTCAGACCGCTTTGAACTCCAAACGGCGGGCATGCAGCACAGGCTCGGTGTAACCCGAGGGCTGCACACGGCCCTTCAACACCAGATCGCACGCGGCCTGAAAGGCAACGCCGTCAAAGCCAGGGGCCATGGGCAGATAAGACGGATCAGACGCATTCTGGCGATCCACAACTTCGGCCATCTTTTTCAATGCGGCCAGCACCTGGTCTTCGCTGACAACACCGTGGTGCAGCCAATTGGCCATGCCCTGCGCCGAAATCCGGCAGGTGGCGCGGTCCTCCATCAGACCCACATCGTTGATGTCGGGCACTTTGGAACAGCCCACACCCTGATCCACCCAGCGCACCACATAGCCCAGAATGCCCTGGGCGTTGTTCTCCATCTCGCGGGCAATCTCGGGTTCGGAAAAGTTGCGGCCCACAGCGACCGGAATGGTCAGCAGATCAGCCAGGGTGCCACGGGGGCCGCCCGCCTTGATCTCGTCCTGGCGGGCCATGACGTCAACGCTGTGGTAGTGGGTAGCGTGCAAGGTGGCCGCCGTGGGGGACGGCACCCAGGCACAGGTCGCACCCGAACGGGGATGGCCAATCTTGGCCTCCAGCATGTCGGCCATCAGATCGGGCATGGCCCACATGCCCTTGCCGATCTGTGCGCGGCCCTTCAGACCGCAGGCCAGACCGATATCCACATTGCGATCCTCATAGGACGCGATCCAGGGGGCGCCCTTCATCTCGCCCTTGGGGATCATGGGGCCGGCTTCCATGCTGGTGTGGATCTCATCACCCGTGCGATCCAGGAACCCCGTGTTGATAAAGGCCACGCGCGATTTGGCCGCCCGGATACACTCCTTGAGGTTGGCAGAGGTGCGGCGCTCCTCGTCCATAATGCCCAGCTTGACGGTGTTGGCAGGCAAGGCCAGCACCTTTTCAACGCGGGTAAAAATCTCGTCCGCAAAAGCGACCTCGACAGGCCCGTGCATCTTGGGTTTGACCACATAAACGGAGCCTGTGACCGAATTGCGCGGTCCGTCCGTCTTGGCCAGATCATGCATGGCAATCAGGGTGGTGACCATGGCATCCATCAGACCCTCGCCAATCTCAAGGCCGTCGCGGTCCAGAATGGCGGGGTTTGTCATGAGGTGGCCGACATTGCGGATCAGCATCAGACTGCGGCACTTGACCACCAATGGCGCGCCATCCGGGGCGGCATAGGTAAAGTCGTTGAACATGCGGCGGGTGACCGTCTTGCCGCCCTTTTCGAAGGTTTCGGACAAATCGCCCTTCATCAGGCCCAGCCAGTTGCCATAGGCCAGCACTTTGTCCTCGGCGTCTACAGCCGCCACGCTGTCTTCGCAGTCCATGATGGTGGACAGGGCGGATTCCAGATTGATGGCAGAGATGTTTGCCGGGTCCGTCGCCCCGATCTGGTGATCGGGATTGGTCAGCACCTCAATCCCAAGACCATTGTTTGTGAACAGATAACAGCCATAGTCATCGGAGGTGGTGGAGCCTGCAAATTGCGCCGGGTCGGCGAGCGCGACGGCGCGACCGCCTGCCTTCAGAACCAGCGCGTGATCCGCAACGCCCATGTGGTCCACATCGGCCCAGGTCGCGCCGTCCAGCGGCACCGCCCCGTCCATAAACCCCTTGGCCCAGGCAATCACACGCGCACCGCGATCCGCGTCATAGCCTTTGCCGGTCGGCAAGTCGCCCATCGCATCCGTGCCATAAAGCGCATCATACAAACTGCCCCAGCGCGCATTGGCTGCGTTCAAAGCAAAGCGGGCGTTCATGATCGGCACCACCAACTGCGCGCCGGGGGTCGCGGCAATCTCGGGGTCCACATTCTCGGTCTCGATTTCAAAGTCAGGGCCTTCGGGCACCAGATAACCGATCTCACGCAGAAACGCCTCATAGGCCTCTGCGTCATGAGGGGCACTGCGATGGGCGATATGCCAGTCGTCGATCTTGGCCTGAATGGCGGCGCGGTCCGCCAGCAGGGCCCGGTTCTTGGGGCCAAGGTCATGCACCAGCGCCGAAAACCCGGCCCAGAAATCGGCCGACGCAACGCCCGTGCCCGGCAGGGCCTGCGTTTCGATGAATTGCGCCAGTTCGTCTGCAACCTGCAATTCGGCCCGTTCCACATATGTCGACATTTGGTGCCCTCCTGACTTGGATACTCGCGTTGGGTTCTCGCGGGGGATTCTGATCTTGGGGAAAGGCTTAGAGAAAAAGTTTCCTATCGTAAACAACATTGGTCAAATAATATTACCAAACATAAAAACAGGTTCGGGGGCGCTTAAAACGCAGTCAACTCCAGCCCGAGCCGCGTCGCGGGTCGTGTCGCGCGTCAGATCCACGCCAAGTCATCGCCGGATGTATCGCCATGCGTAATCAGATGAGAACGAGCCCCCGCGCCCCGTCGGGCGTCATCCTGCCAGACTCCCGGTTAACAAAGGGCGACGCGACCGCACGCGCGACAAGCGGCTGATCCGACACAGCAAAATCGCAGTGGTAAAAATCCGGTGCGACGCCCGAACGGGCTGTCCCCGCGGGGACACTACCCTTTGGCTGTCCTGCGGCACCGCTCCGAACAGTATTTGACGTCTTCCCAGACCGCGGCCCACTTCTTGCGCCAGCCAAAGGGCCGGTTGCAGACCGGGCACATCTTTTGCGGCAGGTCAGCCTTCTTGCGCATCCGCCCCATCAGAATTCAAATCCCATTTGGCGCGTGTCCCGGGCGGGCGGCACGCCCGCCTTACGGCTCTTGGCGGCGCGGTCGTTTACAAAGTGGCCTTGGGGGTCTTTGCGACTGGCGTGCTTGTCCACAACACGGGCGGCCTCGCTGCGAAACGCGCCGCCCTTGCGCACGGCCCAGACCCGCTGGCGCGCCTCGCGCGCCGCCTCTGCCACATCCACGATCGGCGCGGGATAGGTTCTGTCAAGCAGCCCA
>JBCCBC010000063.1:0-12040 GCA_039814435.1 Pseudomonadota bacterium
CCAAATATTGACCCAGGACATTGAGCTCTGCTTCTCTGCTGACAAAAATAGTTTCCATAGTTTGCTCTTTTAACCGCGCCTCGGGCGCGTCCAGTTCCACATCCGGGAAGGGACGGAACTGATGGCCTTAGGACCGGGCAAGAGGCCGGACACCATGGCTGCCGCCTGACCCGCCACCGCAAGACTATCGTCAAGATTCTGACTGGATACGTTCAACTCGATCGTACGCCCCCTGCCGACCCCGTGCCCAAACAGCGATGGCTGTGTCATGAATCCGAACGTCCCTGGTTCGGCAAAGATAAGTCGCGATAGCACCGCAATCAGTTCGCTTGCGCACGCCGTCCATGGCACTGGCCCCCACAAGTGAATTGCACGGCGTTGCCACGAAAAAGAAGTTGTCGATTGTGGCCGTTCCCTCTTCGGTTTGCCGCTCGGGGCCAGCCTCCCACAAGGGTTTGGCCACATTTTCGATCCGTTCGGCGACATTTTGCGTGGTATCAAGGTTGTAGCCCGGCGGCGGGATGATCAGGCCAAAGACAAGGTTTCGGTTCCCCTCAGGCAAGTATTCGAGCCGAGGTAGGAAGGTGATGTTGGCAAAGACCGCTCCGCCTGCGATCCCCGCACCATCATCAACCCCAGCGGACGCGAGCGCACAGTCCAGCGCACATAGAACAGTACCAGCGCCCGGAACCCTCCGCGCCAGATGGTCGATCCCCTACATCAGCGTCGGGTTCTGTTCCCTCTCGCTCAGCAAGCGAGAGGCAAGCGTGGGGATTTCAATCACAGCGACCACAAGCGACAACAGCACCGACACCGAAATCGCAACGGCGATGTCACGAAACAGCTGCCCAACCTCAAGCTGCATGATCAGGATCGGAACAAAGACCGGCACCGTGGTAAGCGCTGACACAAGTGTCGCGCCCAGACCTGTCGCGCCCCTCCATAGGCAGCCTCGCACCGCAGCCTGCCCGCCTCGCACAGGCGGAAGATGTTTTCGAGTACGAAGAAGGTTGCACAAACAATCATACCAACGGCAAAGGCTATGCCGGCAAGCGAGATGACGTTGAGCGTGCGCCCGGTCAACGCCGTCACCACAAAGGTCGCCACGATCGACACAGGAAACGACAGCGACACCACCAGCGTGGCGCGCGGACTGCGCAGAAATAGCATGAGGATCAGGGCCGCAAGCACCGCGCCGATCTATATGTTTTGCATCATAAGGCTGATCGCGCCGTTGATATAGATTGTTTCGTCATAGACCTGCCTCATCTGCAGGCCCGCATCTGCCACCGGCCCGTCGGCAAGGTCGGACAGCCCGGTGCGGATGTCTTCCATCACCGAAATGACGTTTGCACCAGCTTCGCGTACGATGTTGAACGCCAGCCCTAGGTCCCCGCGAAAGCGCAGGCGCATGGTCGCATCTGCGTAGGAAAAGGCCACATCGGCCAAGTCCGTTACGCGCCCCTGACCCAAGCCCCCCGTCGCCGCGCCCGAGCGCAAAACGACATTGCGAATGGCCTCTTCGGTGTTCAGGTTCCCTTTGGTGCGCACCACATAGCGCTGCTTGCCCTCGTCCAGATCCCCGGCAGAGATCGGGATATTTTAACCCGCAGGATGCGCACCACCTTCGGCACCATCAGGTTATAGCGTGACAGGCGGAGCGGAGCGGCAATGATCTGCAATTCGCGCATGACCCCGCCGAACAGATTGACGGCCGAAGTACATTCGACCCGCTCCAACTGGTCCTGCACGGTATTTTTGATGAAATCGTGGTAGGTCGCGATGTCTTTGGTATTGCCTTCGGCGGCGGTCAGGATCACTCACGCGATGGGGATGTGATCTGAACCCGACGTGTTAAGCATGGGTTCATCCGCCACGTTCGGATAGCCGCTCACCCGATCCAGCCAGTTTGACACCAGCAGCAGGCAGTCGCCCATATCCGTGCCTAGCGTGAATTCCAGCGTCACCTCAGCTTCGCCCCCACGCGACCTGAACGCAATGATCTCGAGGCCCTCAGGCCCGCGCAATGCCTCTTCCTGCAGGTTCACGATCTCGCGCCCACCTCTGAAGGGGTGACACCGGGCCATGCGATTTCAACCACCACGATGGGCTTGCGCACATCAGGGGCCAGCTGGACCGGGATGCGGGTCAAGGGCGATGGCGCAAAACAGCACCGCGATCATAACGGCAGCGATCACAGCAACAAGGCGGTCGATGGTGCAGCGGATCGGGTTCATCAGTTCGTTTCGACCGGACTTGCGCCTCTGTCAGCTGGGCGCGGGCCACTTGCAGATCTGACTGCACCGTGTCGAACCTACCTTGCGAGAATGAGGACGGGTCGCGCAGTGCGCCCACCTGGTCAAAAGAGGTTTATGTACTGGCAAGGCGCACATCACCGGTGGCGACGGTTGCTTCTGCCTCGGCAATCTGGGCCTCCGCCTATCGGGCCCGGATTTGCAGCAAATCACGGTTCAATTCGACCAGTAGATCGCCATCCTGAACGCTTTAACCGACCAGAAAATGATTGACTTCGACGCTGCCCGCAACGCGTTTGGCCACCGATCCGTTGCGGGCCTTTGCGATCTCGGTAAACACGGTGACAGTTTCGGACAGCATGCGCGCCTCGACTGGTTGCACATCGACGGCGGCAACGCGACGTTGGGCAAGGGCGGTTTCCGTCGATAGGAAGGGCTGTTGCCAGCACCACGCCTGTGATCATCCTTGCCAACAGACGTTTTCACCTTTTTGTGCAGCGCGGTCACCCGACGCCGCTATCACCTGTGACGTTTAATGCGTCCGCACATCACTCCATCTTCATCGCTTCGGTTTCGATATTGATGATCACTTCGTCCCCCACAAGCCCGTTGGCCACGCCGTAGTCCATGCCGAAGGCGCTGCGTTGGATGGTTGTGGACATAGACAGGCCCAGCACCTCGCGCTGGTGACCAAACGGGTAGGCCGCCGCCTTGTTCAAAGTCACATCAAGCGTCACGGGCTGCGTGACGCCAAGTATCGTCAGATCCCCTGTGACGGTGCCCGCAGTGTTACTGCTGGGCGCACCGCCACTGGCCACAAAGGTGATTTGCGGGTGTTCCGACACGTGCAGGAAATCGCGGTTCTTTACATGGCCGTCGCGCGCTGCATTGAAGGTGTTGACCGATCCGGCGTCAATGCTGACCGACACATCCCCAAGGGTCTGGCTGTCGGCGTCAAACATGAACTCCCCGCCCAGTTCGGTGAAAATGCCTAATGTCTTGGAATATCCAATGTGATCAACGGTAAAATACACCACCGTGTGTTCAAGATCGAGTTCATAGCGCGCCATGTCCGCCTGAACGGCAGCAGTTTCAACAACGATCAGGGCGGTCGAGGCAAGAAGGGTGCGTATCATTCTATCACTCTCTTTGTTTATCCAAAGGTCAGGGCGGGTAAATGTCGCCAAGCGATACGCTTGGCCTATCTTGCGATCATATAGTGCAATGTTCGGCGAAGGCAGCTTTTGGTCATGACATTACAGCGTCTGCGCTGCGCCACATGGAATGTGCACCGTGCCAAAGGAACCGATGGTCTGGTTGACCCTGAGCGGGTTGTGCAAGCCATTGATCACAGTCTTGCGCCCCTTGGTCTGGATGTGCTGGCCCTGCAAGAGGCCGACGCAGAGTGTCGCCCGCATGCAGGTATCCTTGATGTTGGCGACATCGCCTCCCGATCGGGGCTGGAATATGTACACGATATGTCCTTGCGCTGGGGCCCTGAAAGTGACGGATTTCTGGGCACCATCCTGTTTCTATCCCCCACACTTCGGCGCACCCACGCAGATGTGATTGACCTGCCAGGCCATTGTCATCGCGGAGCGGTTTCGCTCGAAGTGCGATGCGGATCGGGCCTTGTGCGCATCATATCCACGCATTTGTCGCTGTCCCAGCCGCTGCGCATCGTGCAGATGCGGACCATTGGCCAGTACCTGCGCCGCCGCCCCGCCATGCAGACGATCCTGCTGGGAGATCTGAATGAATGGCGCCCGTGGGGCGGGGCAATGTTTCGCCCCCGCCTTTTGGGCACCCGCCTGCGTGGCCCGGTGTTGCGCAGTTTTCCCAGCACACGGCCCCTGCTGCCGTTGGATCGCATCCTGACGGACGCTCCGGGCGTGGTGCTGGGCATGCGCGCCATTGATACAGTCGAGGTGGCACGCGCCTCTGATCATTTGCCGGTGGTGGCTGACATCACAGTTCCGTGACAACATCGCATTTTTCGCGCTGTGGGGTGTTAACCAATCTGTACGACGTGCGCCCCTGACCTAGGTTCGATGGCGAAGTAGATGGAATACCTCATGTTTCGAAGCTCTCCACATTTGGCGACACACCGCATTGACAGCCGGACCCCGCTGGCGGCCCTTCTGTCTCTGGCGGCACTTTTGAGCGTCTGTCTGGGCATGGCTGCGTTGCTCGCCTTTGGAACAGCCACGGTGCCATTGGCGGTGTTTGGCGTGGCGGTGATGATTGCAGGATACGGAATGCTGCACAGCTATCCCCATCCGGTGCTGGGGGCCTGCAACGGTGTGACGCTGGCCCGCGTCGCGATGGTTGCCTTTCTAGGCGGGTCATTGGTCGCGCCGCATGCGTCGCCATGGCTTGTATGCGCGGTGGCGGTGAGTGCCTTTGTCCTTGATGGCGCGGATGGGTGGCTGGCGCGGCGGGCGGGGCTTGTTTCGGATTTCGGTGCCCGATTTGATATGGAAACCGACGCCGCCCTTGGCGCCGTCATCGCAGTCTGGTTGCTGCTGAGTGGCACGACAGGGCCCGAAATCCTGATCCTTGGCTTGATGCGATACGCATTCGTGGCCGCCGCGTGGGTCACGCCCGCATTGCGCGCCCCCTTGCCCGAGGCATTCAGACGCAAAGCCATCTGCGTTGTCCAGATCGCGGCCCTGATCATTCTGGTCTTTCCCCTGACCCCGCAGATCATTGCACTGCCTATAGGCATTGCGGCGGCGCTGTTGCTGTGTTGGTCTTTCCTGATCGACATTCTGTGGCTCACACGGCGTGCTGGATGAGGCGCGCTGTTTCGCTGATCCTTGCGGCGGCTGTCGTCTTTGCGGTGCTGGTGCTTCCCAACCATCCAGGCACAATGAAGTGGAGTGCGCTGAACCGCTGGCCGCTGGAACTGCCCGTGTTGCTGTTGCTCATGGTCGCGGTGGGGCGGCGATGGGGCCTGAGCTATCTGCTGGCGCTCGTGCTGGTGATCGCCACGATCATCAAACTCGCAGATTTTGCAATGTTCAGCGCGTTCAACCGCACCTTCAATCCGATCCTCGACACGTTTCTGATCGGCGCGGGCCTGTCCCTTTTGCGCGACAGCATCGGCAGCGTTCTAACAGCGCTGAGCGTGTTTGGCACAGGCGTCGCGGTTGTCCTGCTGTTTTTTGTGCTGGATCGCAGTCTGCGCGCCTGGGCAAGCCTTGGGGTACCAAAAGCCCTGCGCAGCGGTGCTGCGGTATTCGCGGTTTTGGGCGCCGGGTGGGCCGTTGCGGATGCAGGCCATCACCTTGAATACTGGCAGTTTGACAAAAGCCCGCCGGGCACGGCGTGGACCAGCCGCCTGACCTTCAAACGCGGGGTCGAGGTGCAGCAGACCGCGATCGAGTTGGCCCGCTTTGCCAAGGACGCACAAAACGACAGCTACGCCGATGCAGCTGGCTTGCTGAACGCGCTGAAGGGACGGGAAGTTATCCTGATCTGGATCGAAAGCTATGGGCGGGCCAGTTTCGAAAATCCACTTTACGCCCCGACGCATCTGGCCACATTGGAGGCCGCCGAGCGCGAGATCGCCCAAACCGGCATGACCATGAAAAGTGGCTGGCTGACCTCACCTACGTCGGGCGGTCAAAGCTGGCTCGCCCATGGGGCGTTTGCCAGCGGACTGTGGACATCAGATAACGGGCGGTACAATGCGATGCTGGCCAGCGGTCAGAAATGGCTGTTCCACTTTGCCCAGGATGCGGGGTATCGCACGTCGGCCATCATGCCCGCGATCACGGTGGGCTGGCCCGAAAGTCTGGTGATGGGTTTTGACCATGTGATCCCGGCGGCTGACATCCCCTACAAAGGGGACGCATTTCGCTGGGTCACGATGCCCGATCAGTTCACGCTTGCCAATTATGCGACACTCCTGCCGCCTGACCCGCGCCCCGATTTCATGCAGGTCGCACTGATCTCGTCCCATGCGCCTTGGACACCTATTGCCGACATGGTCCCATGGGAAGACGTCGGCGACGGCACGGTCTTTAACGAAATGGCCGCGCGCGGGCCTGCCCCGAAAGAGCTATGGCGGGACCGCGACGCGGTACGCGCCGCCTATGGACGTTCAGTGGATTACAGTCTGCGTGCCACGTTTTCCCATGTGGCCCGGTTGGGGGACACCGCCCCATTGATCATCGTGGCCGGGGATCATCAGGCTGCAGGCTTTGTGGCTGGCAGCGACAACATGGATGTGGCCGTGCACATGATCGGACCGCCACAGGTGCTGGAACGGATCGCCCACTGGGGCTGGAGCGAAGGATTAATCCCCGCAAGCGACGGCCCAGTGCGCCGCATGGACAGCTTCCGCAATGACTTTCTTGCCGCATTCACCTTGGATCACATCTCCGGAATGATGTTCCAATGAGCCCTCGTCTCCTGAAGATTTGTGTCTCCCTTGCCGTCCTTGGACTAATGCTCTGGTGGAGCGATCCGGCGGCGGTTGCCGCCCAGTTGCGCGGGGCTGATCCCATGTGGATCATCGTGGCTCTGGCGTCTCTGACGCTGGCCACCGTGTCCATGGCGCGGCGCTGGCAACTGGTGGCGCGTTGCTTTGACATCACGCTTGGGTACCGGGTGGCCTTGCGCGAATACTACCTTGCACAACTGATCAACACGGCATTGCCGGGTGGCGTTGCGGGGGACGTGACGCGTGCTGTGCGCCTTCATGGCACGTCCGGCTTAGCCCTCGCCGCACAATCCGTCGCGGCCGAACGGTTGCTGGGCCAGATCGCACTTCTGGGCCTGATGGGCGCGGGATTTGCCGTTGCCCTTGTGATCCCCGGTGGTCCGCACTGGGCGGGACTGGCCTGGGGCACGTTGGCCGTGCTTTTGGCCGCTGCCGTTGTGGTCTTTGCCCTTGCACGCACCCACACGGCCACGGGGCGCTTCCTGTGCACAACGTTGTGCGGTCTGCGTCGTCCCGAGATGGTCGTGCACGGGGTCATCACGACGCTGTGCCTGATCCTTGGTTTTTACGCCGCCACCCGCGCCGTCGGCACCGCCATCCCGCCAAGCGGCTGGGCCACGCTGATCCCACTGGTGCTGTGTGCGATGTTGATCCCGCTGTCTGTGGGCGGCTGGGGCTGGCGCGAAGGCGCGGCCGCGGCCCTGTTTCCGCTGGTTGGCGCTCCGGCCAGCGCAGGAATCGCTGCGGGCATCGCTTACGGCGTTGTCGCTTTCATCGCCGTATTGCCCGGCGCACTGATCCTGATCACCCAGACTTATTCCCAACCCCTCCCTATCAAAAAGAAAGCATGACCTGCCATGACCCAACCTGCACACCTGACCCGCCGTTTCTTTCTGCAAACTTCCGCTGCCGGTGCTGCGGCAACTGTCGCAGGGATTCCTGCGATGGCTGCCACATCGGTGAATTTTCAATTGTCTTGGCTGCATTCCGTGCAATTCGGGGGCAGCTACATCGCAGCCAATCGTGGCTATTGGGCGGATCAGGGCCTTGATGTGTCCTTGACCCAAGGCGGACCGAATGCCCCGGTCGAGCCGCCCGTCGTGTCGGGCTCTGCATTGGTTGGTATTTCGGCTGCCGACTATACCGCTGCTGCGGTGGCGCAGGGCGCGCCGTTCAAGATCATCGCCGTGGCAATGCAGAAAAACCCTTTTGCCATCGCTTCGCTCAATGAAAATCCGGTGAGCGTGCCCGCAGACCTCATCGGCAAACGCATCGGCATGGCCGTGGCCAACACGCCGGTGTTGCAGGCGTTCTGCACGCTGAACAACCTCGACATCACCCAGATCGAGGTTGTGCCAACCCAATACGACCCCGCCCCGCTGGTCAGCGGTCAGGTGGACTGCCTGCTGTGCTGGGCCACTGATCTGCCTGTGGCTATGACGGTGCAGGGTGTGGGCAACACCACGATGCTGATGGGCGATTTCGGTTATGCGCTGCATTCGCAAACCTACATCGCAACGGAAGACACGATCGCCAACCGGCGCGCAGACCTGATCGCACTGCTGCGGGGCGAGGTGCGGGGGTGGAATGACTACCTTGCCGACACAGACGCTGCCGCCGCATTGACGGTTGAGATGTTCCCCGATGCGGGCCTCGATCTGGAAACCCAAAAGCTACAGGCACAACGACAAGTTGGCCTGATGTTCCCGGGATTAAACGGTGCAAAAAACTTTGGCCGCTTCACGGATGCTTCGGTCGCGTCAAATATCGAAACGCTTGCGCTGCTCGGTCAGGACGTGCCCGCCGACCTGTGGGACGCGTCACTGATAGAAGAAGCCTATAGCTGAACTCGCCCAAGGGTGGCTCTGCCATGACGGGCGTTGCAATCACGTGTACCGATGTCACAAAACGCTTTGGCAAGACCAAGGCTGTGGCCCCATTTTCCATGACCTTCAGGGCGGGGCAAACCACCGCGTTGCTGGGCCCATCGGGCTGCGGCAAATCCACTCTGCTGCGCATGATCGCGGGGCTGGAGGCACCTGACAGCGGGGCCATTGCGCTGGGGGATGACCCACCGGAAGCCGTGGCGCGGCGCGGCGCGCTGGCCATGGCGTTTCAGGACCCGTCGCTGTTGCCATGGCGGTCAGTGCGCGCAAATATTGCCTTGGGCGCCGAACTGGCGCGCAAGCCTGTCGACGGGGTGGATGCGCTGATTGATCTGGTGGGCCTCAGCGGCTTTGGCGATCATCGCCCCGCCGAATTGTCGGGGGGTATGCGCCAACGTACCGCTATTGCACGCGGTCTGATTTCGCGACCCTCGGTGCTGCTGCTGGACGAACCGTTCGGGGCCGTCGATGCCATGACCCGGCGACGGTTGAACCGGGACCTGCCGCCCCTGTGGCGCGCGCGTGGGGCGACAGTGGTATTGGTCACCCATTCGGTGGAAGAGGCCGTGTTGCTGTCGGACCGGGTTCTGGTCCTGTCAGCCCGGCCTGCGCGGATTGTCTCGGACGTCGACGTCGACCTGCCGGGGCCACGCGACTTCGCGCGGATGGAAACTGCCGCGTTCCGTACGTTGACAGGCGCGATTTATGACGCGTTGGAAGGCGCGTGATGCAGGGCATGCGCATCGTGTTCTGGGTGGCTCTTGGTCTGGGCCTGTGGGAGCTGGCATTGAGCGGGCAAAGCACCGTCCTGATCAGCTCTCCACGTGCGATCCTGGCCTATTTCATCGACAACGCAGGCCTATTATCACGCGCTGCGGTTGAAACAACGCTGAACGCCGCACAAGGGTTCATATGGGGAAACCTTGCCGCCATGCTGTTGGCAGGCGCTATCATCTTGGCCCCGCGCAGTGAACGCGCACTGTCGGCCCTTGCGCTTCTTGTCTTTTGTATCCCCCTGATCGCCAGCGGGCCGATCCTGCGGGTGCTGTTCGGTCCTGGCACCGGGCCCCAGATCACTCTGGCCGCACTGGCCGTCTATTTCACGACGCTGCTGGTTCTGCTGGTCGGGCTGCGGGCAATTTCGCAGACTTGGACAGACCTGATGGCCATCTATGGGCGCGGGCGGTTTTCGACGCTGATCAAGGTCCGGGCAAGAGCCAGCCTGCCCTTCTTGTTCACGGGGCTACAAATCAGCGCGCCTGCCGCCTTTCTGGGGGCAATGATCGGGGAATTCACGGGTGCCGAACGCGGGCTTGGCGTGCTGACCCTGCGCGCGATGCGGGGGCTTGAGACCGATGCGACATGGGGCCTTGCCCTGCTGGCGGCCTTGATTGCAATGCTCGCCTACGGCGCAATTGGCCTGCTTGGGCGTCGCGCTGTTGGATATACACCCGTGATTCTGCTGACTGCGTCAAGTGCAGCGTGCGCGCGGTCGCCATTGATGCGGCTGATCGAGATGGGGGCCATCGCCGCCCTTGTTTTGCTTCTGTGGCAGGTGTCGATGGATGCCTTTGACCTCAACGCGTTCTTTGCCAAACGGCCCGGTGATGTCTGGGCCTTTCTTGCGGTACCTGCCAACAGGACCACGCTGTTTTCGGCCCTGTCTGAAACGCTGGCATTTGCGCTGCCGGGATATATTGCGGGCCTGGCGCTGGGGGCGGGCCTTGCGGCCCTTTTGGCGCTGGCCCCTGCACTGTCCAGCGCGATGCTGCCTGTCGCCATCGCTCTGCGTGCCGTGCCGATCATCACCACCGCGCCGCTGCTGGTGCTCGCTTTTGGACGCGGTATTGTAGGCACCGCCGTAGTGGTGGCTGTGATGATCTTTTTCCCCACACTGGTCGCCTGCCAGCAAGGGTTGCGCCAGACACCGGGTCAGATCGTGGACCTGTTTGCCAGCTACCGGGCGAGCCGTTGGACCCTGCTGCGCACAGCGCAGATACCCGCCATGCTGCCGGGCCTGTTCGCCTCGACCCGCATGGCGGTGCCGGCAGCGTTGCTGGCCGTCACAACAGTAGAATGGCTTGCCACAGGCAAGGGCATCGGCGTGTTGATGGCCATGACGGCAAGCACGTCGAACTACGCCATGCTTTGGTCTTGTGTTGTCGTCCTTGCGGCTGTGGCGATGGCCGTTTACGGGGCGGTTGCTGCGTTGGAACGCGCCGTTCTGCGCATCTATGCCAGGGAGCAGGTGATTTGACTAAGGCCGTCTTCGCAATCCCTGGGGATAAAAACCGCCGCACCGGCGGGTTCATCTACGAGGCACGCGTATTGGACGCACTGAATGCGATTGGCTGCGCAACCCGGCACCTGCAACTGCCCGAAGGTTTTCCCGATCCAACCGCTGATGACATGGCAATCACGCTTGCGGCCTTGCGCGACGTTCCCGTCGATCACGTCATCATTCTGGATGGTCTGGTGTTTGGCGCAATTGACCCTGAAGGCCTCGCGCAGGTCAAAGCGCCTGTGATTGCGATGATCCATCATCCACTCGGGTTGGAAACCGGACTGACGCCTGCGCGCGCCGCCTTTTTGCGCAAGAATGAGGCCGCCGCCTTGCGCCATGTGGCCCACACCATCGTACCCAGCCCAGAGACAAAGGCGATCCTGTGCCGCGAATTTGGCGGCGTGGCAGACCAGATAACAATCGCGTCGCCGGGGTTTGACCGACCCGTGGTAAACCGACGCGTGATGGATCCCCCGCTCATACTGTCGGTTGGCCTTTTGGCCCCGCGCAAGGGGCATGACATTCTGCTGGCGGCATTGGAACACCTGTCCGACCTGCCCTGGCAGGCCGAGATCGTCGGCAACGCACATGATCAGACCTATGCCGACAGCCTGCGCGCCCAGACGGCTGCCCTTGGCCTTACCGCACGGGTGCGTTTTGCTGGCGAACTGGATCAGATGGCCCTGAATAGCCGGTTCAATGCCGCCTCGATCTTTGCGCTTGCCACACGTTACGAAGGGTACGGCCTGGTACTGAGTGAAGCGATGATGTTCGGCCTTCCTGTGGTAAGCTGCCGCGTGGGTGCCGTCCCGGTGACGGTGGGGGATGCTGGATCCCTTGTACCACCCGATGATCCAGCTGCCTTGGCACAAGCCTTGCGCAATATCCTAACCTCGCCGCAGGAAACGGCACGTTTGTCACGACTTGCCACCCGACGCGCCGCCGGCTTGCCCGGCTGGCAAGACACAGCGCAGGTATTCGCAGAAAAAATCGACCATATAAGGCTGGCCGGTGTCTAGGCTGCAGGCGTCTTGACCTGCTCCCTGCCCAAACAGTTCTCCGCGGCTCTCGCACCGTAAGGAAAGGAGCCATTGGCCGAACCAGAAGCTAAGTCCGGTTTGTCCGCAACCCATTCATTTAGCCCCCAATTTCACCGCATCACGCA
>JBCCBC010000072.1:0-11549 GCA_039814435.1 Pseudomonadota bacterium
ACCCTGCAAAAAGGCATCGAATGGCTCAACCCGTCCAACACTCTGGCGGCGCAAACCTACATGATCCTCTTCATCATCCTGTTCATCCAGTTCCGCCCCCGAGGGATCATCGCCCTCAAGGGCCGCGCGGCAGAGGCGTGATATGACCGACACCACTCCTTCTCTTGGCCCAAAATATCCCGGGGGTCTGGGGGCTGGCCCCCGGTCCGCCTCCTTCATTGCGCGCCACCCGTCGGTGATGATTTTTATCGCCTGCCTTGCGCTCTTTACCATTGGCGTCACTGTGCTCTCCGAAGGGTTCGGGATCGGGGTCATCTCGACCTCCTTCGTCAAGACATTGGGCAAAACCCTGTGCCTGTGCCTCGTGGCGCTGGCGATGGACGTGGTCTGGGGCTATTGCGGCATTCTCAGCCTGGGCCACATGGCATTCTTCGGGATCGGCGGCTACGCCATCGGCATGTGGCTGATGTATGCGCGCACCGAACTCATCGTCGTGCAAAGCCTTGCGGCAGCGCCACTCCCCCCCACGACCGCAGAGATCTCGCAAGGTATCGCGACCCAGATCTTTGGCGTCGTGGGCTCCTCTGAATTCCCGCCCATCTGGGCGTTTGCGCACGCGCTCCCCTTGCAACTCGCGGCGGTCGTCATTGTGCCCGGACTGCTTGCGCTGATCTTTGGCTGGCTCGCCTTTCGCAGCCGGGTCACTGGCGTCTACCTGTCGATCCTGACCCAGGCCATGACACTGGCACTCGCGCTCTACCTCTTCCAAAACGACAGCGGTCTACGCGGTAATAACGGTCTGTCGGGCCTGCAAAACCTGCCCGGGCTTGATGCCGTGCCACAATCCACCGTGTCGATCTGGTTCCTCTGGGCCTCGGCCTTTGCGCTGGGGGCGGGATACCTGCTGTGCGCCTGGGTGATTTCGGGCAAGTTCGGATCGGTGATCCGTGCCATCCGCGATGACGAGGCGCGCGTGCGCTTCCTCGGCTACTCGGTAGAGGCGTATAAACTCACCGTCTTTACCCTTACCGCCGTGATCGCCGCCATCGCCGGGGCGCTTTATTACCCCCAGGCGGGTATCATCAACCCTGCCGAAATCGCGCCCATCGCGTCGATCTATCTGGCGGTTTGGGTCGCCATCGGCGGGCGTGGGCGGCTTTACGGCGCGGTGATCGGGGCGGCGTTCGTGTCGCTTGTGTCAACCTGGTTCACTGGCGGACAGGCCCCTGACATCAATCTGGGTTTTTACACCATCTCTTGGGTAGACTGGTGGACGGTGCTGCTGGGCCTGTCTTTTGTGGCTGTGACGCTCTTTGCGCCAAAGGGGATCGGTGGGCTGATCGATCTTGTCCCCGCGGGGACACCCAACCGGCACGGCGCGGATCTGGGCCCCGATGACAGCGCTTTGCGCGAACAGGAGGCGGATAAATGAGCACCCTTCTCGAAGTGTCCGGCGTCTCTAAATCCTTTGATGGGTTCAAGGCGATCAACAACCTGTCCTTTCAGATTGGTGAACCCGAACTGCGCGCCGTGATCGGCCCCAACGGGGCAGGCAAGACCACATTTATGGATATCATCACCGGCAAGACAAAGCCGGACGAAGGCCGCGCCATTTTTGGCGAAAAGTCGGTGTCGCTGCTGACCATGAGCGAAAGCAAGATTGCGCAGCTTGGCATTGGGCGCAAATTCCAGCGCCCCACCGTGTTCGAAGATCAGTCGGTCACCGACAACCTGATGATGGCCCTGAAAAAAGACCGTAGTCCCTGGGCCGTTCTGCGCTTTCGCCCTGCTGCCGATGACCATGCTGCTGTCGCCAAACTGGCGGATGAGATCGGGTTGACCGACCAACTGCCGCGTAGAGCGGGCGAACTCAGTCACGGACAAAAACAGTGGCTCGAGATTGGGATGCTGCTGGCGCAGGATCCCCGCCTGTTGCTGGTGGATGAACCCGCCGCCGGCATGACCCCGGCAGAGCGTGAACACACCACCGACATTCTGGTCGAGGCAGCAAAAACCCGCGCTGTCGTGGTTGTGGAACATGACATGGAATTCGTGCGCCGCCTGAATTGCAAGGTGACCGTGCTGCACGAAGGCTCAGTGCTTGCCGAAGGCAGCCTGGACCACGTCACAGCAGATGAAAAAGTGATCGAGGTGTATCTTGGCCGCTAATACGCTCGAAATCCGCGATCTGACGCTGCACTACGGCGGCAGCCAGATCCTGAACCGCGTGAACATCACCGCCAAAAAGGGCGAGGTGACCTGTGTTATGGGCACCAACGGAGTTGGCAAGACGTCTCTGCTCAAGGCGATCTCGGGCACCCATCCCCGTTCGGGCGGGACGTACCATCTGGACGGCACCGAAATCGGCAAGGCCAGCGCCCATGCCCTTGCGCAACAAGGGGTGGCCTATGTCCCCCAGGGGCGCGAGATCTTTCCGTTTCTCACAGTGCGCGAAAACCTCGAGACCGGATTTGCCTGTCTGCCGCGCAGTGAGCGCAGCGTGCCGGACGAGGTGTTTGACCTCTTTCCCATCCTCAAGGAGTTCCTGCACCGCCGCGGGGGTGATTTGTCAGGCGGGCAGCAGCAACAGCTTGCCATCGCGCGCGCGCTGATCACCCGGCCCAAACTGCTGTTGCTGGACGAACCCACCGAAGGGATCCAACCCAACATCATCCAGCAAATCGGCAGGGTGATCGCGCAGCTGCGCGATCGCGGTGACATGGCGATCGTGCTGGTCGAACAGTATTTCGATTTCGCCCGTGATTTGGGGGATGCGTTCCTGGTGCTGGAACGGGGCGCTGAAAAACTGCGGGGTCGCGCGGCGGACATTCCCCGCGAAACCCTGCTCCAAGCCGTCTCGGTCTAGCTGCCACCCACCGCGCGGGCAGCATCCCCCGTCAAACCGGCGGCAAAGGCCGCGCCATCCGCGGGCCGCAATAGCGTGCGCCGTGCGCCGGTTGCATTCGGAAGCACCACAGCGCGCCGCGCGCGGAACCGCCCGTCATAGGGACCAAAATACACCGCGCGGTGTGCTGCAAACGGGGCCAGCATCAGACGCTGATCAAAGCTGTGGCCAAGGCCTGACACCGCAAAGCCGGGGGCGGTCGCCACAGGCTCCAGATACCCCTCAACCGACAACTGGCGGATCGCACCGCCCCCGCGCCGGAACCGGCCCACCTGCACGGACTGGGCCGACAGCACACCGTCCGCGAACGCGCCACGTGCCACCACAAACTGCCCCGCCGTCAGGCGCAATCCGCGCGGCGGCACCACGGGCGTCTGCCCAATGCGCCATCCGGCATCAGAGCCAAGCGCAAGCACGCCCGACGCCACCGCGTCACCATTGTGGGCGCGCAGCAGGCTGGTGCGCAGACGGCCATCCGATTGCCATACCCCATGCGCTGCAGCCTGACGGCCGAGCAGAGGCGCTGCGCGAACGCCGCCTTCCAGCTCCAGCGGCGTCCCATTTACGGCATATCCGCCGTCTGCCCGCACCAGCACTCCGACCAGCGGCACGTCGACATCGATATGCTGCGCTTCAAACCGATCCTGTGTGGTGCGCGCCACGATGCTCAACGCAACGCCGGGCACCAATGCGGCGTCGCTTGTGACTTGACCGGCCATATATACGCGCGCGGTCCCCGGCACTTCGACCCGCAAGCCGTTGACCAGCACACTGCCCGTCCCTGTCATAAGGCCGACAATGCCGGTGCCGCCAATGCCACCTTCAAACGGGTCATCGCCCAACTGGGCGGTTGGAATACCAAGGGCGCAGCCGACCAAGGCAGTGCTCCCCAAAAAGCCAAGCATATGGCGTCTGTTCACTGGTTTCACGTCTCGTCTGGCCTTTGCGGGTCGTCTGCGTCGCCACTATCCGTGTCTTCGCGATAGAAATACAGGCCCAGCCGAAATCGTTGGCGCGGGCCTGCCACGTCTGCATCGCGGCGGTGCAATGCGCTGCTTTGGCGGTTCAACTCTTCCAGCACGCTCTGGGCCCCGGCGCGCGCGGCGGTCTCGATCTCGTCAACGGCCTCGGGGGTCATCTGGTTGTAGAACACGGCACGTTCAAAAAATGGCGGGCTGTCGGACAACAGGTTCTCGGTGGCGGCAGCCAGGTGATCCCCCACGTTTGCACCAAAGAACACTTCTTTGTCCGATGCAGTTGCGGTGCCCACAACGGCTTCGGCGCGCAAAAACAGCATGCCATCACTGCTGATCTCGACAAGGGCTGCGCGGTGCAGCTCGTCCAGCACGGTGCGGGGCCGGACATCTTTGCTGACGGACCGAACGAGGGTCTCAAAGCTTGTGCCCTCATCGGCGGCGCGGGACAGGGGCGCCGGAGCGCCGTTGGCATCCACAAAGTCAGGGTGCGACATCCACTGGCCAATAACGGTGGCGAGCAGGGCGCTTTTGCGCCGGGCCTGGGTGGTGCTGCCGTCCTCTTGGGCGCGGATCATACGGATGTCTTTGCGGTGCACCCCGGTCAGCAAGGCTATGCGGCTGTCGGTCAGGGGCCGGTCATCCAGGCGAAAAGATTCCTCGGCCACTTCGACAAACACGCGCTTGAGCAGGCTGTAAATAACGGGTGCTGTCAATCCACGCGCAATCATGGTGCGCACCAGAGGTCGAAGTAACCCCCTGAGAACACGCAAAAAAGCGTCTGATCGTCCTGTCTGTTCCTGCTCAGCCATTTGACAAACTTACAGGGCGTGGAAAATTTTTCCACGCAAAACCTTGAAATAGGAGTGCGCTGCGTCATTTCGCCTCGTGTGGGAAAAATTCCCACTAGAAAGACATCAGACCGAAATACCACAAAACATGGCCGCGCGCCGACCAGACTTTAAGGAGACCCCAACTATGAAACGCCGTTCCTTCGTGAAAATGACCTTTGCCGGTGCAACCCTTGCAGCCCTCGGGGCCTGCGCCGAGATGAACACAACGCCGGATATCGTCGACACTGCCGTCGCGGCAGGGTCGTTCAACACGCTGGTCGCCGCCGTTCAGGCCGCCGATCTGGTCGACACGCTGAAATCGCCCGGCCCCTTCACCGTGTTTGCACCGACCGATGCCGCGTTTGCCGCGCTGCCCGCAGGCACAGTGGAAAGCCTGCTGTTGCCAGAAAACAAGGACCAGCTGGTCGCCATCCTAACCTATCATGTGCTGCCCGGCCAAACGCTGGCCGCCGATCTGGCCGGTCAGCGCCTCAGCGTGCCCACGGTCAACGGGGCCAACGTGCACATTGACGGGCGCAATGGCGTCAAAGTGGAAAAAGCCAACGTCATTCAGGCCGATATCCTGACATCGAATGGCGTCATCCACCTGATCGACAGCGTCTTGATCCCCTGATCCGCACGCATGCCCCCGCTGTCCCAGACGGCGGGGGACCGATTTGCTTTTGCAAATCGGGACGGGCCGGGTGAAGTTGCACCTAAACCCCCAGCAACGCCCGAGCCCGTCAATGACATTTACCACCCGCCCCGAACTGACCGGCACATTTGGCATGGTCACCTGCACCCACTGGATCGCATCCGCCGCGGGTATGAAATTGCTCGAGGAGGGCGGCACAGCCTTTGACGCGGCTGCTGGCATGGGCTTTGTTCTCAATGTGGTCGAACCCCACCTCAACGGCCCGCTGGGTGATATGCCTGCCTTGATCCGGGTCGCGGGGGAAGAGCCGGTTGTGGTGTGTGGCCAGGGCGTCGCGCCGCAGAGGGCCACCATCGCACACTATCGCGGTGAGGGGCTCGATATGATCCCGGGATCAGGCCATCTGGCCACCGTTATACCCGGGGCGTTTGATGCCTGGATGCTGATGCTGCGCGATCACGGGCGATTGCCTTTGCGCGATGTTCTTGCACCAGCGATATACTATGCCCGTCACGGGCATCCGTTGCTCGCGCGCGTTGCAGGCACGATTGCCGGACAGGCCGACTTCTTTGCCAGGGAATGGCCAACCTCCGCCGCCGTATGGACGCCGGGTGGGTCTGCGCCGCAAGCGGGCACCCTGTTCAAGAACCCCGACCTTGCGGATTTTTGGGACAAGCTTGTGGCCGAAGCGGAAACCGCCAAGGGCCGGGTTGCGCAGATCGAGGCCGCGCGCCGGGCATTTTGCGCTGGCTTTGTGGCCGAAACAATTGACAGGTTCGTGGCCGACACCGCGCCGATGGATGGCACCGGGCAGCACCGCAAGGGCGTGCTGACCGGGCAGGATATGGCGCAATGGTCCGCGACGTACGAACCGGCTCTCAGCGTGGAGTATCACGGCTGGCAGGTGTTCAAATGCGGGGCCTGGAGTCAGGGGCCCGTCCTCCTCCAATCCCTGCGCATGCTGGAAAAGGATGCGCTCGACGCTGTCGATCCGCGCGGGTCGGATTTCGTCCACCTCACCACGGAAACGCTGAAACGCGCCTTTGCAGATCGCGAGGTGTACTACGGTGATCCCGATCACGCCGATATCCCGCTTACAACCCTGCTGAGCGCGGACTATGCCGCTGCGCGCCGCGCCGATGTTGGCGATGGTGCCAGTGTTGATCACCGCCCGGGGTCCATCGATGGCTTTGGCGCGCAGGTTGCGGCCTTTCACGCCCGCACACAGCGGCGCGCGCCCGATGGCGGGGTGGGTGGGGGCGAGCCGACAATGGCGCACCTGACCAACCGCAAGGGCGACACGGTTCATATCGATGTGATCGATCAATGGGGCAACATGGTCTCGGCCACGCCGTCGGGGGGATGGCTGCAATCCAACCCTGTTGTGCCGGGGCTTGGCGTGCCGCTCAATTCGCGGGCACAGATGTTCTGGCTGGATCCCGGGTTGCCCACCTCGCTGGCCCCGGGGCGGCGGCCGCGCACAACTCTGTCACCTTCTATGGCGCTGCACAACGACGGGCGCGCGTTGGCCTTTGGCACTCCGGGCGGGGATCAACAGGACCAGTGGCAGCTGGCGTTCTTCCTGCGGCTCGCCCATCACGGGATGAACCTGCAAGAGGCGATAGATGCCCCGCTTTTTCATACAGGTCATTTGCAAGCGAGCTTTTATCCCCGCGATATTCGCCCCGGTCATCTGATGGTTGAACCCCATTTTTCAGATGCCACCATTGCAGCCCTGCGCGCCAAAGGGCACGCGATTGACCTGGCAGAGCCGTGGACGGTGGGGCGGTTGACAGCCACGATGCGGATGCCCGATGGAGTGCTGAAAGGGGCGGCCACGCCGCGTCTGATGCAGGCCTATGCGGTTGGGCGCTAGCGAGGCGCGCGGGGCAGGCGCATCGACGCGCTGAGCCCTGCGGGTACGGCATCCAGCGTCAGTGCCCCACCATGGCGGCGCGCCACGGCCTCGGCAATGGACAGCCCCAGCCCGTTTCCATCGCTGGGGTCGGCCTGACCAAACCGGGCAAGGATCTTGGGGAAATCAGCGGGCGACACCCCCTGCCCATCGTCCGCAACGGTCATACGCCACTCGTGCGTGGCGTGCAGGGATACGGTGACCGAGGACAGGTCCGGGCCGCCGTGCAGCAGAGCATTGTCGATCAGGTTCTTGACCGCCTCCTGCAACATGGTGTGGTTGGCGTGTGCCTTTGCCGGGGCATTTGCGCCACTCAATGTCAGTGTGACACCCATACGGGCCGCGCGCCCTTCAAAATCGGCAACAGTGCTGCGCAGCATCTGGGCCAGATCGACCGGCCCACTGGCATCGCCGACGGCTGCCCGTGCGCGTTCCAGGGTCATCAGGTTTTCCGCCAGATCCCCGGCCCGTTCTGCCGCAACAACCAGATCGCCGGCGCGGGCCTTGGCCGCGTCCAGGGACCGGGCGGTCAGGATCGCCTCGCCGAGGGCACGTACCCCCGCAATTGGATTGCGCAACTGGTGCGAGGCATCCGAGATAAAGGCCGACTGTGCCTCCATCGACCGGCTGACCTGCCCAAACAGGCGGTTCAGGCGCTCAACAATGCCGCGGGTTTCGACAGGAACCAACCGCTGGATCGGGCTCAGATCCTCGGGATTGCGGCGCGAAATCGCATCCTCAAGGTCCAGCAACGGTTTCAACCCCAAATTCACGCCAAACCAGACGACCAGACCAGCGGTCAGGATCAGGGCGGATATGACCGCAATCGCGCGGTAGGCCAAGGCCGCAACAAAGGCGCGGCGCTGCGCCTGATCCTGCCAGACAGTGACGGTAAAGGTGCCTGAAAACCCGTCGATTTGGGTGACATATTTCAAGCGCAACACACGCACGGGACGGCTGCGATAGGTGGCGTCGTAATAGGCGTACGGGGCCGTCTGCGTCACGCCTGTGCCCACGGGCACGGGAGGCACGGCATAGCCGGTCACAAACACGCCGTCCGGGGCATGAACATGGTAACGGACAGGGCCGCCAGCCGTGTCCGTCAGCAACGCTTCGGTCTCGGGGGAAATCAGATCACCTTCGGCCAGGGCCACATCGCGCGATACCGCAAGGGCCGTGATCAACAGCGAATTGTCATACAGGTCCTGCGCCGTGCCGCGCGCCTCTCCGATTCGCCACACGCCGACAGCCACCGAAATCAGCAGAAGAGGGGCGAGGATGATCGCAAACAAACGCAGGCGCAGCGAGGTGCCCATCACGTCTCCTCTAGCCGGTAGCCAAGGCCGCGCTGGGCGCGAATATCGACACCGTGGGGGCGCAGCCGTTTGCGCAGGCGCGATACGTGAACTTCAATCGCGCTTTCCTCTATGTCGGCACCGGTGCCATAGACCTGTTCGATCAGGTCGGCCTTGGCGACAACCCGGCCTTGGGCGGCCATCAACGCATCCACCAGCGCCACCTCGCGGCGGGGCAAATCAAGCGGGACACCGCCAGCCAGCAAGCTGCGGGATGTGGCATCAAATGTCAGTGGGCCAAACCGGTGGCCCGTGGCGATCGGCTGGGCGCGGCGGCGCAGCAAGGCGCGGATGCGGGCTTCCAACTCGTCCATGTCAAAGGGCTTGGTCAGGTAATCGTCTGCGCCCGCATCCAAACCGGCGACGCGGGCCTCAACATCGGACCGTGCTGTCAACAACAGCACCGGGCGCGTATCACCGCGCGTGCGCAGATTGCGCAGCACGGACAGCCCGTCCAGATGGGGCAGGTTCACATCTAGAATAACGATATCATTGGAATCACTGCGTAAAAACTGGTCCGCTTCGATGCCGTCGTGGATCAGATCGGTGGCATGCCCGCGGTCTTCAAGGCGATAAGAGATGCCCTTGGCCACGCTCATATTATCCTCGACGATGGCAATTCGCACAAAAATGTCCCGGGTTGTTAGCTTCACGCAAGTTTCGACAGTTAACCTCAGGCGATAAGACGGGGCAATCCCGTCGAATCGTGACTGTGGCGCGCACTGCGCACCGCGCACTCTGGGAGGAAGACCATGACACTACGCAAAACGGCCCCTGTGGCCGCACTGACGGCTGCCGTCATCGCAACCAGCTTTGGCCCACAGGCGTGGGCTGGCGGACACGGCATCGACCTGTCCGGCAAGACGGTTGAATGGGTGATCCCGTTCTCCGAAACAGGCGGCTCGGCCAAATGGGCCAACTTTTATGCACCACTGCTGTCCGAGGCTTTGCCGGGCGAACCCACTGTCGTGGTCAAGTTCATGCCCGGCGCAGGCTCGACCAAGGGGGCCAACTGGTTCCAGCAACAGTCCTATGACGACAGCGAAGGGACGCTGATCTTTGGCTCTTCCGGCTCCACGCAGTTCCCGTATCTGCTGGGGGATCCACGCGTGCGCTATGAATATGCCGACTGGAGCGTCGTTCTGGCCTCCGGCACGGGCGGCGTGGCCTATCTGGCCCCGGATCTGGCCGCACAGATGGACGGAATGGACGCCTCCGCGCTTGCCGACACCGACTTTATCTACGGCAGCCAGGGGGCGACGCGGCTTGACCTCGTACCGCTGCTGGCATGGGAGATGCTGGGGCTCAACGTGGAACCGGTGTTCGGGATCAAGGGGCGCGGCGATGGCCGTTTGATGTTTGAACGGGGCGAGGCGAATATCGACTACCAGACCTCGTCTTCCTACCTCAAAGGCGTCACACCCCTGGTCGAGGCGGGCACCGCCGTTCCCATGATGAGCTGGGGCGCGCTGGATGCAGATGGCAACGTTGTGCGCGACCCCACATTCCCTGACATGCCCACCTTCAAAGAGGTGTGCGCGGCCACGGCCGGCTGTGACACCAGCGGCGAAAAGTGGGATGCGTGGAAAGCGTTCTTTATCGCAGGGTTCCCGGCGCAAAAGATGGTGTTCCTGCCCGCAGGGGCCAGCGATGACGCAATCGCCACCTACACTCAGGCGTTCGAAACCGTCAAAGCCCGGGCAGATTTCGCAGAAATCTCCGGGGCGCGTTTGGGCAAATACCCGCAAATGACCGGGGATGAGGCCGCAGGTGCGCTGGCAAGCGGCACAAACGTACCCGAGGCGGCCAAGACCTTTGTGACCACGTGGCTGATGGACCGCTACGGCGTCTCGCTCAAGTGATGTGACTGGGGCGGGCGCACCTGCCCGCTCCAGACATCCAATATTGTCGCCTGTAGGGTGGGCAATTCTGCCCACCACGGCACACCGAAAGACAACACCATGGATTTCATGACGGTCGCTATGCCGGCCCTTGGCGATGCCGCGGGCCTGATCTTTCAACCCCTCGTGCTTGGCTATCTGGTCATGGGCGTTGTTATGGGGCTGTGCGTTGGCGTCTTTCCCGGCCTTGGCGGGATTGCTGGCCTGTCGCTGCTCTTGCCCTTCATGTTCGGGATGGACCCGGTGCTGGGTCTTGCGCTTATGATTGGCATGGTGGCCGTTGTGCCCACATCTGACACTTTCGCGTCCGTATTGATGGGCATTCCAGGTTCATCAGCCAGCCAGGCCACCGTGCTCGATGGTTTTCCTATGGCCAAAAAGGGCGAAGCCGCGCGCGCCCTCTCTGCCGCTTTCGCGTCGTCGCTCTTTGGTGGGTTGGTTGGCGCCGCTTTCCTCACCGTGTTTATCCTCGTCGCACGCCCCATCGTGCTTGAATTCCGCACGCCCGAGCTGCTGATGATCACCATCTTTGGCCTCTCCATGGTCGGTATTCTCGCAGGCCGTGTTGCGATAAAGGGGATCGCGGCGGCAGGCCTTGGCATGATGATCGGCACCATTGGCGAAGGCGACAGCGCAGGCGCGCTGCGTATGGCGAGTTACGACATGCCCTACCTCGTGGACGGCTTTAAGCTGGTGATCGTTGGCCTGGGTATCTTTGCCATCCCCGAGATCATCGCGCTGCTGCGCCAGGACCGCGCGATTTCTGACCGGTCCGCGATCGGGGGCGGTTGGCTGGTCGGGGTCAAGGACTGGTTCGCCAATATCTGGCTGTCGGTGCGCTGCTCGATCATTGGGGTCATCGTCGGCGTGATCCCGGGCCTTGGCGGGTCGGTCGTCGACTGGATCGCATACGGTCATGCCGTTCAGACCACAGCCGACAAGTCCAAGTTCGGCAAGGGCGAAGTGCGCGGCGTGATCGGGCCCGAAAGTTCCAACAACGCCAAGGAAGGC
>JBCCBC010000100.1:0-9593 GCA_039814435.1 Pseudomonadota bacterium
GCCCTTGATGCGATCAAGTCGGTTGGGAACGAGGGCCACTTCTTTGGCATCCAGCACACGCAGGACCGCTATAGCACGGCGTTTTACCAACCGTTTCTGAGTGATTGGAAGAATTACGAGGGCTGGGAAGTGGCAGGCGGGATCTGGACGCCGGAACGCGCTCACACCATGTTCAAGGATATCGTTGCCAACTTCGAAGCCCCGCCCATGGACATCGCGATCAAGGAAGAACTGAGCGCGTTTGTAGCGCGCCGCAAGGCCGAGGGGGGGGCCCCGACCGACTTCTGATCTGGCCTTCAAAAGTAGCTCAAATTGCATCTGTTATAAGATTGTTTAGGGCTCATCGTGCAATCTGCCCGAGTGGAATTGGGATTTTTGCGCCATGCATGGTTTGATCAATCGAGCAATACAATGCTTTGTCTCGGACAGTTACGGGGCCGACAAATGGGTCGAGGCGGCGCGCGTTGCCGACCTCGACTTTGTCGAGTTCGAGGCGATGCTGACCTATGACGACGATATCACCCCGGCTTTGCTGGATGCGGTCAGCCATGTGCTGGACCGACCCCGCGACGAGATGATGGAAGATATCGGCACCTACCTTGTGTCGCATCCCAATGTTGAGGCGCTGCGCCGCTTGTTGCGTTTTGGCGGTGTGAACTTTGTCGAGTTTTTGCATTCGTTGGATGATTTGCCGGATCGTGCGCGTCTGGCGGTGTCAGATCTGCAATTGCCAAGGATCGAATTGCGGGATCACTCGCCCACCCAATTCAGTTTGATTTGCCAGTGTCCGGTGGCCGGGTATGGCCATGTGATGATGGGCATATTGCGCACGATGGCGGATGATTACGGTGCATTGGCCGTTTTGGAACACACAGGCTCTGGCAATGGCGTGGAAACGATTTCGGTGTCCTTGATCGAAACCGAATTCGCAGAGGGCCGAGTCTTTGATCTGGGAGCGCGTGCGGGATGAGTGAGATCCGAAATATGGAACGTGCGTTGGATGTGCTGTGCCCGATGCATGTGGTGCTGTCCAACACCGGGCACGTGATACATGCGGGCCCGACCTTGCAAAAGCTGCGCCCGGACGTTGCAATGGTGGGGCGGCGGTTCCTTGAGATTTTTGACCTCAAACGCCCGCGCGCCATCACAACGATGGATGCGCTGTTGGCGACGGCGGGGACCAAGCTGCATTTGCAACTGCGCGATGCGCCGCAAACCGAAGTAAAAGGTGTGCTGGTGCCCGGTGCCGAAGATGGGCAAAGCATCGTAAACCTATCCTTTGGGATTTCGGTTGTGGATGCGGTCACGGATTATGCGCTGACCAGTGCGGATTTTGCGGCCACGGACCTGACAGTGGAAATGCTGTATTTGGTTGAGGCGAAGTCGGCCGCTATGGATGCGTCGCGCAAGCTGAACCAACGTTTGCAAGGTGCGATGATTGCAGCAGAAGAACAGGCGTTCACAGACACGTTGACGGGCCTCAAGAACCGGCGCGCAATGGATCATGTTTTGGCCCGCCACATTCAGTGGGACACGCGGTTTGGGTTGATGCAGATCGATTTGGATTGGTTCAAGGCCGTCAATGATACGTTAGGCCACGCTGCGGGCGATCATGTGTTGCAGACCGTGGCGCGCGTCATGGTGGAAGAGACCCGGGAATCCGACACGGTTGCCCGTGTGGGCGGGGACGAGTTCGTAATCATTCTGCCCCACGCCAAGGGGACCGAAGCGTTGGAGGGGATCGGGCGCCGCATCATCGAGCGGCTGTCGCGCCCCATACCGTTTCAGGGTGAGGTGTGCCGGATTTCGGCCAGCATCGGGACGGCGATCTTTGAACCTGAGTCTGGTCAAACGATGGCACAGATTTTGGATGATGCGGATGTGGCGCTCTACGCCTCAAAGCATGGTGGGCGCGCCCAACAGACCGTTTATCACCCGGACTTACGATTGCAGGCGCAAAACCTTTCGGCCCCGGTCGGGCGCAGTTCCGCCGCGACGGCCTGATCCTCGGGTGCAGAGTTCTGGTGCCACAGCGCGCAAATTGTCCGTCATTTCAAACCGCGCACAAGGGTCTGGCCCAAGCGAGACAATCCCAATGTCGAGGGATCACGCGATGTGAGTCGCAGGCGCGCAGGCAAGCACGCCGCATACGTTGAAAACGCGCCACATATGGCGGATTTTTCACCGGCATTTTAGGAAATCCATTATTCTGCTTGATACGCGATCGTCTTGTAAGTGGCTGAAAAACAGAAGATTTGTGAGGGAAATAATGCATAAACAAAGCGCTAAAATGGCTATGTAAATAAAATCTGACACTTGTAAATGTAATATAAGTCTGACAGTCTCCGATTTACAGTGTGTGTTTAGAGGCGACGAGGGCTGGGCAGAAGTGCCTGGACCAAGCCGCTTGGCTTCGAAACACGGAGGAATGAACGTGGCGGATAGCGAAGACAAAGTATGGCCAACCGGTCTTACACTAGAAGAGGCTGAGGAAGTTCATAGCTACCTCATCGACGGGACGCGCGTCTTTGGCGCAATTGCCCTGCTGGCGCATATTTTGGTCGCAGTGTCGACCCCTTGGCTTGGTTAAGGGAGACACAAGATGAACAATGCGAAAATGTGGTTGGTTGTAAATCCAACGGTGGGCGTGCCCTTGTTCCTGGGCGCAGTTGCGGTGGGTTCTTTTGCGGTGCATGTCGCCGTACTGAGCAACACATCGTGGGTGTCTGATTTCCTCTCGGGCAATGAGCTGGGTTCGGGTGACGAATCTGCTGCTCTGACGCTGCCCGGTTCGGATACGGATGTGGCCAAGGCGACTTATGTTCTCCCGGGCGCTGATGGCTCTCGTGAAGTGACGCTTGTCATGCCGGACGGCACGTCTGTCAAAGCGGTCCTGCAGCCGTCTGAGTTGCATGCGGCGGCGCACAGTCCGACGGTTATCTCACAGTAAACATATCAGCCCGCTGGCACCCGCCTGCGGGCTGAAAACTCCAAAGAGCCCGATGATGATGCGCGTGTCGCGCCTGTCGGAGTGTGGTTGACCCCAAATGTTCGACTATCGCACAGTAGCAATGCGGAAACTGGCGGCTTTGGCCCCCAAATACCTGCCTTTTGCTGACGTTGCGACCGAACAGGTCCCCTTGTCGCAGTTGCTGCGGCTGTCCTTGTTTCAAATCACCGTGGGCATGGCCCTTGTCCTGCTGGTTGGGACCCTGAACCGGGTGATGATTGTTGAATTGTCTGTTCCGGCCACGCTTGTGGCGTTGATGTTGGCGTTGCCCCTCCTGTTTGCGCCCTTGCGCACGCTGATCGGGTTCAAATCCGACGTTCATGTCTCGGCTCTCGGCCTGCGCCGCGTGCCCTACATCTGGAAGGGGACGTTGTTGCAGTTTGGCGGTTTTGCCATCATGCCCTTTGCCCTTTTGGTGCTGTCGGGCTACGGCGAAGCGGTCGATGCGCCCCGTTGGATTGGGTACAGTTCTGCGGCGTTGTCCTTCCTGTTGGTGGGGGCGGGCGTTCATATGGTGCAGACCGTCGGCTTGGCTCTGGCCACGGATCTGGTCGCTGAAGAAGACCAGCCCAAGGTCGTGGGCCTTATGTATGTGATGCTGTTGCTGGGCATGGTTATCAGCGCGCTGGTGTTCGGCACCTTGTTGGAAAACTACACCCCGGGCCGCCTGATCCAGGTTATCCAGGGTGCGGCGGTCGTGACGGTTTCCCTGAATATGTGCGCCATGTGGAAACAAGAGGCCCGCAGCCGTGTCCGCGCCGCGGAGATGAAGGCCGCCACCCCCGTTCAGTTTTCCGAGGCCTGGGCGTCGTTGATGCAGGCGCGGGGCATGGCCCGTTTGTTGGTCGTGATTGCGCTTGGTACCTTTGGGTTTGGCATGGCGGATGTGTTGCTGGAGCCCTATGGCGGGCAGGCTCTGGGCCTGTCGGTTGCCAACACGACTAAGTTGACTGCCTTGCTGGCCACGGGCACGTTGATCGGGTTTGTCATCGCCTCGCGCGGGTTGGGGCAGGGCGGATCGCCTGATCGTTTTGCGATGCTTGGTGCCGGGATTGGCGTGCCGGGTTTTATCGCCATTATCGCGTCGTCCCTGAGCGGTGGTATTGCGATGTTTCTGGCAGGTACGCTTGCCACCGGCTTGGGCGCGGGGCTGTTTGGTCACGCGACCCTGACGGCCACACTGCGCGCGGCCCCCAAAAACCGCATCGGCCTCGCCTTGGGTGCGTGGGGTGCAGTGCAGGCGACGGCCGCTGGTTTGGGCGTGGCCCTTGCTGGGATCGTGCGCGACCTGATTGTCGGGGCGCAGGCCCCGGGTGGAACCAGTGTCCAAATGCCCTATAATACTGTGTTCATGATCGAAGCGGTGTTCCTTGCGCTGGCCATATTGGTTCTGCTGCCGGCCCTGAAATACCCCAGATCGAAAACAGATCGGCCGGAATTGTGCGTCCCTGCTGACCATACGAGCGCCAGTTCAAACCCGGTGGAGGTCCCATGACGACAATTATCTCACGCGTGTTTCAAGATGAGGCGGCCGCGCGAACGGCTGCAAATCGCATCAACTTTCGAGGCGTGCCAAACCGTGCGATTTACGTCATCACGGCGACTGACGATGATGTGCTTGCGGCCAAGATGGACAAGGCGCTGGTGCATGAGAGCGCGCACAGCGCGTATGCCAAACACGTCAAAGATGGCCGCGCGCTGCTGGTTGTGCGGGCCACCTACAAGCCTCTGACCGCCGCCACTATCGTGCGCGATATGTTGGCCAAGATGGACACTGTCGATACAGGCGATATCGTTCAAGAACATGAAATGCCTGATGGCCCCGAGATTGCGTCGAGCGTTCTGCGCGAGCACCCACTTTTCCTGACCGTCCGGCCCAACCGCACAGGGTACTCTGGTGGTCCTGTGACAGCCGGGTTTGGATTTGGTTTGTTGAGCAGGCGGCGCGCGCGTGCGTCCGTCAATCGCGGCGGCGGTTTCAAGTCCCGCCTGTTTTGGCCCATGCCTTTGCTGTCCAAGAAAAAACCCAAAAGCTCGGTGATCAGCGGCGGGCGTCAGGTGTCAAAAACGTTTTGGCCCACGGGGTTGCTGTCGACAAAACGGCGTGGAAATTCTGTCATCACAGGGGGCGATCTGCCCTTGTCCCGCGCGCTCGGATGGCCTCCGGTCAGCTGACCGGACAGCGGTGTGCCCTGCCTTTGGGGTGCACTGCCGCCACATCGCGACAAAAGAACGAACCGCCGTTGCCTGCATCCGAAGGCGGCGGCGTTTTCGTTTTTGACACCTGACCCAAGCATGTCGCGTGGCGAAAACGGTGGTGATTGCAGGGTGGCCGCACCAATGCGTTGATGTGCCGTTGTTGCGTTCGTATCTTGTAAACACCGCTGGATCTGATGCCAGTTGATTGGGTTGCACCAGCCGCAGGCATACAGCATATTTTTCCCCGGCTGTCCGTTCGATTTCCAAAGAACTGTTTAATTTTAGATATTTGCAGTCGAATCTTCGCTGATGCTACCGCCTCGAAAACCACTAAAATTAATGTCTTGACAGAAAATGGGATTCCTCAAATGCTAGGGCAACGTTACCGGTAACGCAATGATCTGGTGGCGGCTATGGGAGGGTTCCAGCATCGGACAGTGGCACATGTGCCGCTGTGGTTGCGTCTTGTCAGATGACGGGCGGACAGATGCATTTGGCGCGCTCTCGTTTGGACGCAAGTGAGGAGCAGCGTGATGTCAGACCCCGATCCCATCATTCAGATGCATGGCATCACCAAACGGTTCGGCGGGGTGACCGCGCTGCGCAATGTCGATCTGACCGCCTATGCGGGCGAGGTGCTCGCGATTGTCGGTGACAACGGTGCGGGCAAGTCCACGCTGATCAAAGTGCTGACGGGGGTGTATCAACCCACCGAAGGTCACATCACGTTTGATGGCCAGCCGCTCGTGATGACAAGCCACGCGGACGCCATCGCGAATGGCATCGACGCCGTTTACCAAAACCTCGCCATTGCCGATCACCTGACCCCGGCCCAAAACCTGTTTTTGGGGTCCGAGTTGACCAAAAAGGTGATGGGCTTTCCCATCCTCGACAATCGCCGCATGACCGAACAGGCCACCGCCGTTCTCAAGGACCGCTTGGGTGTCCAGCTCAAAAGCATGGATGTGATGACCGAAAGCCTGTCGGGCGGGCAGCGTCAGGCCGTCGCCATTGCGCGCGCTGTACGCCATGACGATTTGCGCGTGCTTGTGATGGATGAACCCACAGCCGCCCTCGGCCCACAGGAAACGGCGCGCACCCTCAAACTGATCGAAGTTCTCAAGGCGCAAGGCCTTGCTGTGATCGTCATCAGCCACGCGCTGGATGACGTGTTCGAGATCTCGGACCGCATCCACGTCATGCGCCGCGGCGAGCGCGCCGGCGTGGTGCGCACCGCTGACACAACCAGCCAAGAGGTTCTGGGCCTGATCACAGGTGCCAATCTGGCCAACGGGGGGGCCGCAGCATGAGCGATACAGCCACACCACAGACATTCGCCACCCGGATCGAGCCCTATATGGGCATCCTGGGCCCGATGGTCATGATCCTGATGATTGCGCTGTTTATGGGCGCGGTCGAGCCGGCCCGCTATTTCCGCCTGTCCAACATCAATCAGATCCTGCTGGATGCGGCCTTGTACATGCCGATGGCCATGGCGATGACCTTTGTCATCACGCAACGCGGGATTGATCTGTCGATTGGGTCTGTGGCCGCGTTGTCCGCGATCATGATGGCGTTTTTGATCAAGCAATACGACTTTCCCGCTTGGGTCGCTGTCATCATCTGTCTGGTTCTTGGGGCCGGGATGGGGTTGATCAACGGGTTGGTCATCACTGTGTTCCGTGTGCCCGACTTGATTGGCACGCTGGCGATGGACTTGGTGTATCGCGGCTTTGCGCTGGTGCTGGCCAAAGGCCTGGTGCTGGCCCGTTTCCCGGATCTGATTACCGAGATTGGGCGCGGGCAGGCGCTGCAATTCCTGCCCACTCCTGTGGTGATTGGCCTGCTTACCCTGATTGGGGGCTACATCCTGCTGCGCGCCACGCATTTCGGCCGCTACACGATTTCGATCGGCTCGAACCCGGAAGCCTCCGAAATGACTGGGATCAGCGTCGACCGCCACCGCGTCTATGCCTATGTGCTGATGGGCACGATGGCCGCCTTGGGTGGCTTGTTGCTGACCGGCAAGCTGAACGCAGTACAGGCGACATCGGCCCCCTATTTCAACCTGCATGTGATTGCGGCCGTGGTGGTCGGGGGCACCTCCCTGTTTGGTGGGCGGGCGTCGATGATTGGATCGCTGGCCGGTGTTCTTCTGCTGTCGATGATGATCAACGCGCTGGTCACTTTGCGCATCGAGTTTTTCTGGCAGTCGGTTGCCTCGGGCGTCGTGATCATCCTGTCGGTGGCGATCTACACCTGGCTGCAAAAGAAGGACCGCGATGGTGGCGGGGGCCTCGCCTCGGCGCTGGCCAATCCGGACAACCGCAAGGTTGGGCTGCTGGCCCTAAGCCTGGCAGCCGCAATCCTGATCCTGCTGGTTTTGGGCAGCGTGTTTGGCGGCGCGCCCGCCCCCTGATGTCAAAGAAGAAACGACCGGGGCGGCATGCCCCATTCATCACCATGGGAGGTATTAAGATGAAAAAGACTTTGCTCAAGATGACCTGTGCGGTGGCCGTTATGGCCGGTGGCATGGCTTTTGCGGATGGGCATTTGCCGCTCAAGACGCTGCCCGATGACGCGGATCGCGATTACTGGGTGCCCGATCAGGTCAATGCCGACGGCGCGTTGGATGCGCTGCAGGCCGTTGTGGGTGCGGACGCTGTTGCGTTCAAAGGCACGCTCGACAATCCAATCCAGATCGCATTGATCTATCCGTCTGCGGATACGTCCGATTTCTGGGCTCGCAACTATCTGGCCTTGATCAAGCGGTTGGATCAGTTGGGTATTTCTTACGAAACCACCGAATTCGCATCCCGCCAGATCGAACACTCGTTGCAGTCAACCTATGCCAGCCAGGTGGACCAGGACGGCGACCTGTATGATTTCGTGATCTTTGGCCCCTCTGAACTGGCGACCCAAGCGGACAATATCGACAAGCTGTCTGCAAACGAGGATCTGACCACCTTTGTCTGGGCCTTCCACACGCCGCTCAAATATCTTGAGCATCAGCCCGCCAACTGGTTCGATTTCTCGTCCGCGTTCGGGGCTCTCAAGATGTGCGACTACATGCTTGAGCGTCTGGGCACGGACATATCCTATGCCATGAACCGCGGCATTCCAGGCATCACTGACAACCAGCGTTCGGGGGATTTCAAGGAGTGCGTCGCCGAGAAAGGCAACTGGAACGCGGTCTATGAGCACTACGGTGAATACCAGCGCGAAGGCGGGTTTGAGGGCACCAGCCTGATCCTGCAAGCCTATCCCGAGGCCAAGATCATCCACAACGCCAACACAGCGATGGCGATGGGGTCGGTCGAGGCGCAGGTGGCCGTGGGCGCGGAAAAGGACATCTTTTCCACCGGTTGGGGTGGCACCGGCCTTGAGCTGGACGCGATCCGCCGGGGCGAGTTGGATGCGACTCCGATGCGCATGGGGGACGACGTCGGCGCGGCCACGGCCGAAGCCATCAAGTATCACCTTGAAGATCGCGCAAGCGAGCTGCCCTTTGTGTTCCTGGGCCGTATCACCATCGCCCATGACGAGATGTCGGTCGAAGAGATTGATGCGCTCGAAATGGAAGCGTTCCGCTTCTCCGGTGTTGGCGCACTGGATCGCTAAAGATTTTGTGGCCCCCGATCCCTGTGGTCGGGGGCTGCCCTATCTTTCCAGAATGACAGTTTGGCGCAATGTGCCCGTGACCTGATCATAGATCAGGATTTCGTCGTTTTGCGTCACCACCCCAAACCAGTCAGACCCTATTGTGAATGCTGTCGCGGTGGCGCCGTCTGGCAGTGTCACCTGCTCGGGCAAGGCCATTGGCGCCGGATCGGCGTTGAGGCGGATGACAAGCAGCGTGATCACCGTTAGAACGCCGCAAATCATGATGGCGGTCAGCACCGTCACCAGTCTGCGCAAAAAGCGCAGGTTTGCAGGCTCAACCGGGGGTTCGATGTCGTCCAACACCATATCCTTTGTCATCGGCGAGGCACCCCCGCAGCGTCTTGATAAGGCGATTGCCCGCGACGTGCCAGAGGGCGCGGCCCTGTCGCGCACACGTTTGGCCCGCCTGTTGGCCGAGGGGGCTGTGTCGGTCAACGGCGCGGTGGCGCTTGACCCCAAGGCGCGTATCGCTGAAGGGGCCCGCATCGATGTTGTGGTGGCCGCGCCCGAGGAAAGCCACATCGCGCCGCAAGATATCCCGCTTGATGTGGTGTTTGAGGATGATCACCTGATTGTCGTCAACAAGCCTGCCGGGATGGTCGTGCATCCCGCGCCGGGCACGCCCTCGGGCACCTTGGTCAACGCGCTGATGTTTCACTGCGGTGATGATTTGTCGGGGGTGGGCGGTATGAAGCGCCCCGGCATCGTGCACCGCATCGAC
>JBCCBC010000025.1:0-16590 GCA_039814435.1 Pseudomonadota bacterium
CAAAAATTGGACAGTATATGCCATGCATGCTACGTGATGCGGCAAGTGGGCTGCAGGTCCGTCTAACAAAGGTAGATATGATGATGAATTTGAGCAAAGTCGTTGCGGCCACAGCAGTCGCAGCATTGTTGTCAGTGACAGCCGTTCAGGCGCAGGTCGTTGCACCCACAGCTGGTGCCGGCGGTGGCGCAGGCGGTGCAGGTGCGGCCGGTGCAGGTGGTGCGGCAGGCGCTGGTGGTGCCGCGGGGGCGGCAGGTGCCGCGGGCGCAGCTGGTGCCGCAGGTGTTGCCGGTGGCGGTCTGATCGCAGGGTCCCTTGGCGTGACGATCGGTGTAGGCGTTGCCGCAGCGGTTGCAATTGGTGTGGCCGTGTCGGACGACGACGGTCCAGCCTCGACAACAACAACTAACTAATTCGACCGCAGTTCTTACACTGTTGTCATACGGATTCGGGCGGCGCTTTTTCGAAAGCGCCGCCTTTGTTTTGCGTGATGCGCACCTAAGTATGACCAAAGGCCATCGGCGGGCATTTCCTCTGACTGGCTGATCACCTGCCGCACCACCCGGAACGGAGCACTCATGAGCACCTATTTCAAAAACCCCGATGTCATCGCCACGCTGTCACCCGAAGAGTTTCACGTCACCCAACAAAGTGGCACAGAGCGGCCCGGGACCGGCAAACTGCTGGGCAACAAGGAACCCGGGATTTATGTCGACATCGTATCGGGTGAGCCCCTGTTTGCGTCGTCCGACAAATACGAATCCGGGTGCGGGTGGCCATCCTTTACCAAGCCCATCGAAACGGCCAATGTTGAAGAATTCCGCGATGCAACCCTGGGCATGGTGCGCACCGAAGTGCGCAGCAAACATGGTGACAGCCACCTTGGCCACGTCTTTCCCGATGGCCCTCGGGACCGTGGCGGCTTGCGCTATTGCATCAACTCGGCGTCGCTCCGGTTTGTCCACCGCGACGACATGGAGGGCGAAGGATACGGGGCCTATCTGGATCAAGTGGAGGATGGAGCATGAGCAGTCAACGCGCAGTTCTGGCGGGGGGGTGTTTCTGGGGGATGCAGGACCTGATCCGCAAGAAACCCGGCATCGTGTCGACCCGTGTCGGGTACACGGGGGGTGACGTGCCCAACGCGACCTATCGCAATCACGGCACCCATGCCGAGGGGATCGAAATTGTCTTTGACCCAGCCGTGATCTCTTATCGCGAGATCCTCGAGTTTTTCTTTCAGATCCACGACCCCACAACGCTGAACCGGCAGGGCAATGACCGGGGCCTTAGCTATCGCTCGGCCATCTACTATGTGGATGAGGCGCAAAAGGTGGTGGCCGAAGACACGATTGCAGACGTAAATGCGTCAGGCTTGTGGCCTGGCAAAGTGGTGACGGAACTTGAGCCGGTCGGTGCGTTCTGGGATGCAGAGCCCGAGCACCAAGATTACCTCGAGCGTATTCCAAACGGCTATACCTGCCATTTCGTGCGCCCCGGCTGGGTTCTGCCCCGACGCGCCGCTGAATAGGGCATACCACAGGTACGCCTTACCAAAGACAGGTCCCTGAACGCATACGCCCAGACTGAGGCAGGGCGCAGCAAGCTGCGCCTTACCCGCCCCTACCCCGTTGCAACCCGTGGCCGACCGGTCGCCTCGACCGTTACTGTTGCCTCGACAAATACGTCGCGCGCCTCGGCCTGTGCGGTGCGAATGTCGCGGTTGATCCGCACATCGATCTCTTGCGCGCCCGCTGCATCTGCGGCGGCCCGCGCGATGGTGCACAAGGCGTCTTCGAGCCGGGCTAGTGCAGCCTCTGATTGCGCGAAATCCTCTGGACCTGTGTCCAGATGCACGCGAAACAACCCCTCACTCGGGGCGGTGACAGTCCCACTGCGCCGCATCGTGACGCGGCCCACAACGGCCCCAATCGCATTTGCAACACCCGCATCGGCGGGCAGGATCATCTGTGTTCCCAGGACATCCCCAACGGCCGGGTAATACACATGAGCCGATGCACCCAACCCGACGACAGGAACGCCAAGCCCGGTGGCGACCCGCACCACCCCGACATGCCCGCCCAGTCCCCGTTGCATCAGCACATGGGTCGCCAGCACTTCGTCCAGCCCTTCTTCGGCCAACCCAGCCTCCAGCAGGGCAACGCCCGTCTGATGCGTCAGTTGATCTACGATCATCTGCGCCATCTTGTCAGGATCCGTTGCAAGCACATCCCCCGCCCCTGTCCGGCGACGACCAAACAGCAAACAGGCAAGCCTAGCGGCCTCTTTGTCCCAAACGTCAAGCCGCCCCAGCACATGGCACGCATCTGACGGGGTCAGCGCCGATACCTGCACCAACCCCCGCGTGACAAGCCGCTTGAGGGCCCCCATCTCCATCCGCGTGCGCAGCACGGCCCCCACCGGATGCACACCTTCGCCGATCCGAACCAAAAGGGCCGCATCCCGCTCTGCCAGCCCACCCGCATGGATCCCCGGCACACCGCGCACAAACCGCCCGTCATGCTCTCCTGGTGTCGTGCTGCGCAACTGTGATTGCAGCGCGGGTAAAACAATGTCCGGGGCCTCGTGCGCCAGCAACGATACCGGCACCGCGCGGCGCGGGCCCAAGGTCACTCCGCCTTGCAGCCCTGCGCTGACAAAATGCACCTCGCTGTCACCGCCCAGACCCGTGGTGCGCATCGCCACGGCCTCAACCATGGTGCGATATGGGCCGACGCGGGCACCATCCGGATCGATAGCAGGGCGCCCATCGCGCAGCATGGCCACATCCGTTGTGGTCCCGCCAATGTCACTCACCAGCGCCGTGTCGCTGCCCGTCAGCCACCGCGCACCGACGATCGAGGCGGCAGGCCCGCTCAGGATCGTCTCGATCGGGCGCGCGCGCGCTTGGGCGGACGACATGAGCGCACCGTCCCCGCGCACCACCATCATCGGAGCATTGATCCCGATCACGCGCAACTCATCCTCGGCCCGCCCGATCAGTGCATCGATCATTCCAATCAGCCGGGCATTCAGCACTGCCGTGAGGGCGCGCTTCGGCCCTCCCAGTTTGGCTGAAAGCTGGTGACTGGCAGACACCGGGCACCCCGTCACCTCCTGCACCAAAGCGCAGGCGCGCTGTTCATGCGCGGGGTTGCGGGTGGCGAACTGGCCTGCAACGGCAAACCCGCTCACATCCCTTTTATGTGTCTCTAAAAAGGCGACAAGCGCGGCCTCATCGAGCGGGGCAGCCTGCGCCCCGTCATGGCGATGCCCCCCGGACAACACACAGACCGGATCACCCGCTAACGCATCTGCGAGGCCCTGGGTCTCAAGATCCTGCGGGCGAAACCCGATATAGATCAAGGCCACCCGGCCCCCTTGCCCTTCGACAAGTGCATTGGTGGCAAGCGTCGTGGACAAGGACGCCATGCCAACCGCCCCTGCATCCACACCCGATGTGGCAAGGACAGAACGGACAGCTGCGCCAACACCAATCGCCAGATCCTCGCGGGTGGTCAGGGCCTTGGCGCGGGCCAGGACCTCGTCCTCATCCCGGATCAAAACCGCGTCCGTATAGGTGCCGCCCGTATCGACGCCCAGCAAAATGGCCATGCCTGCTCCTGTGCTTTTGGAGTGTGAGTAACGCGCCTAATTCCGACCCGTCGCGCCCAATTGCGTCACCGCCCAGCGGGCTGCGTCCGCAACTGCCGGGTCCGGATCCTCAACCAAGGCGCGCGCCGATGGGGCGAGCGCGGGATGCCCCGAATTGCCAATGGCGTAAAGCACATTGCGCACAAACCTGTCGCGGCCAATCCGCTTGATGGGCGAGCCGGAAAACCGCAACCGAAACGCCGTATCATCCAAAGCCACAAGCTCCGCCAATGGCGGGGCGCCCACACCACCGTGATAGCGGATATCGCTGGCATCAGCGGCAAACTTGTTCCAAGGGCACACCGCCAGGCAATCATCACAGCCGTAAATTCGATTGCCCAAGAGGGGGCGCAACTCTGCATCAATCGGCCCCTTATGCTCAATAGTCAGATACGAAATACAGCGCCGCGCATCAAGTTGGTAGGGGGCGGGAAAGGCATTTGTCGGACACACATCCAAACAGGCCCGACAGGACCCGCAATGATTGACCTCTGGCGCATCCGGCTCTAACGGCACCGTGGTAAAAACAGACCCTAAAAAGGCCCAGTTGCCCCAATCCCGGCTCACCAGATTGGTGTGTTTGCCCTGCCAACCCAGGCCAGCCGCCTGGCCCAAGGCCTTTTCCGGCACGGGGGCCGTGTCCACAAACACCTTCACCTCGCCGCCCGCCGTCTCGATCAGCCACCGGGCCAACCGTTTCAAACGCTTCTTGACGATATCATGGTAATCGCGGCCCTGCGCATACACAGACACCGCGGCCAGCTCAGGGCGCTGCAACACGGCAAGGGGATCATGGGTGGGGGCATAGCTTTCGGCCAGCATCAGAACAGACCGGGCCTCGGGCCACAGCAAAGCAGGATCGGACCGCCAGTGCATCCGCTCGGCCATCCACCCCATTTGACCGTGATACCCCGCATCGACAAAGGCTGCCAACCGGTCCGCAACCTCAGGCACAGCATCTGGGCGACACACACGTGCCATCACGAACCCCTCTTCAAGGGCGCGCGCAACAACAGCGTCTTTGAGGGTCCCGTTTCTCTGTTCCAAAAAACTCCGGGGGTCCGGGGGTTCGGCCCCCGTCTGTCACCCGCCTCTAGAAATCAAGGTCATTGTAATGGCGCGGTGGCGGAAAGCCCGACACCTGATCAGCCAGGATCGACCGAAACGCCGGGCGCGACTTGATCTTGGCGTACCAGTCCTTTACCACGCTGGATCGGTTCCAATCCACGTCAGAAATGTAGTCAAGCGCCGACAAATGCGCCGCCGCTGCAAAGTCGGCCAGGGTCATCACGTCTCCGGCCAGCCAGCGGCGATGATCCAGCAGCCAGGTCATGTAATCCAGATGGTACTTGATCGCCTTGGCCCCGTCCTTGACGTTGCGACTGTCGGGAAACCCCTGGCCCATGACCTTTTTGTTGACCCGTTCATAAAGCAGCTTTGAGGTCACCTCGTTGTGGAACTTGTCATCAAACCACCCCACAAGCCGACGCACTTCCAGACGGGCGGCAGGGTCTGTGGGGATCAAGGGCGGCTCGGGCCGCGTCTCTTCGATGTATTCACAAATGGCGGCGCTTTCGGCCATCATCACGCCGTCCAGACGCAGCACTGGCACTTTTGCCGCCGGATTGCGGCGCAGGAAATCCGGGTCTTCCTCCCAATACCGTTCCTCGACCAACTCCACCTCGATCTTCTTTTCCGCAAGGCTCAAGCGCACCTTGCGGCAAAAAGGGGACAGCGGAACGTGAAACAGTCGGGCCATGGGTCATCCGGGTCATGCAAATGGTCTGGCATCCATGCACGTGTGCGCAGTGATTTTCAACTCTGGAAACAGCGCGCGCGCCCATCCGCGCGGATCGTGGCCGCACCGTCAATGATGGATGCGGCCCGTTTGCGGACGTAAGCGGACGGATTGCTGGCCGACCGCCCTTTGGGATTGGGCAGGATCGCAGCCAGACGGGCGGCCTGCACAGTGCTTAGGGCTTCGGGACCAACGCCAAAGTAATGGCGGGCCGCCGCCTCTACTCCAAACACGCCCTCATCGAATTCAGCCACGTTCAGGTACACCTCAAGGATCCGCTCTTTGGACCACAATGCTTCCACCAGCGGGGTCATCGCCGCCTCCATCACTTTGCGCACCCACGATCGGCCATGCCACAGGTACACGTTCTTGACGACCTGCTGGCTGATGGTTGACGCGCCGCGATTGCTGCCTTCGTCGATGGCGCGACGTATGGCGGCCACATCGAGACCCCAGTGGAGGCAGAAATTGGCATCCTCTGCCGCGACGGCAGCCCGCGGCATGATCGCGGCCACCTGTTCGATATCGACCCACTGCTGGTCCACTCCGCCCAAACGGCGGGATTCCTGCATCATGTAATACGTGGTGGGCGGGTTCAGTACGGACCACAGCAATGTCGCCGCCACAGCCACCAGAAACACAACACTGACAGCCCGCAAAACCCAGCGCAGCAACCAGCGCATCGGTCGAAACGGGCGTTTCTGTTTGAACTTTTTCGGGCGTGCTTTGGCCATGGCACAGCTATAGGCGGGCAGGCGGAGCCTGTGAACTACTGTGGCACGGATTGGGCCAGATATGTGCCAATTCTGCGCGCCCCTTCTGGAGAGGGATGAATGCCGTCAAAGGCAAACAACGTCCGCTCGCCGGCATCCACTGCATCCTCACTGTCGACGAAAGTCAGGCGCGGGGTCGCCGCCGCTAGCCGGGCAAGGCGCGCGTCATATTCCACCAGATACGGGCGACACCCCGCAAACTGGCCCGACCTCGCGCTGGCATAGTATCCCATCCAGAGCACTTCGGCCCCGTCCGCCAAAACACGGGCCAGAAACGTCGGCACCTCGCCTGTCAGGGTTTCAGAAATCAAACCGTCCAGCACCGGCGTACAGGCGCTGCACCCGCAGTCATTTAGAAAATCATTGGCCCCGCCATTGATCAAAACAAGATCCCAAGGGCCCGTACGATATTGTGCACGCACATCAAATCCAGCCGCACGTCCAATGCGCGAGGCATTGGAAAACCGCGCACCGGCCACTGCCTCGTTTTCCACGTCAGCGGCAAGGGCAGCGCCCATCACCCGGGGGATGTCGCGCCCTGTCCACTTGTGCCAGGCCAGAATACTGTCGCCAATCGCCAGAACGCGGGTCGGCTCCGCCTGCGCGGCAGCAGCATGTAAGATCAAAATCACAATCAGAAAACGCATGGCTCACACGTAGGCAGCGCGCCGACGCCCGCCACACACTAATGCGTCATTCACCACAATCTCAGAAAACTCTAATCAAAAACAAAGCGTTAATCCCTAACGGAAATTAAGCGATTCTGGTAATCTCTGCGGGCCAAAACAGATGCGGAGAACGGAGATGATAGACGCAACAACAGGCGCACAACCCGGCGCGATTTCCCACGAATACCGGGTCTTGAACCACACCGACGCGGCCCTTGTCTGGGTGCTTAAATGGTCAGGCGACGCAAACCACGTCATCGCCCACAAGCTGGGAACCATGCCGACCCGAGTGGCCGACATCCTGGCCGAAAACACCCACGTAGGCAGCCGCGACCAGGCCTCCAAAATGGTGAAGCAGCGCGAGACTGCGCCCTATCATTTCAAGGGATAGCGTTTACCTTTGCCAGGCCCACTTGTGTAGATCAGCGCCACGCCATCCGCACCGCGATCAAAATAGAACCGGATCCGTTTGTTTGTGGCGGTGTCGTGGATTTCCACATTACCGTTGGAAAACACTTTGAACGTGCCCGCTTCGCCGGAGTTGCGATGTTGAAAGTCGAATGAGCCATCGGCTTTGAACACACCAACGCTGCCTGCTTGAAACGCCAACGGGCCCGCACCCATCAGGGATGCAACCTCCTTGCCGCTTAGTTTTTCAGCCAAGGCAGCCGTCGAGAGAAACGCAAAAGACACGCAAATGAACATTAATCTGAGCATAATAAACCTATTTTCTGTTTGGGCTAATCTGAAAAGTGAAACACATTTCGAAATACGAAAGAAGGGCAAAGACGACTGTCTCTGCCCTTCTCTGATGTTTTACGTCCGTTACGTTTAAAATGCAGTCATTCCGCTGGGATCGCGCCCTTTTCGTGGCTCAACGGCGCGGGCAGATGCACCAGCATTTCCTTGGGGCAGACTTGCAGGAAATTGTGCTGTTCGGTGTCCCAATGCTGCAGAATATCTGCCGCTTTCACGCTGCCCGTCTCGCGCAAATGCCGCTCCAGAAATTCTTCCAGCTGCGCCATCCAGTGATCGACGGTGACCGGGTTTGTAACCAACGTCTCCATGTTCATCAGGTCCTGCGCCTTGCCCTCTGGGTCGTACAGATACGCCATGCCCCCGGTCATGCCAGCGCCAAAGTTCGCACCGATCTCACCCAGGATCACAGCGACACCGCCGGTCATGTACTCGCACCCGTTTGATCCGCAGCCTTCGATCACCACAGACGCACCCGAATTGCGCACACCAAACCGCTCGCCTGCGCGGCCTGCCGCAAACAGGAAACCGTCGGTCGCACCGTACAAAACTGTATTGCCGATGATGGTATTTTCCGCAGCAACGATGGGGCTGGCCATGGGCGGGCGCACCACAATCGTGCCCCCCGACAGACCCTTGCCCACATAGTCGTTGGCATCGCCCGACACTTCCAGCTTCAGACCCGGCGCTGCAAAGGCCCCAAGGGATTGGCCCGCCGATCCGGTCAGTTTTACCGTCAGGTGATCGGGCTGCAGCGTGTTGCGCATCCCGAACTTGCGCACGATATGGCTCGACGTGCGCGTGCCCACGGTCCGGTGCGTGTTCTGCACCGCATATGACAGCTGCATTTTCTCGCCATCCTCGAGGAACCGCGCCGCATCCCGCACAATCTGCGCATCCAGCGTGTCAGGCACCGCATTGCGGTCCTTGTCGCGGTTGTAGACGATGTCAGCCGCCCCATCCACGGTGATCAGCATCGGGTTGAGGTCAAGGTCGTCCAAATGGGCAGATCCACGGCTAACCTGCGCCAGCAGATCGGCACGGCCAATGACCTCGTCCATGCTGCGCGCACCAATGGCTGCCAGCAATTCCCGCACCTCTTGGGCGTAGAAGGTGATCAGGTTCACCACCTTGTCTGCATTCCCGGTGAACTTGTCGCGCAACGCCTCGTCTTGGGTACACACGCCCACAGGGCAGGTGTTGGACTGGCACTGGCGCACCATGATGCATCCCATCGCGATCAGCGCGGCGGTGCCGATACCATATTCTTCAGCCCCCAGCATCGCGGCCATCACAATGTCACGCCCCGTACGCAGGCCCCCATCGGTGCGCAGCGTCACCCGCTCGCGCAGATTGTTCATCGATAGCACCTGATGCGCCTCAGTCAGGCCCATTTCCCAGGGCAGGCCAGCGTACTTGATCGAGGTCGCGGGCGAAGCACCGGTGCCGCCATTGTGGCCCGAGATCAGGATCACATCCGCCTTGGCCTTTGCCACGCCAGCGGCGATGGTCCCCACGCCGGAGGATGCAACCAGCTTGACCGTCACCTTGCAGCGCGGGTTAATCTGTTTCAGGTCATAGATCAGCTGCGCCAGGTCTTCGATGGAATAGATATCGTGGTGCGGCGGCGGGCTGATCAGAGTCACACCCTTCGTCGAATGGCGAAGACGGGCGATCAGGTCGGTGACCTTCATGCCGGGCAACTGGCCACCCTCGCCGGGCTTGGCCCCTTGGGCGACCTTGATTTCCAGCTCTTCGCACTGGTTCAAGTACTCGGCGGTCACGCCAAATCTACCGCTCGCCACCTGCTTGATCTTGGCCGACGGGTTGTCGCCATTGGGCTCGGGGTGGAAATGCGCGGGGTCTTCACCACCCTCGCCACTGTCCGACTTCGCCCCGATCCGGTTCATCGCCACGTTCAGCGTTTTGTGCGCCTCGGGCGACAACGCGCCAAGCGACATGCCCGGCGTCACGAACCGCTTACGGATCGACGTGATGCTTTCCACCTCGTCCAGCGGCACAGGCGCGCCCAGCGGTTTGATATCCATCAAATCACGCAGATGGATCGGCGGGTTCGACCGCATCTTGGCGCTGTATTGCTGCCACATCTGATAGGATGCCTTGTTACAGGCCATCTGCATCATGTGCATGCTGGTCGCTTCCCACGCGTGGGTTTCACCCGACTGGCGGGATTTGTAAAAGCCGCCTATGGGCAGCACACTGCCGCCATCCCAACCCTTGGCATGCACCCCTTCGGCCTTGGTCTGGATACCAGTGACACCAATGCCAGAAATCCGGCTGGTCATACCGGGGAAGTATTCGGCACACATGGCGCGGGACAGGCCCACCGCCTCGAAATTCAGACCGCCGCGATAGGACGAGATGACGGAAATCCCCATCTTGGCCATAATCTTGAGCAAGCCTTGATCAATCGCGCCGCGATAACGCGCCACTGCTTCGGTCAAGGCACCATCAATCAAACCGCGCTCAATGCGGTCCGCCAGCGAATCCTCAGCCAGATAGGCGTTGACCACAGTGGCCCCACACCCAATCAGCACGGCAAAATAGTGCGGGTCGATACATTCGGCCGACCGCACATTCAGCGAACAGAAGGTGCGCAAACCCTTGCGGGTCAGGTGGCTGTGGACGGCGCTTGTCGCCAGGATCATCGGCATCGCGATCTTGTCGGCATCCGAATGCTGGTCGGTCAGAATGATGTGGCCTGCGCCCGAACGCACCGCATCTTCGGCCTCGTCGCGGATGCGCGCCAACCCGGCACTCAGCGCACCGGTGCCGGGCGCAAAGGTGCAGTCAATTTCAACCAGATCCGCGTTGAATTGGCTGACAATCTGATCCCATTGCGCATTGCCCACAAACGGGCTGTCCAGCGTGATGATTTCAGTCTGCGCACTGCTTTCGTCCAACACGTTCTTGAGGTTGCCAAAGCGGGTCTTCAGGCTCATCACCCGGAACTCGCGCAAACTGTCGATGGGCGGGTTGGTCACCTGGCTAAAGTTCTGGCGGAAAAAGTGCGACAGCGGTCGGTACTTCTTGGACAGTACCGCGCTTGGGGTGTCATCACCCATCGAGGCCAACGCCTCTTTGCCGTCCTCGGCCATGGGGGCGAGGATGTTTTCCAGTTCTTCGATGGTGTAGCCGGCCGCAATCTGACGGCGGCGCAGCTCATCCCCGGTGAACAGCGGGTGTTCCGTGACGCCGGCCAGTTCGGATTCCAGATCCTTGATTTTGCCGACCCAATCGCTGAAGGGCTGGCTGGCGGCCAATTGGTCCTTGATCTCTGTATCGTGGAACAGCTTGCCCTCTGCCATATCAACGGCGAGCATCTGGCCCGGGCCCAATGCCCCTTTTTCAACAATGTTGGCTTCGTCCAGCGGGACCATGCCGGTTTCCGATCCTGCAATGACCACGCCATCGCGGGTTACGACATAGCGCATCGGGCGCAATCCATTGCGGTCGAGCCCGGCACAGACCCAGCGCCCATCTGTCATCGCCAAAGCGGCCGGGCCATCCCAGGGTTCCATCACCGAGTTGCAATAGGAATACATGTCGCGCCACGCCTGCGGCAGCTCCACCGCTTGCTTGGACCAGGATTCCGGCACCAACATCGTCTTGGCCATCGGGGCATTGCGGCCCGCTCGGACCAACACTTCAAACACCGCATCCAGGGCCGCCGAGTCAGACGAGCCATTGGCCACGATCGGCTTGATATCTTCGGCCATGTCGCCAAACGCGCCGGATGCCATGCGGATCTCATGGGATTTCATCCAGTTCAGGTTACCCTTCAGCGTGTTGATCTCGCCGTTATGGGCCAACATGCGGAACGGTTGGGCCAGCCACCATTGGGGGAACGTGTTGGTCGAGTAACGCTGGTGGTAAATCGCAAATGCACTCTCGAACCGCTCGTCCATCAGGTCGGGATAGAACTCGGCCACCTGCTCGGCCAGCATCATGCCCTTATAGATGATCGACCGGCAGCTCAGCGACGCGATGTACAGCTGCGGAACCTGGGCCTCTGCCGCGGCTTTTTCGATGCGGCGACGGATCACATACAGCTCACGCTCGAATGTCTCTTCATCCACGCCTTTGGAGTTCGAAATCAGGATCTGCTCGATTTCGGGGCGAGTGGCGTTGGCCTTGTCGCCTAAGCACTCCACTTTGACGGGGACGTGACGCCAGCCATAGATGTAATAGCCCATGCGCAGCACTTCGGTTTCCACGATTGTGCGGCAGGTCTCTTGGGCACCAAAATCGGTACGGGGCAGAAATACCTGACCCACAGCGATCAACTGGTCGCGGTTGGGGGTGTGGCCGGTACGCTCGATCTGATCGTAGAAGAACGGCACAGGGATCTGCAAATGGATGCCCGCGCCATCACCGGTTTTGCCATCCGCGTCCACGGCACCGCGGTGCCAGATCGCTTTGAGGGCCTGAATCCCGTTTTCCACCACACGGCGCGACGGCTTGCCATCCACAGACACGGCCAGACCAACGCCGCAAGACGAATGTTCTTCCGTTTCCGAATACAGACCATTCTCGGCCATGAACGTGCGCTTGGCCTCCTCGCGGGCCACCCAGTCAGCGTCATATTTGGTCATTGGTCATATCCTTTCACGGTCGAATGTCGGTGGGGCAGGCGATAGCTGGCCAAAGAGGCTTCGCAGTCATATAGCGGGGTCTTGGAAAAGAACCCGGGCTCGCCAGGGTAGATGAAATCAATTGGGGTGCGGTCCCATTCCCGGCTGGCACCATCTCGCAGCCAAGTCTGGGTCACAGTGCCCGAGATAAAGCGTTGGTGGGCAACGGACACGAACTCACGGCCAGACACCTCGAGGTACGTACCGGTGGTGTCCTCATACCGGGCCGAAAACTCGGTGCCGAGCAGCGGCTCGCCGTCGATCACAACATCATCGCCAGTCAGTCGGTCAAAGCCAACGACACGGACCGGGCCGCCGTCGCTGCGCTGGGTGAAGTCATAGCTGTCCGTGCCAGTGGCCAACAACTCGCTCAGGCTCGCAGGATCGGGCGCAGGTTGCTGCAACACCTCGCGGCGGGTCGGGAACAGTTCGTAGCTTTCCAGCCACTGGGTCTCTGCATCGATCTTGGACAGGAAATTTGGGCCATCCACATCGAACTGGATGCGCCAGCTTTCGCCGGGATTGTCCGCCGCGCAGGTATAGATGTGGGACACAATGCAACTGCGCGACTGGACGGTCAGCGTGCCGGTACAGCCAGCGGGAGGATAGTACCGGCTGCCGTCTTGGGCCGCGACAGCGGTTGGCATCAGGGCGAGGGCCAGGATCATCACACGCATCAGTCCTGCCCCACTGTCGGGTTCAGGGCCAACACATCATCGCGGGTCAGGCGCTTGTGATCGCCTTGAGCGGCGGGGACACAGTCAGGACGGTGATCAATGAAAATCTCGTGGGTCAGGGTAAACCCACTTGGGTCATCGAACAGGCCAATGGGCAGGTCCGTGGATCCAAACCACTGATCTTCCTTGACCTGACGAAAATACAAAGACGTGCCGCAGGCCGAACACCACGCGCGCTCGGCCCAGTCGCTGCTGGCGCGGGTCGCGATATTCTCGGTGCCGTGCCAGGTGATGTCTTCAGTCTTTATGCTCACCTCAATCAGGGACGAACCCATCCAGCGCCGGCACGAGGGACAGTGGCAAATGCCATAGGTGGACGGCACATTGCGCGCATCAAAGCGTACAGCGCCACACAAGCATCCTCCTGACCTGTCCATCTCGTTTCTCCGTTTTTGTCAGCGACGCTGACCTATCTGTTGCTCAAACTGCAATGCTGCGTATCCGCCAAGTGTGCAGGGAGTGCACACGCGGTGCACAGCGGATGACGCATGAATGTCGGGGCTATTCGGCGGCCATCGCCGCTGTCCCAAACTGATCAAGGATCGCCTCGGCACAGTCCCGGCCATCCCGGATCGCCCACACCACAAGGGACGCACCGCGCACGATGTCGCCCACGGCATACACACCGTCTATGGCTGTCTTGCCGGTGGTGAACTCCGCCTTCACGGTGCCCCAACGGGTGACCTCCAACTCGGGCTGATCCCAAAGGGTCGGCAACTCTTCTGGCTCAAACCCAAGGGCCTTGATCACCAGATCCGCCTCTTCGACATAGTCGGCACCCTCAATGATCTCAGGGGCCTGACGACCCGTCGCATCCGGGGCGCCCAAACGCATTTTCTGAACCATCACACCGGCCACGCTGTCACCATCTGTGGTGAACCCTTTTGGGGCGCTCAGCCACTCAAACACCACGCCCTCTTCCTCGGCATTCTGCACCTCGCGCTGGCTGCCAGGCATGTTGGCGCGGTCGCGCCGGTACAGGCACTTCACGCTGGTGGCACCCTGCCGGATCGACGTGCGTACACAATCCATGGCCGTGTCACCACCGCCAATCACAACCACACGCTTTCCATGGGCGTTCATTCGGCCGGACTCAAACGACTCAACCTCATCACCAAAGCTTTTGCGGTTGCTCACTGTCAGGAAATCAATCGCCTTCTCTACTCCCGTCGCCTCGGCGTTAGGCATTGAAAGCTCACGGCTTTTGTACACACCAGTGGCGATAATCAGCGCGTCATGGGTATCGCGTAGGTCGGCAAAAGATACGTCCTCACCTACGTTACAATTCTGTTTGAACGTCACACCGCCCAGCGCCAACTGCTCGTTGCGGCGCATAACCACGTCCTTTTCCAGCTTGAAACCGGGGATGCCATAGGTCAGCAAACCGCCCGCACGATCATAGCGGTCATAGACAGTCACCTGCACGCCGGCGCGGCGCAGCACGTCCGCCGCCGCCAGCCCGCCGGGGCCCGCACCGATGATGCCGACACTTTCTGCACGCTCGGTCGATGGCTTGATCGGCAGCACCCAACCCTGATCCCAGGCCGTGTCGGTGATGTACTTTTCAACCGACCCGATGGTGACAGTGCCGTGACCAGATTGTTCGATCACACAGTTGCCTTCGCACAGGCGATCCTGCGGGCAAATGCGGCCACAAATCTCGGGGAACGTGTTGGTGGCCTGGCTGACCTCATAGGCCTCGCGCAGCCGCCCTTCCGCCGTCAGGCGCAGCCAGTCGGGGATGTTGTTGTGCAACGGGCAATGGCTTTGGCAATAGGGCACGCCGCATTGCGAACAGCGGCTTGATTGTTCTTTCGCCTTGGCATCAGCGTACTCTGCGTAAATCTCGTTAAAGTCTTCACGCCGTACATCCGCCTCACGTTTTTCAGGCATATCGCGATCGATCTTCACAAATTTCAGCATCGGTTGCTCAGCCATCACACGCTCCTGCCCTTGAATGGTCGGTCAGCGCGGAATAAAGGAACATGAAAGAGAATAAAAGTCAGCAATACTGTCCTAAATAGAAAAAAGTTGTCGGATTACTGACCTTTTCCCGCGTAAAAACACAAATATTAGATCCGGACCGGACCCAATATCCGCGTTTGCGTTCAGAATCAGAGGCTTGTACCAAGAGCATAGCACAAAGGCGCAGGCCCCATGACTCTTTTTCAACTTCTGATAGTTGCCATCATCCAAGGGGTAACGGAATTCCTGCCAGTGTCGTCCTCAGGGCACCTGATCTTGTTACCCTCTTTGACGGGCACTCCAGATCAGGGATTGGCCATCGATGTGGCGGTGCACGTGGGCACCCTGCTTGCTGTGATCCTGTACTTCTGGGCTGATGTGCGGATCGCCGCTGGCGGGCTAATGCGGTTGGCACGGGGCAAGGTCGACACCCCCGGCGCCTTCCTCGCGCTGTGCCTGATCATCGCCACGATCCCAGCGGTAATCGCGGGCCTGATCATCAAGGTCACGGGGCTGGACCAAGCCATGCGGTCGGTCGCGGTGATTGGCTGGACAATGCTGCTGTTCGGACTCGTGCTTTACTGGGCTGACCGTACCGGGGCCACGACACGCACTTCGGATCGCTGGACGCTCAAGGATGCAGCCCTCATGGGTATGGCGCAATGCCTCGCGCTAATCCCCGGCACGTCGCGATCCGGCATCACGATCACAGCCGCACGCAAGCTGGGCTATGATCGCGAAGGAGCGGCCAAGCTGGCGATGTTGATGTCGATCCCTGTAATTTTGGCATCCGGTGCCATACTCAGCCTCGACATCATCGGGGACGCAAACTGGGCCCTCTTGCGCGACGCTTCTATCGCAGCGGCCTTCGCTTTCCTCGCAGCACTTCTGGCGCTCGTCATCATGATGCGCTTGCTCCGCAGCATCAGCTTTACGCCGTACGTAATTTACCGGGTGGCTCTCGGCATTGGTCTGCTAATCTGGGCCTATGCTTAAGTCTTGAGGTTCTTGGCACTTTCCTTGATCGCATCATACTGACCCGACGGGCGGAAGCGCCACAGATAGTCCGGCAGCACTGCGTCCATGGCGACGGGCTTGATGCCCAACTCGGCAAAGCCCATGGCCCCGTCCGCCACGACATTGTCGTTGCGCAAATTGCGGACCTGGTCTTGCGTAATCTGCGCTGGCACCAGACCCAGCGACAACGTGTTCGCCAGATCAAATCCAAAGCCCATGATATTTGCCGCAAAAAACGGGATGTTCACTACCGCCCGGCGACGGCGAATAACATGCAGCATCGACGCCATCAATTCACGGAAACTGCGCACATCCGGGCCACCCAGTTCGTAAACGCCCGGGGCAACATCCGTGGTCAGCGCAAGGGCCGCGGCTTGTGCCACATCGTCCACAAACACAGGCTGAAACAGAGTGTCCGCACCCACCACAGGCAGGATCGGACCCAGCCGCGACATCGACGCAAACCGATTGAAAAACTGTTTGGCAGCTCAATTCTCACCTGTGCCCTCAACAGTTCCGCCATGTTGTTGAGCGACTGTGCAACATCCGGATGCTCCGAGCCCAAGG
>JBCCBC010000158.1:0-7001 GCA_039814435.1 Pseudomonadota bacterium
ACGAGGCGCTCGAGATCGCGACGCGCGGAGGTGCGGACGTGCTGGGCCGCCCCGATTGCGGGCGCATCGAGGTCGGAGCGCGGGCCGATCTGGCCCTTTGGGATGTATCCGGCGTCGCCTCTGCGGGCAGTTGGGATCCTGCGGCCTTGGTGTTGGCGGGTCCCACAACTGTGCGTGATCTGTTTGTTGAAGGGCACCAGATTGTGCGCGATGGCCATGTGGTGACCTTTGAGTTGGGGCGTGCGATTGCCCGGCAGAATGCGCTGGCACGTGGCTTGAGCGAGGGGGCGTGATGCGATTTGCGTGGGCGAGTGTCTTTGTGGTTTTGTGTGCGTCCAGCGGTGCGGCGGACCAGGGCATGTTGGCAGCTGTCAACCCAGAGCGCGCAGCCAACGGACGCAGTGCGCTGGTCTATGACACCCGCCTTGAGGCCGCCGCACGCGCGCACGGTCTTGATATGGCGCAAGCTGGGTTCTTTGATCACACCGGCTCGGATGGGTCTGACATTGGGGACCGTCTAGGCCGGGTCGGGTATCCGTTTTGCTTTGGGGCTGAGAATATCGCGGCGGGCCAACGATCATTGAAGGCGGTGATGCAAGCATGGATGGGATCGCGGGGGCATCGGGGGAACATCCTTCACCGCAAAGCCGAAGCGGTCGGCGTTGCGCGGGTGCAAGGCAACAGATCGGTCATGGTGCTGGCAGCTGGGTGCTGAGGCATTTTCTGACACAGAAAATGGCCGGAAACTGAGTCAGTTTCCGTCTCGTCGCTGACCGGCCACCCAGACGTCGGCGACGGATCGGTCATCGCCCATCATGATCGTCGGGAAAACCGCATCCCAGATGTCTTTTGCATGCGCTGTTCGTTGTGAAATCGCGGGGGTCGCGTGCAAATCCAGCACACATATGTCTGCGGCGTGCCCTGGTGCCAGTGACCCGATCTCGTCCGCGCGGTGCAGGGCGTGTGCCGATCCTTGTGTTGCCAGCCATAGCAGCTGCGCTGCGTGCACCGCATGTCCGCGCAATTGCGCGATCTCATATGTGGCCGCCATCGTGCGCAGCATCGAAAATGAAGACCCGCCGCCGGTATCTGTGGCCAGTCCCACGGTCTGACCCGCCCGCGCCAATCCCATCAGATCAAACAACCCCGAACCGATGAACGTGTTCGAGGTGGGGCAGTGCACAACGGCGGCCCCAACCTCATGAAGGCGGTCAATTTCGCGCGCCGTCAGGTGAATGGCATGACCGTAGATACCGCGCGCGCCCAGCAACCCGTGGCGTTCATAGGTGTCCAGATAGTCGCGCGCAGCCGGGTAGAGGCCACGAACCCATTCGATTTCATCCAGTTGCTCGCTCAGATGCGTTTGCATCAGCGCGTCGGGATGTTCGGCCCAGAGAGAACCAAGGGCAGCAAGCTGATCGGGCGTGGATGTGGGCGAAAAACGGGGTGTGATTGCGTAGCGCGCGCGCCCGCGGTTGTGCCAGTACGCCAGCAACGCTTTGCTTTCGTCATATGCGCTTTGCGCGGTATCGCGCAGTCCATCGGGCGCATTGCGGTCCATGCAGGTTTTGCCGGCCACGACCGCCATGTTGCGTGCGCCGGCTGCTTCAAACAGGGCGTTCACGCTTGTGGGGTGGATGGTGCAGAAGCTGGCCAGCGACGTTGTGCCGTGATCCAGAACCAGGTCGAGATAACGATTGGCGATCAGCGTGGCATAAGCTGGATCGCCAAATCGCATCTCTTCGGGAAAGGTGTAGGTGTTCAGCCAGTCGATCAACTGTTTGCCCCATGACGCGATCATTGCGGTTTGCGGGTAGTGGGCGTGCGCATCCACAAAGCCCGGACAGATCAGCGCGCCGGAGTGGTCGTGATGCACGACGTCGTGGCCGACCACGCGCGCGGCTTCACCAACGGCTGAAATCTTACCATTTTCAACCAGCACGGCGCTGTTTTCGAGGATCTGCACAGCTTCTTGCCAAGCGCCGGTGAACGGATTCCCGGAAAACTGCAGCACGTGGCCTGTCAAAAGATGGCGCGTTGTCATGCCCGACTTATGGCGGCCTGTGACCACATGCGCAAAGCCAAAAATCCAACGCACCACCGGGCATGTGGTCCGGGCATTGTCACTCGATCCGGCCCAGCTTATGGTCGCCGAGATACACATCCACATAAAAGGAGCGACGCGCCATGTCAGAGCAAACAGACGCGACGGACCCGTTGGATGCGCAAGGGGACGACAACGCCTATGTCCTTGAGCGCAAGGATGTTTCTGCGATCCTTTACGCTGTCGATATAGAGGATCGCGCCCAGCTTACCCTGCTGATGGAGCCGTTGCATGCGGCAGATATTGCCGACCTTCTGGAGCAGATCAACGCCTTTGACCGCTCGCGCCTGATCCGGCTTTATGACCGAGAATTTGACGGCGATATTTTGTCAGAACTCGATGAGTCGATCCGCGAAGAGGTGATAGCCGTCCTCAAACCGGCAGTCCTTGCTGAAGCGGTGAGGGATCTGGACAGTGATGACGTTGTCGATCTGGTCGAAGATCTGGACGACGCCCAGCAAGAAGTCATTCTGGACGCCCTTGAGGATGCGGACCGGGCGCTGGTTGAACAGGCGCTGAGCTTTCCCGAGTATTCAGCCGGTCGACTGATGCAGCGCGAAGTTGTGATGGCCCCCGAACACTGGACGGTGGGAGAGGCCATTGACCGGATGCGGGGCGCGGACGAAGACGAATTGCCGACCCAGTTTTACCATCTTGTCCTCGTCGATCCGCGCCTGCACCCGGTGGGCAATGTCACGCTTGGCAAGCTGATGCGTTCGCGCCGCGAAGTTCGGCTGGTGGATCTGGTGGAGGACACCTTTCGCGTTATTCCGGCCAATCAGGACGAAAGCGATGTGGCCTATGCCTTTAACCAGTATCACCTCATTTCGGCACCGGTGGTGGATGATGAAGGCCGCTTGATCGGGATGATCACCATTGATGACGCCATGGCAGTGCTGGATGACGAACACGAGGAAGACATTCTGCGGCTGGCCGGTGTGGGCGAAGAATCGGCTTTGTCGGACAATGTGCGCGAAACAACGCGCCGCCGCTTGCCCTGGCTGATGGTGAACTTGGTCACGTCCATTCTGGCCTCGCTGGTGATTGCCCAGTTTGAAATGGCCATTGCCCAAATTGTGGCACTGGCGGTTTTGATGCCCATTGTCGCGTCGATGGGCGGGAACGCGGGCACCCAATCGTTGACTGTGGCGGTGCGCGCGATTGCGACCAAGGATTTGACCGGCGCCAATGTGTGGCGGGTGATCCGGCGCGAGGTTTTGGTGGGTTTGATCAACGGCACCATCTTTGCTGTGGTGATGGGGATTGTTGGTGTGATCTGGTTTGGCTCGCCAGTGCTTGGCTACGTCATTGCAGCTGCGATGGTCGTCAACATGGTCGTGGCGGGGCTTGCTGGCACGGTTATTCCGGTCATTCTCGACCGGTTCGGGATTGACCCGGCCTTGGCCTCGGGGGCGTTTGTGACGACGGTGACGGATGTTGTTGGTTTCTTTGCCTTTCTGGGGCTGGCGGCCCTTGTATTGTTGTAACGTGTCGTCGGGCGGACGCTGTTTGCGCGTGCCGCGCAAATACGCCCCGCCCACCGACCCAAGGGAGGGTGCGTTATGGATTTGACAGCAGCGAAGATCGCGGCGCGCAAGGCGGCTTTTGCGGCGCGCAAGGCCGCTTTTGATCTTGATCAGGGCGGTTCGGGCGCGCTGCTGTCCTCTGTCCTGGCAGGGTATCGCGGTGTGCCCTTGGCGGGCTATATGCCGATCCGTTCCGAGATCGACCCGGTCCCTGCGATGGCAGAGGCGGCCGCACATGGCCCGGTGGGTGTGCCCGTGATCCTGGGCGAGGCGCAACCCCTTAAGTTTTCCCGCTGGATGCCGGAGGCCCCATTGCGCGATGGCCCCTTTGGGGCGCGAGTGCCTCTGGTCGATGACTTTTTTGAACCTGAGATTGTGGTGGTGCCGCTGGTTGCCTTTACCCGGGATGGTGACCGCCTCGGCTATGGCGGCGGGTTTTACGACCGCACACTTGCGCGGTTGCGCACGCAGCGGGCAACACTGGCGATTGGGTTTGCCTACGGGGCGCAAGAGGCACCCAAGCTGCCCATGGAAGTGACCGATCAACCGCTGGATATGATTGTCACCGACAGCGAAATCATCGAACATATGTAGCTCCGCCGACCATACTTGGTCATTGGCCATACGTATGCCCCGCTGCGTTTTTTGGCTTGCCGCACGGTCTGTTCGGCGCATATGGGGCTGTATGAAGATATTGTTTTTGGGCGATGTGATGGGCCGCGCGGGCCGTCAGGCTGTCAGCACTCATTTGCCGCGTTTGCGCGCGGACTGGGACCTCGATTTTGTCGTTGTGAACGGGGAAAATGCAACCTCGGGCATGGGGTTGTCAGGGGCGCATGCCCGCGCCCTGCTCGAGGCTGGGGCAGATTGTGTGACGTTGGGCGATCATGCCTTTGATCAAAAGGACATGTTGCAATTTTCCGAAGCGGAGCCGCGCATCATTCGCCCGTTGAACTTTTCCAAGGCGGCACCGGGCAAGGGCGCACGCCTGTTTTCGGCCCGTGGGGGCAAGTCGGTGCTGGTGACCCAAGCGCTGGGGCAGGTGTTCATGAAACGCCCCTTTGACGATCCGTTTTCGGCTCTGGAAACCGTGTTTCGCACTCACCCTCTGGGTGGGCAGGCGGATGCAATCATCGTTGATTTCCATTGTGAGGCGACATCGGAAAAGATGGCCATGGGCCATTGGTGTGATGGGCGGGCCAGCCTTGTTGTGGGCACGCACACCCATGTGCCCACTGCGGATGCCATGATCCTCGCCAAGGGGTGCGGTTATCTAAGTGATGCGGGCATGTGCGGCGACTATAATTCGGTCATTGGCATGCAGCGGGACGAGCCGTTGCGCCGTTTCATCACTGGCATGCCAAAGGAGAGGTTCACCCCGGCTTTGGGCGAGGCGACGCTCTCGGGGGTTTACATCGAGACGGACAGCACTGGCAAAGCCACGCGGATCGAGATGGTGCGGCAGGGAGGTGCATTATCCCAATGCGGGCCATGACGCGGGTCATGCGCGGCCGGGAGGTCTGGTTTTACGGCGGCGCGCTCGTGCTTTTTGGCGCAGGCTGGGGCCTGACCATGCCACTGACCAAGATCGCTGTCAGCTCAGGATACAAGCATTTTGGCCTGATTTTCTGGCAGTTGGCGATTGGCGTGATTGTTATGACGGCCATCGGGATCGTGCGGCGCAAAGGGTTGCCAATGGGCGCACCGCAACTGCGTGTTTATCTGATGATCGCGATGATCGGGTCCGTGTTGCCGAACACGGCGAGCTATCAGGCGGCCGTGCATTTGCCGTCCGGCGTAATGTCGCTGCTGTTGTCGATGATCCCGATGTGGGCCTTTCCCATTGCGCTCATTTTGGCGCTGGACCGCTTTGAATGGCGCCGCTTTGCCGGGCTGGGGGCCGGGATGGGCGCGGTTATGGTGCTGATTTTGCCAGGCGCGGACATGTCGGGCAACATCCCGGTTTTGTGGGTGATTGTGGCGCTGGTTACGGGGCTGTTTTACGCTGGCGAGGGCAACATCGTAGCCAAGTGGGGGACTGCGGGGCTTGATCCGTTGCAGGTGCTGTGGGGCGCGTCCGTTGTGGGCAGCCTGATTGCGTTGCCGCTTGCGTTGGGAAGTGGGCAGTGGATTGATCCGCGCCCCCCTTATGGCACACCGGCCGTGGCCCATATCATCAGCTCAGTCATGCATGTGCTGGTCTATTCGGGCTATGTGTGGCTGGTCGGGCGTGCCGGCCCGGTTTTTGCAGTCCAGATCAGCTATCTGGTGACGCTGACGGGCATTTTGTGGGCCAAGTTGATCCTGAACGAAGATTACCCGCCCGTGATCTGGGGCGCTTTGGCGCTGATGCTGGTCGGGATGTATCTGGTGCAACCGCGCAAGTCATCGCTTGATGCTGCTGACGCGATAGGGAACACTGGCCGCTGACGTTGATCGCCGAGCAAGGCGTGAGCAAAGAGCGGTATATGGGTCTGATTGAGCTTTCTGAAACGGGCTACGCGGTGCTGACGCTAGCCGTGGTTGCGATCATGTTCGTGCTGTTTTTGCGCGAAACGTTCCCGACCGAAGTCGTGGCGATTGCCGGGGTCGGGTTGATGCTCGCCTCGGGCGCACTGCCTTATGAGGATGCGCTGGAGGTTCTGTCGAATCCGGCCCCGTGGACCATTGCGGCCATGTTCATCATCATGGGGGCATTGGTGCGCACGGGGGCGCTGGATGCGTTTACAGGGCTGGCGGACAAGCAGGCGCGCACCAATCCAATGATGGCGATTGCGTTGTTGTTGGGTTTTGTGATCCTGAGTTCGGCCATTGTGTCCAATACGCCTGTTGTGGTGGTGATGATCCCCGTCTTTATCCAACTGGCCAAGACTATGGGTCTGGCCCCGTCCAAGATGCTGATTCCGCTGAGTTATGCGGCGATCCTTGGCGGTACGCTAACGTTGATCGGTACCTCGACCAACCTGCTTGTGGACGGTGTGGCGCGCGCGCAGGGTCTGGCCCCGTTTACCATTTTTGAGGTAACGCCGCTGGGCATCATTCTGGTGATCTGGGGTATGGTGTATTTGCGCTTTTTCGGGCCGATGCTGCTACCGGATCGCGACAGCATGGCCGGATTGCTGAGCGACCGCAGTCAGATGAAATTCTTTACCGAGGCTGTGATCCCGCCTGAATCCAACCTGATCGGGCGTGAAGTGTCGGGTGTGCAACTGTTCAAACGGGACGGTGTGCGCCTGATCGACGTGATCCGCGGCGACCAGTCGCTGCGGCGCGATTTGGCCGGGGTCGCCTTGCAGGTGGGTGATCGCGTGGTTCTGCGTACGCAGATGACCGAGTTGCTGAGCCTGCAACGTAACAAGGAACTCAAGCGG
>JBCCBC010000193.1:0-5495 GCA_039814435.1 Pseudomonadota bacterium
ACCGACGACCAGATTTCAGACAAAGCGGCCCAAATGCTCGAGGCCGCGGAAGTGACGCTGATCGTCACCCAATCCGGAGGAGCACAGAGAAACGTCGCCTCGTAAGGGGCTTTCCACGCGAACGTACTTTAGGGAGGACACCAATGAAACGTCGCACTTTCACCAAACTCACGGCAGGGCTCAGCCTTGCTGCAAGCCTGCTTGGCACAAGCGCAATGGCGCAGGACAACATGCGCATCGCGCTGGTCGTCAAGGCGCTTGGTATTGGTTTCTTTGAAGCTGCTGCCGAAGGTGCCAAAGAGGCAGCCGAAGAACTTGGCGGTGTCGAGATCATCTATACCGGTCCAACCGACACAACTGCCGAAGGCCAGATCGAGGTGATCAATTCGCTGATTGCCCAGGGTGTTGATGCCATTGCGATTTCCGCCAATGACCCCGACGCGGTTGTGCCTGCACTGCAAAAGGCCATGAGCCGTGGCATCGCCGTTGTGTCCTGGGATTCAGGTGTTGCACCCGAGGGGCGGCAAATGCACCTCAACCCATCCTCCACCGATCTGATCGGGAACACGATCATCAAGCTGGCCGCTGATCACATGCCAGATGGCGGTGACGTTGCGATTCTGTCAGCAACCGCCACGGCGACCAATCAGAACGCCTGGATCGAGGCCGCCAAAGCGGCGCTGCCCGGCTATCCCGGTGTGAACCTTGCGGCAACCGTGTACGGCGATGACCTGTCTGACAAATCCTATCGCGAGGCGCAGGGCCTGATGGCATCCTATCCTGACCTCAAGGCGATCATTGCGCCCACAACCGTTGGCATTCTGGCGTCCTGTCAGGCGGTGACGGATGCGGGCAAGGTGGGTGAGATCAACGTCACCGGTTTGGGTCTGCCATCCGAGATGGCGGGTTGCGTGGACTCTGGCGCAACAAAAAGCTTTGCGATCTGGAACCCCATCGATCTGGGCTATTCTGCTACCATGCTGGCCCATGCGATTGCCAAGGGGGCCGAAGCCGCGCCAAACGCAGAGATCCCGATGGGTCGGATGGGGTCCGTCACCCTGGATGACACAAATTCGGCCGCCATGTCGGATCCGTTCACCTATGATGCGTCCAACATCGATCAGTTCAAGTCGATCTTCTGAGCACTGCAAACACGCTCCGGCGCTGCGCGATCCGCTGCGCCGGATGACACACTGCCCCGACAACCGAGACCTTTGATGCTGAAACAAGTGGAAACGACCCAGCCGTCTGAGGGCCCGGTCCGCGAGGTGGCGGTTCTGGAACTGGACCGGGTGACCAAGACCTTTCCGGGTGTCAAAGCCCTGTCAGAGGTGTCGCTGCGACTGATCCCGGGCAAGGTCACCGCCCTGGTCGGCGAAAACGGCGCGGGCAAGTCGACAGTCGTCAAAATTCTGACCGGCATTTATCAGCCTGACGGTGGCGCAATCCGTGTGGATGGCCACCCCACCCGGTTTCCGGTCCCGCAAGCCGCATCCGACAGCGGCGTCACCGCCATTCATCAGGAAACCGTCCTGTTTGATGAGCTTTCCGTGGCCGAAAACATCTTTCTCGGACATGCTCCGCGCGGCAGATTTGGCCTGATTGACCGGGCCGCCATGACCGGCAAGTCGCGGCAAATCCTCGACAGCATCGGGGCGCATATCGATCCTGACCACAAGCTGAAGGACCTTGGCATCGCCAATAAGCACTTGGTGGCCATCGCCCGGGCGCTGTCGATTGATGCGCGTGTCGTGATCATGGATGAACCAACGGCGGCCCTGTCCCACAAGGAAATCGAAGAGCTGTACGATCTTGTCGAAAGCCTGAAGGCGCAGGGCAAGGCGATCCTGTTCATCAGTCATAAGTTCGATGAAATTTTTCGGATTGCGGACAACTATACCGTTTTTCGGGATGGTCAGCTGATTGGGCACGGCGCGATTGCCGATGTCACCGAGGCCGCGCTGGTCAAGATGATGGTGGGCCGTGACGTCAGCCAGATTTTCCCCAAACGCACAGCCACGCCCGGTCGCGCCATCCTTAAGGTTGCGGGCTACGCGCATCCGACCGAATTCGAAGGGATCGAGTTCACGCTGCGCAAGGGCGAGATCCTTGGGTTTTACGGACTGGTTGGTGCGGGCCGGTCCGAGTTCATGCAAGCTCTGTTCGGCATCACCCGCCCCTCTGCCGGGACGGTCGAGATTGACGGCACCCCGGTCGAGATCAAATCGCCCGCGGATGCGGTTGGCAACGGCATCGTCTACGTGCCCGAAGATCGTGGCAAACAGGGGGCTATTCTTGATCTGCCGATCTTTCAGAACGTCACGCTCCCCTCGCTTGGGCGCATTTCCAGCACCGGGTTTCTGAAACTTGCCGAGGAATTCAAGCTGGCCCGTGCATATACCGAACGGTTGGATCTGCGGGCGGCTTCCCTCGATACGCCCGTTGGCAATCTGTCGGGCGGCAATCAGCAAAAGGTCGTCATTGCCAAGTGGCTCGCGACCCAGCCCAAGGTCATCATTCTGGATGAGCCAACCAAAGGTGTCGATATCGGGTCCAAGGCGGCTGTTCACGAATTTATGGCCGAGCTTGCCGCGCAGGGTCTTGCCGTCATCATGGTCAGCTCGGAGATTCCCGAAGTGCTGGGGATGTCGGACCGCGTGATCGTCATGCGCGAGGGCCGGATTGCTGCGGAGTTGACGCAAAGCGATCTGCAACCTGAAACACTGGTGCGCCATGCCGCCGGAATTTAAGAGGACACCGCAATGCTGAAGCGGAGCATCACATCGCGCGAAGCCCTTTTGGTCGGAGCGATTGCGCTGTTGCTGGTCCTGATCTGGTCACGCTTTCCGGCCTTTGTCGCACCTGCAAACCTGGCAAATGTGTTCAACGACACGTCACCTTTGATCCTGTTGGCGATTGGTCAGATGATTGTCATTTTGACCAAATGCATCGACCTGAGCGTTGCGGCCAATCTGGCCCTGACCGGTATGGTGGTGTCGATGATCAATGTGGCGGCTCCCGGCCTGCCCATCGCCGTGATCCTGGTGATTGCCGTCGGGCTTGGTACGCTCATGGGCATGTTCAACGGGATCCTTGTCTGGAAACTGTCGATCCCGCCGATTGTCGTCACACTTGGCACGATGACGATCTTTCGGGGCCTGATTTTTGTGATTTCCGAGGGCAAGTGGGTGAACAGTCACGAGATGAGCGCCGCCTTCAAGGCGTTTCCACGCACCCAGTTGCTGGGCCTGCCCATTCTGGCGTGGATCGCCATTGCAGCTGTCATACTCTTTACCGTTGTGATGACCCGCACAACGCTGGGCCGGGCGTTTTATGCTGCGGGCGGCAACCCTCATGCTGCGACCTATGCCGGTATTGATGTTGGTAAAACGCAGTTCTGGGCCTTTACCATCTCGGGGGCTTTGGCGGGTTTGACGGGCTATCTTTGGGTGTCGCGCTTTGCGGTGTCCTACGTGGATATTGCGGGCGGGTTCGAGTTGGACGTGGTTGCGGCCTGCGTCATTGGTGGCGTGTCGATCATGGGCGGGATCGGCACAGTGGCGGGCGCATTGCTTGGCGCGCTTTTCCTTGGGATCATCAAAAACGCTCTGCCTGTCGTCGACATTTCTCCGTTTTGGCAGCTGGCAATTTCGGGGGGTGCGATCATCATCGCGGTTGCGCTGAACGCGCAAGCCAACCGCGAAAAGGGCCGTATCATCCTCAAACGCGCGGAGCAGGCCACATGAGCACCCCGGATCGTCTTGTCCCCGACCGTTTGCGCTCCCCGCTGGAACAACGCCTCAAAAGTTGGGAGACGTTGTTGCTGCTGGTCGCCATCGGCATCTTTGTCGCCAACAGCTTTGCATCGCCCTACTTTTTGAATGCATGGAACCTCAGCGACGCGACCTTTAACTTTACCGAGAAAGCGATGATCGCGTTCGCCATGGCGCTGCTGATCATCTCGGGCGAGATTGATCTTTCTGTTGCCTCGATCATTGCGCTGGCGTCGACCGCGATGGGGGCCGCCGTTCAAATGGGCGTGGGCACGCCTGGCCTTGTTCTGGTCGGCCTTGGAGTCGGCGTGCTGTGCGGGGCCTTTAACGGTGTGCTCGTGACCCGCATGGGCCTGCCATCGATTGTTGTGACCATCGGTACCATGAGCCTGTTTCGCGGCATCAGCTTTATCGTGCTTGGCGATCAGGCGTACCGAGGCTATCCGGCCAGTTTCTCGTGGTTTGGGCAGGGCTATGTGTGGTGGGTGATTTCGTTTGAATTCGTGCTGTTTGCGATTATCGCGGTGATCTATGCCATCCTGCTTCAGAAAACGAACTTTGGTCGCGCGGTCTACGCCATCGGCAATAACGCGACAGGGGCCGTGTTTTCCGGGATCCGGGTTCAACGGGTCAAGTTCATCCTGTTCTTGTTGACCGGCCTGATGTCGGGTGTCGCCGCGATTTGTCTGACGGCGCGCCTTGGATCGACCCGCCCGTCCATTGCGACGGGTTGGGAGCTTGAAGTTGTAACTATGGTCGTGCTGGGCGGTGTCAGTATTCTGGGCGGGTCGGGCACCATCGTTGGCGTTGTCATCGCTGCCTTTGTCATGGGTCTTGTGACCTTTGGATTGGGGCTGTTGAACGTGCCCGGCATTGTGATGTCCATCGTGATCGGCGCGCTGTTGATCGGGGTCATCGCGCTGCCGCGCCTGTGGTCGATGTGGCGGGCCGCATGATGGAGAAATTTGCCTTCAAGATGCAGCTGAACCCCGGGTGCCGCGCCGACTACATCAAGCGCCATGATGAAATCTGGCCCGAACTGTCCGCACTTCTCAAGGATGCAGGCGTGTCGGATTATTCGATCCATCTGGATGCGGAAACGAACATTCTTTTCGGCGTTCTGTGGCGCGAAACTGGCCATTCCATGGATGATCTGCCCAGCCATCCGGTCATGCAGAAGTGGTGGGCGCATATGGCGGATATTATGGCCACCCATCCGACAGACGAACCTGTGGCCACGCCCCTGGAACTGGTGTTTCACATGCCATGACACGCCATGTCGCCGTCATAGACATTGGCAAGACCAACGCAAAACTCGCGTTGGTGGATCGTGACAGCCTGAGCGAGATCGCGGTGATCAGGCGTCCGAACGTCGTTTCACCCGGGCCCCCGTGGCCGCATTTCGATGTGGATGGGCACTGGGCCTTTATCCTCGGCGGGCTTTCCGATTTTCACGCAGTACATGGGATTGACGCGATTTCCGTCACCACTCACGGCGCGTGCGCGGCCCTTCTTAACAAAACAGGGCAATTGGCCGCCCCGATCCTGGACTACGAATGTGATGCCCCAAACGCGGTGATCGAGGAATACCACGCCATCAAACCCGCATTTGCCGAGACTGGATCGCCCACATTGGCCGGTGGATTGAACATCGGCGCGCAACTGTTTTGGCAGTTTCAGGTCGATCCAACGCTCAAGGCCAGAACCCATCAAATCGTAACC
>JBCCBC010000159.1:0-6919 GCA_039814435.1 Pseudomonadota bacterium
CAACGCGCACAGGAAGAGGACGCGCTATTGCGCCTTGTCTCCAACCTTTTGGGAATTACCGACCGCGATAGCGCGATGGCGAGGCAACGGGTATCGGGCTGATCGCATCTTTGGGCATGTATGACATGCCGCACGCCATCGACGCCCATGACAGATTGTGGACATCCATCCGCGACGCGCTTCGCGAAGGGCCTGAAAATCTAGACCGCACCACTGACGTGTGGACCGGGTGGCAATCTGAGAAACTGTTGGTATCACAGACATGCGGCCTGCCATTTCGCGCGCGCCTGTTTGACGCGGTGACCCTAGTGGGCACGCCAGACTACGGGCTGCGGGATTGCCCGCCGGGCTACTATTTCAGCTACCTGATCCGGCGCCGTGGCGACAGGCGCTCTTTGCATGCGTTGGCCCGCGAGGGCGCGTTTGCCTATAACGATGGGCTGTCGCAATCTGGTTGGGCGGCACCTTGGGCGCAACTGGCACAGATCGGGCTGGCACCCGGCACACGGGTGCAAACCGGCTCGCACATCGCCTCGGCCATGGCTGTTGCAAACGGATCCGCTGACTACGCAGGCATCGATGCTGTCACCTATCAAATGTGGAGCCAGATCGCCTCGGAAACCGCCGCACAACTCGAGACGTTTTTACGGACTGACCCAACCCCGGGCCTGCCACTGATCACAGCGAAATCACGCGATCCAGAACCTATCGCACGTGCAGTGACCCGCGCCATCGAACGGATGCCACCCCAAGACCGCGAGGTGCTGTACCTCAAGGGTCTGGTGCGCATCCCGGCGGCCACATATCGCGCCCTGAAGATTCCCCAGATGCCCTGACTACGCAGGCATCACCTGACGTCATTTTAGGCATTGCAAATGCAACCAAAGCCATTTGGCCGTGGACATACCGCCTGTTTTGCGCCCATATGCCCGTTGACCAAACAACGCTGCGTGCCCCTTGCCCGACACACCCGTCATTGAAATCCAAAATCTGCACAAAGCCTACGGCGCGCTCGAAGTGCTCAAAGGTGTTGATATCTCAGCGAAACGTGGCGATGTGGTTTCGCTGATTGGCTCGTCCGGGTCTGGTAAATCCACCCTATTGAGGTGCTGCAACCTGCTTGAGGACAGCCAACAGGGCGAAATGCTGTTCAAAGGGGAATCTGTCGCGTGGAAGGGGACCGGGCACGCCCGCCGTCCCGCAGATGCAGCCCAGGTGCTACGTATCCGCACGAACCTGTCGATGGTGTTTCAGCAGTTCAATTTATGGGCGCACATGACCATTCTGCAAAACGTGATGGAAGCGCCCGTAACGGTGCTGCGCCGCGACCCGGACGAAGTAGAGCGGGCTGCGCGCGCCTATCTGGACAAGGTCGGGATCGGCGACAAATGCGACGTCTTTCCCGCGCAACTGTCCGGCGGACAACAGCAACGCGCCGCCATTGCACGCGCTTTGTGCATGGAGCCCGAGGCCCTGCTGTTTGATGAGCCCACTAGCGCGTTGGACCCCGAATTGGAACAGGAAGTTGTCCGCGTGATCAAAGACTTGGCAGGCGAAGGGCGCACGATGCTAATCGTCACGCATGATATGAAACTGGCCGCGGACGTCTCGGATCACGTTGTGTTCCTGCACCAAGGCCTGATCGAAGAACAAGGGGCACCAGATCAGCTGTTTGGCGCACCCAAATCCGAACGTTTGCGTGGGTTCTTGTCAGCCACCCATGCCGCGTAGCCCAACAAAACCAAAAAACGGGAGTAAACACTCATGAAATCTGTACTTTTCGGCACACTCGCCGTGGCCATGGCGGCCACATTTGCCCTCGCGGACGGCCATTCGGTAGTGCGCATGGGAACTGAGGGAGCCTACCCTCCTTACAACTTCATCAACGATGCCGGTGACGTTGATGGGTTCGAACGCGAAGTCGGGGACGAATTGTGCGTGCGCGCCGAACTGACCTGTGAATGGGTCAAGAATGACTGGGACAGCATTATCCCCAACCTGGTGTCGTCGAACTATGACACCATCATGGCTGGGATGAGCATCACAGCCGAGCGTGACGAAGTCATTGATTTCACGCAAAACTACTATCCACCCACCGCCTCTGCATATGTTGGTGCCGCAGATGGGGCTGACTGGGAAAACGGCGTTGTGGCCGCGCAGACCGCCACGATTCAAGCTGGCCATATCGCCGAAGGTGGTGCCACGCTGGTTGAATTCGCCACACCCGAGGAAACTGTCGCCGCAGTGCGCAACGGCGAAGCGGACGCAGTCTTTGCCGATCGCGACTACCTCGCGCCGCTGGTTGAAGCATCCGGTGGTGACCTGACCTTCATCGGGCCTGATGTGCCTCTTGGCGGCGGCGTTGGCATGGGCCTGCGCGAAAGCGACACAGAGCTGAAGGAAAAGTTCGACGCGGCCATCACCTCGATGAAAGAGGACGGCACCTTGAACGCGATGCTGGTGAAGTGGTTCGGCGAAGACACAGCCCAATACTGAGCCACACAAAACTGCATCTCGGGGTGGGCAGCATTGCCCACCCTACGTATTGAGCGCACCAATGTTTTCATATTGCTCTGATCCCGACACGCTCGCCACCTTGCGGTGGTTGTCGTGTTATCTGACGACAGGTGTGCATTTTTCCTTCTACTACAGCTTTTTGAAGGTTATCGGGATTTTGGCCGTCACGGCCCCTGTGGCCCTCGCCTTTGGCTTTGGCGGGGCGATGGCGGCGCGCTCTGCAATTGCTCCGCTGTCGTGGTTTGGCAAAGGCTACATTGCCATTGTGCGCGGCGTACCGGATATCGCCTTTTTCCTGTTCTTTGTGATTGCGCTCGATCAGGGCTTTGAATGGCTACGCCATCAGGCGCTCTGCCCGGACTGGAGCGATGCCATTCGTCAAGGCAACGATTTTCTGGTCTGTCCGCAAGCCAAGCTGCCGCTTGGCACCGCGCCGCAAGCGGTGCATCAGGCCTACGCGTTTGGGCTGGCCGTCATCACCTTTGCGCTCGTCTTCGGGGCCTTTGCCGCCAACGTCATTTTCGGTGCCATGCGGGCCGTGCCGCGCGCGCAGCTGGAAACGGGCGAAGCTTATGGCATGTCGCCACGCCAAATATTTTGGCGCATCCTCGTGCCGCAAATGTGGGTCTTTGCGGTGCCGGGGCTGTCCAACCTGTGGCAGGTTCTAATCAAAGCGACGCCGCTTTTGTTCCTGCTTGGCATCGAAGACGTCGTCTATTGGGCGCGTGAATTGGGCGGGACAAAAACCGCCCGCTTCACCGCCTATCCGCACGGGGATTGGCGCATGTGGTACTTCTTGGCGCTTCTGGTGTTTTACCTGTTCATGACCTGGGGGTCGGAAAAACTGCTGGGCCGACTGATGATGCGCCTGACCCGCGGGCAAGCCACCAGCGGCGGCGAAGCCCAGCGCAAGGGGGCAGCAGCGTGAGCTGTATCCAGACCATTCAAGCCTACGCCCTGCGCTCCGTCGGGATCGGCGAGCGGCTGTTGCCGCGCAGTGATTTTACCTTGTGCGAACAGGTCACGCTGATTGGGTCGGGGATGATCTGGAACGTCTATTTCGGTCTGATGGCGCTGGTAACCGGGTTCTTTCTGGCCACAGCCATCGCCTTGGCCAAGGGCGCCGCAAACCCGTGGCTGCGCAAACCGGCTGAGGCGTTTGTGTTTTTGTTCCGTGGCTCGCCGCTGTTTATCCAGTTTTTCTTTGCCTACTTCCTGTTTCTCAGACTCAAGGGCGTCTACCCAATCTTCTCGCCCTTCACGGCGGCCTGGCTTGGCGCGCTGATCGTGCTGTTTCTGAACACCGCCGCCTATTCGGCTCAGATCTTTTATGGCGCCCTGCAATCCATCCCCAAGGGCGAGGTCGAGGCCGCAGATGCCTATGGCTTATCGGGCTGGTCGCGGTTTCGCCGGATCATCTGGCCGACCATGCTGCGCCTGGCCTGGCCCGCCTACACGAACGAGGCGATATTCCTGTTTCACGCCACCACACTTGTCTATTTCTCGGGCTTTCCGGCCTGGCAACAGCGCGGCGATGCCCTCTATTACGCCAGCTATTTCGCAGACAAGACGTTTAACCCCTTTATCCCCTATCCGATCCTGGCAGCCTATTTTATCCTGCTGACGTTGGTGATCATCGCAGGCTTTGGTATGGTCAATCGCCGTCTCAACCGTCACCTGCCCGCTAACACGCGCCAAAACATAAAGATCCGCCCCAACCTGATCCGCTGAGCATGAGATCTCCGGCCTTCGACGGGGACTTTATAAGAACAGAGAAAACGAACCCGATGCATGACTGGCTGGCCGAGAACCCCGAAATCCGCGCAATCCGTGTGGCGGCGTCTGATTTGAACGGCGTGGCGCGCGGCAAGCGGATGCCGGTGCGATTTGCGGACAAGGTGACGACGCAAGGCACCCGGTTTCCGATGTCGGTTCTCAACCTCGACATATGGGGCGAGGATATCGAGGACAGCCCGCTCGTGATGGAATCTGGCGACCGCGACGGTGTGCTGCATCCGACCGAGCGTGGGTTCATGCCCATGCCCTGGCTTGATACGCCAACGGGGCTGCTGCCGATCTGGATGTTTCATGAAGATGGCCGGCCCTACATGGGTGATCCGCGCCATGCACTGGCCGCCGTTGAAAAGCGATTCAAGAACAAGGGGTTGACCCCTGTCGTCGCCGTCGAACTTGAGTTTTTTCTGATTGATGATGCGGGCGCGCGCCTGCGAGTGCCTCCTTCGCCCCGATCGGGCAAGCGCCGGGTTGCGGGCGAGATCCTGTCGCTGCGCGCCCTTGATCAGTTCGATGCCTTTTTCACCGAGCTTTATGACGCGTGCGAGACGATGGACATCCCCGCCGACACTGCCATTTCCGAGGCTGGTCTGGGACAGTTCGAGATCAACCTGATGCATCAGGGCGACACGCTCAAGGCCGCGGATGATGCGTGGTTGTTCAAGATGCTGGTCAAAGGGATGGCGCGCAAGCACGGCTTTGCCGCCTCGTTCATGGCCAAACCGTACGAGGACTATGCGGGGTCGGGCCTGCACATGCATTTTTCGGTGCTGGACGTGCAGGGCAACAACGTTTTTGATGATGGCACCGATCACGGCAGTGACATGTTGGCCCACGCCATTCAGGGCTGCTTGCAAGGCATGGCCGCCTCTACCCTGATCTTTGCCCCACATGCCAATTCCTATGCCCGCTTCGTGCCCGGGGCACACGCTCCGACCGGCATAGCTTGGGCCTATGAAAATCGCACCGTCGCGATCCGTGTGCCATCGGGGCCTGCGCCCGCGCGCCGGATTGAACATCGCCTGGCGGGCGGGGACGTGAACCCCTATCTGTCCATCGCAGCCGTTCTCGGGGCCGCCCTGAGCGGGATCGAGGATGCGATGGCACCCCCGCCCCCCATCACCGGCAACGCTTATGCCCAGGACTTGCCCCGTGTGCCCGACACCTGGGAGGCGTCCATCGACGCCTTTGAGGCGAGCCCCGAGATGGCCCGCATTTTCGATGCCGAGTTGATCCGCAACATGGTCATGACCAAACGGCAAGAGGCCCGCGAGATGGCGCAGCTGAGTGCGGATGAGCAAACTGAAATCTATCTCGACACGGTGTAAGCAGCGCTTTATCAAAGCGTTGTAACCTTCAGGTGATCCATGAAAATCGGCATTCTGCAAACCGGCCACGCCCCTGACGAAGTTTTGGGGCCCATCGGGGATTACGACGCAATGTTTGCGCGCCTGCTGGGTGGCCATGGGTTTGAGTTTGTTACCTTCAACGTGGTCGATATGGATTTCCCAGACGGGCCAGAGGCTTGCGATGGTTGGCTAATCACCGGATCCAAACACGGCGCTTACGAAGACCACCCCTTTATCCCGCCGCTTGAGGATCTGATCCGCGCCATCCATGCCGCGGATCGCCCTATGATCGGAGTCTGCTTTGGTCATCAGATCATTGCCCAGGCCATGGGTGGCACCGTTGTGAAATTTGATGGCGGGTGGTCCGTGGGCCACACCGAATACGACTATGACGGCCAAGGGATTGCGCTGAATGCGTGGCATCAAGACCAGGTGATCAAAGTGCCGGACGGGGCCAGAACGGTGGCCTCAAGCGGGTTTTGCGAACACGCGGCACTGGTCTATGGCGACCGTATCTGGACCATCCAACCCCACCCCGAATTCGGATCCGACATGGTCACGGCCCTTGCGACCTATCGCGGTCCCGGTGTGGTGCCCGCAGCGCAACTGAACGCGGTGCGCAACAGGATCGATGCCCCCGTGAACCAGTCCGATATTGCTGCCGACATGGCCGCTTTTCTCAAGCGAGGAGCCTGAGCCATGACAACGATCCCACACTTACCCGAAGCCGCCCAGACCTATCTCGAAGGCAAGCGTCTGGACGAGGTGGAATGCATCATCTCGGACTTGCCCGGCATCGCGCGGGGCAAGGCTGTGCCGGCCTCCAAATTCGCAAAACAGGACTATTTCCACCTGCCTGACAGCATATTCTATCAGACCATCACAGGCGATTGGGGCGAGGCTGCGGACGAAGACGGGTTCATCGAAAAGGACATGATCCTCAAACCGGATATGAGCACTGCAACCGCTGCCCCCTGGACAGGAGACTGGACGCTGCAGGTGATTCACGACGCCTATGATCGCAAGGGCGCGCCCGTGCCGTTTTCCCCGCGCAATGTGCTGAAACGGGTTGTGCAACTCTATCACGACAGGGGGTGGAAACCGATTGTCGCGCCCGAGATGGAGTTCTTTTTGATTGCGCGCAATCTGGACCCTGCCCAAGAGATCAAGCCGATGACGGGCCGTTCAGGGCGCCCGGCGGCAGCGCGCCAGGCCTATTCCATGACGGCGGTCGATGAGTTTGGCCCCGTGATCGACGA
>JBCCBC010000073.1:0-11494 GCA_039814435.1 Pseudomonadota bacterium
GAAATCCTGGAATACGAGGCGGGCCGGAGCCTCGCGATGACCTGGCACCCGGGCAACAACGCCGACAACCCAACGCGGGTGTCGGTCACGTTCGAGCAGATCGCAGACAACAGCACGCGGGTGACGCTGACCCACTCAGGATGGGAAATCTGGGGGGACGCCGCTGCGGACAAACGCGAAAACTACGATACTGGGTGGGATTTTGTGCTGGGGGCGCGCTACGTCGCCGCCACAAAGTAAGGGAAGGCACCGCAAAACAGCGCCTTCCCCGGATGGGCCTCGGTTCTTGGCCCTCTTCTGTAGCCCTCGTCTTGGGCCTTAGTTCTTGGCCTTGTCGACCATCTTGCCGTCCGAAATCCATGGCATCATGGCGCGCAGCTTCTCGCCCGTCTCTTCGATCTGGTGGGCGTCGTTGATGCGGCGGGTGCCCTTGAAGAACGGCTGGCCAACCTGGTTTTCACCCATAAAGTCGCGCACGAACTTGCCGGTCTGAATGTCGGTCAGAATGCCTTTCATGCGGGCCTTTGTCTCGTCATAGGGCAAGACGCGCGGGCCGCTGACATATTCGCCGTACTCAGCCGTGTTCGAGATCGAATAGTTCATGTTGGCGATGCCGCCTTCATAGATCAGATCCACAATCAGCTTCACTTCGTGCAGGCACTCGAAATAGGCCATCTCAGGCGCATACCCCGCTTCGACCAGCGTTTCGAAACCCATGCGGATCAGCTCAACCAGACCGCCACACAGCACAGCCTGTTCGCCGAACAGATCGGTTTCGCACTCTTCGCGGAAGTTGGTCTCGATGATGCCCGAGCGCCCGCCACCGATGGCCGAGCAATAGGACAGACCAATCTCAAGCGCGCGGCCAGAGGCGTCGTGGTCTACAGCCACAAGGCAAGGCACGCCGCCGCCTTTGACATATTCACCACGCACAGTGTGGCCGGGGCCCTTGGGCGCCATCATAACGACATCGATACCGGGCTTGGGCTCGATCAGGCCGAAGTGCACGTTCAGGCCGTGGGCGAATGCGATGGCGGCGCCTTCGCGGATGTTGTCATGCACGTATTTCTTGTAGGTTTCGGCCTGCAGCTCGTCGGGCATGGTGAACATGATCAGGTCGGCCCAGGCCGCCGCTTCAGCGATTCCCATGGTTTTCAGGCCTTCGCCTTCGGCCTTGCCAATGGATGCCGATCCTTCGCGCAGGGCGACAACGACGTTCTTGGCCCCACTGTCGCGCAGGTTCAGCGCGTGGGCGTGGCCCTGGGAGCCGTAGCCAAGGATGGCCACGTTCATGTCTTTGATCAGGTTGATGTCGCAATCACGGTCGTAATAGACGCGCATGGAAAGTCCTCCGGGTTTGGTTGCTGAGGCGATGTATACGCAGAGGGTGCGCAATCTGCACGGTTGCTATTTGCATATTTTTGGAACAATGAAAGGTGTATCATTCATTGTTCTGTAAATATGCAAAAAAATCATGCTTGATGACACAGACCGCCGTATCCTGCGCCAGTGGCAGGCCGCCCCAGATCTGTCCCCGGCCGAACTGGCAGAGCGGGCGCAGATCAGCGTGGGCCAACTGACACGGCGTCAAACCAGGCTGCGGGCCGCAGGCGTGGTGCAGGGGGTACACTCAGTCGTCGACTGGTCCGCGCTGGGCTATGCGGTCGAAGTGTCATTGCGGGTAACACTGGACAAGACTCAAGGCAGCGCGTTTGATCAATTTATCCAAGCCGCACGCGCCGTACCCGAGGTGATCGAAATCCAGACCTTTCTGGGCCGGGTGGATGTGCGCCTGTCTGTGATCGCGCGGGATATGCCTCATTACCAGCATCTTTATCGCAGTCAGATCCTGACCCTGCCGCATATTGCTGACATCGAGGCATTGATGCATGTGGCCCGCATCAAGAGCGACGAGGCGCTGCCGTTATGATTGATCTGGATGAGATCGATCTTGCCATACTGAAGTGTATGGTTGCCGATGCAACCCAAGGTGCCGGGGCCATTGGGCGGGCCTGCGGGTTGTCCCAGCCCTCCGCGTGGCGGCGGATCAAGCGGCTGCGCGAAAGCGGCGCGATCCGTGGTCAACGTCTTGCCCTGGATGCGGAAAAGCTGGGCTTTGTTGTCACCGTGTTTTTGGGGGTGAAACTTGCGACCAAGGGTCGTGTCAGTCTGGATGACTTTGAACGGGCCGTGCGCGCCATCCCCGAAGTCCAGACGGTCGAGCATGTTCTGGGCTTGTATGATTACCGGCTGCGGGTTGTGGCGCGGGACCTGCCCGACTTTGAGCGGGTGTTGCGCCGCCGGATCATGACCCTGCCCGGTGCTGGCGAGGTTGAGGCCAACGTCCTGCTGAGCGAAGAGCGTCGTCCGGGTCCGATTGGATAAAAGTCGTTCCGATCCGCGTCAAACATCGCCCCGATTGAGCCAGTGTATACCGAAGTAGGCTTTGCCGTTTTGGTATGCGCGGGCTATGTCCGCGTGCAAAGAGGAGAAAAACATGGCCGCATTGCTGGATACCGTTGACCCCCAAGGGCTTGAAGAGTTTTCGGTCGTCTTTACCGACCGTTCGCTGAACCACATGAGCGTGGCATTTCAGGGTGTGATGAACGACATTTCGTCGATGTTGAAAGAGGTCTATGCCGCCGACGCCGTTGTCGTCATTCCTGGCGGTGGCACCTTCGGGATGGAAGCTGTGGCCCGCCAGTTCGGGCGCGGCGCGGATGTGTTGGTTGTGCGCAACGGCTGGTTTTCCTACCGGTGGAGCCAGATTTTTGAGACCGGCGGTCTGACCGCCTCCACCACCGTTCTGAAGGCCCGTCAAACCGGCAATGCCAGCCCGTCGCCCTTTACACCCGCCCCTATCGATGAGGTGGTCGAGGCGATCCGCACCCAAAAACCCGACGTCGTTTTTGCCCCGCATGTGGAGACGAGCGCGGGTGTGATCCTGCCGGACGACTACGTCACGGCGATGGCCGCAGCGGCCCATGAGGTGGGCGCGTTGATGGTGCTGGATTGCATCGCATCGGGATGTGCGTGGATCGACATGCGCGCGCTGGGTGTCGACGTGCTGATCTCGGCTCCGCAAAAGGGGTGGAGCGCATCACCCTGTGCGGGGCTGGTGATGTTGTCGGAGCGCGCCGTGGCGCGGATGGAAGACACAACGTCGGACAGCTTTGCCATCGACCTCAAGAAGTGGCACCAGATCATGGGCGCCTATGAAGGCGGAGGGCATGCCTATCACGCCACAATGCCAACGGATGCGCTGCGCGATTTCCGCGACACGATGCTGGAAACGCAAGAGTTCGGGTTCGACAAACTCAAGGACGCGCAGTGGGCGCTTGGCACCGCAGTACGGGCGATGCTGAACGACAAAGGGGTGACGTCCGTTGCCGGTGAAGGCTTTGGCGCGCCGGGTGTTGTTGTCAGCTACACCAGCGATCCCGACATCCAGATGGGCAAGCCATTTGCCGCCAAAGGCATGCAGATCGCGGCGGGTGTGCCGTTGCAATGTGACGAGCCGGATGACTTTCGCACATTCCGCATCGGCCTGTTTGGGTTGGACAAACTTTATGATGTCGAGGGCACGGTTGCGCGACTGAAACGGGTCGTTGATCAGGTACTGTAACGCGGGGTGTCCCCGCGGGGACAGGGCGTGCGCAAGCAGAACCGAGGTTTAATCACATCGAAACCTACCAGCGGTTTCAATCGCTTGGGCACCGCACGATCCCACAAGGTGATGTTAACCGCGCGCACGCTATGCTGCCCCTCGAAGGCGGGCGGCAGCTAGCCTGCGCGCCGGATGCCCAACCCAAGTTGCATCAGCGTTTTGCGCACGGGGGCAACCTGATGCAGGGCATTGAGGCCAAAGGCGCGGGCATCGCGGGCCATGGGCGACTTGGCCTGGCTGACCCGGTTCAGCATGTCGATCCCGGCCACACGCATGCGAATGTCGCGCATGCGTGCTTTCTCGTAGGCTTGCAACATTTGCGCATCCCCCAGACCTTCGGGGCGCGCAGTGGCGAGATCCAGCAAGGTTGACGTGTCTGCAAGGCTCATGTTCAGCCCCTGGGCACCGATGGGGGGAACCACGTGGGCGGCCTCGGCGATCAGGGCCAGCCGGGAGCCCACAAGCGCCTCGGCCCGTTGGCTGATGATCGGCCAGATGGTGCGGCGTGAGGCAAGCGTGAGAGGGCCCAGAACATGGCAGCTGCGGGCTGTCATCTCGGCCTCAAAGTCCGCGACGTCCTTGTCCACGCGCGCAGCACTCAAAGGCCCATCGTCCATCCACACCACGGCAGAGCAGGGCAGACCGTCGCGGTCGGGCAGCGGCACAAGCGTGAAAGGGCCGCCTGTCCGGTGCACTTCCGTCGATACATTGGAATGCGGGATCGGGTGCGTAACGGCAAAGGCCAGTGCCTTTTGCCCATAGCGTTTGGTGATTGCGCCGATGCCTGCGGCCTGGCGCATGGGCGAGGCGCGACCATCTGCGGCGATCACGAGGCGGGCCGACACCCGGCTGCCATCGCTCAGGCCCACACGTGCGCCAGCGGTGCGGCCCAAATAGCTGCGCGTGCCGACGCCGGGGCGAAAATCGACGTTTGGCAAGGTCGCCAGCCGCGCCACCATCTCGCGCCGCAACCGCCAATTGGGCAAGTTCCACCCGAATGGCAGATCAGACACGTCGGAGGCGCGAAACGCCTTGATCTCGCGCGCGGCACCATCTGCGCCGCCTGCATCCACGATCTGCATCACCTCAAGGGCTGCAGCGTGGGGGTCCAGCGCCGCCCACAGACCGGCCTTGTCCAACAGATCGCGGGCGGGTTGCAGCATCGCGGTGGTGCGCATGTCGGCCCCTTCGGCATCGCGCGTGGTGACGGGCGGGGTGGGATCCACGCAGATCACATCAAAGCCGGCGCTGCCAAAAGCGGCCGCCGCAGTCAGCCCGGCGATGCCGCCGCCGGAAATCAGGATGTCACAAGATATCAGATCACTCATGTCGGTGCCTCCGTTCTTGGCCAGAACCTAAGCCCTTGGTGAGCGAGGCCAAGGCGGCATCCTGTCCTACCCCGAGTTTGGTTTTGAGTTCGGTCTTGGGTTTGGTTTTGGGTTTGAACCCAGAATTTGCCCGAGAAACCCGGACAGGTCGTTGGTGTGGTGGTGGATGTGATCGCCGGGCACGGGTGCCTCTGCCACGTGTACTGTTTTCATACCCAGAGCGTGGGGCACGGCCAGATTGCGCGGTTCGTCCTCGAACATGGCGGCGGTTTGCGGGGTCAGTCCGTCGCGCCCAAACACCCGGTCAAAGGCGGCCCTGTCGGGTTTGGGGTGAAAGTCGGCATGTTCAACGCCGTAGACCGCGTCGAAAATCCCCGACAGCCCGCGCGCGGCCAGCACCCGTTCGGCGTAAGGTGCGCAGCCGTTTGTATAGACGATGCGCCGCCCCGGCAGCTGTGTGATCTGGGCCGCCAGAACCGGGTCGGGATCGAGGTGATCGAGTGAGATATCATGCACATCGATCAGGTAGGGATCTGGGTCAATATTGTGTTCGCGCATCAGCCCGGCCAGCGTGGTGCCATGCGCTTCGTAGTAGTGCCGCCGCAGGTGATTTGCCTGCGCCTGCGGGACGTTGAGCGTGGTCATCACATAGTTGGTCATGCGCACTTCGATCTGGTCAAAGAGCCGTGCTGCGGGCGGATAGAGCGTGTTGTCGAGGTCAAAGACCCAAGTGCGGACATGTGTGAACTGATCGGCTGGCATGGTGTGATCCTTAGGTGTGGGTGCTGTCGTGCGCAAGCCCTTGAGGGTTGCGCGGCGGTGTGTCCGCGCCCTAGGGTGGCGCAGTTTTGATGACTTGCGAGCCCTTTATGCCATCCCCACGCCCAGCCAACACCGACGCCTATTCGATGATCCTGGAGGCGATCGACATTGGCACGTACCGCCCGGGTGACCGGTTGGTGGAAAGCGAGCTGGCCGAACGCTTTGGCGTGTCGCGCACTCCGGTCCGTGAGGCATTGCAGCGTCTTGAGACCCAGTCGCTGTTGTCGCGGGACGGGCGCAGTTTGATTGTGGCCTCGCTTGATCACAACCAGATGTCCGAGTTGTATGTCGTGCGCCGCGAGTTGGAGGGGTTGGCCGCGTCGTTGGCCGCCCAGCATGCGACGGATGAAGAGGTGCGCATTTTGCGCACCATGGTGGATGAGGACAATGCATTGATCGGGGATCCGGCGGCGTTGTCGCGCGCCAACCGGCGCTTTCACAAGCAGATCCATCTGGCCTCGCACAACCGCTATTTGGTGCAGCAGCTTGATCTGGTGCACCGCACGATGGCCCTGATGGCCACCACGTCGCTGGCCGCTGTGGGCCGCACCCGCATCGCCCAGAACGAGCACGACGCCATTGTGAGCGCCATTGAGGCCAAGGATCAGGAGGCGGCGGGGCGTGCGCTGCGCGATCACATCTCGGTCGCGTTTATGACCCGTCTCAAGCAGGATGCGGATGCGCGCAAGGACGAAGCCTAGCCCAGCTTAGCCGTGCTGGGTTTTGTCCCAGTAAAACGGGTCCGTCGCCAGCTCATAGAGCGCCTTGTAGCAGGCCAGCGCCCCAAGCGGGAAGTAGAGCGGCAGCGTCAGCACCCAAGGCACGAGGTGGCGGTGTGCCCGGTCTGACACGGCCAGCATTCCGATCACGATGTTCAGCACTTCGGCCGTGATGAAAAAGATCGCGATGGGCCAGATGATCGCCGTTCCCAGCGTTGTGGCCACCGGGTGTGTGACCCCGAAGGCGGGCAGCCAAAAGCTCCACAACAGCGGGAGTGAGGCAAATTGCGAGACCGTGGCGAGGAACATGACCTGCAGTCCGCAGAACCGTTTCCAGCCCAGATCGCGCAGCAGCGCGCGCGGGTTGCGCATGTGGACGAAATAGGTGATCAGGTAGCCCTTGAGCCAGCGCGAGCGTTGCTTGACCCAGGCCCAGGCGCGGCAGTTTGCTTCCTCGTAGGTGACGGTCGAGATCAGTTCGGTGGTGTATCCCATCCGCGCCAGCCGCACCCCTAGATCTGCGTCCTCAGTCACGTTGTGGGCGTCCCAGCCGCCGAGTTTTTCCAGGATCGTGCGCCGCATGAACAGGGTGGTCCCCCCCAGCGGCAGCACCAGCCCCATCCGTTCGATCCCCGGCAGCACCATCCGCCACCAGGACGCGTATTCGATGGTAAAACAGCGCGCCAGCCAGTTCTTGCGTGCGTTGTAGAAGTCGAGAATGCCCTGCACACAGGCCACTTTGGGCCCCGCCTGGGCAAAGTGCGCGGCCACCTTTTCAAGCTGGTCGACCTCGGGCGCGTCCTCGGCGTCCCAGATCCCGATGATGTCGCCCCGGCAGAAGTCGAGCGCATAGTTCAGCGCGCGGGGTTTGGTGGTGATGGTGCCGTCGTCGGGCACTTCGATCACGTGCATCCACAGCGGCAGATCGGTGCGCGCAAGCGTGGCGCGGGTGACCGTGTCCTTGGCCTCGAGCACGAGGATCACCTCGAGCAGGGCCTTGGGGTAGGTCAGCCGCGAGAGGCGTTTGATCAGCGCCTCGGCTATCCGTTCTTCGCGAAACAGGGGCACCATCACGGAGATGCGGGGCAGCCGCCCCAGCGGCACGGGCGACAGCGCCACAGGCCGGGCAGGTGTGCGATCAAGGATCAGGGTGGACAGCGACAGCCCCTTGAGCAGGGTTGTCATGAACAGGGTCACGACCCCCCAGCCGATAAAGATGGTTGCCACCAGCGCCGGGGCCAGAACAGCGGCGACACACAAAAGCGCCGCCATCGCCATCAGAACGACTTTGCCGATGCCCGCAGTGGGCGACCATGTGCGACAGCTGAGCGCTTCGGGCAGTTTAAACACGGCCCTTTCGGCAAGCGTTTTACCATAAAGCGCGGAAATCTGGGTGTTGATCTGATCACGATCCGCGATCACCGGCAGGATCGTTGTGGTGGCCGAGCCGAGCGCCGCGCTGAGTTCAGGGATTTTGTCGGGCCGGGTTGTTGCCACCAACAGCGTTGTCCCGATCCAGCGCCACGGCACCACGCCGTGCACCTGGCAGAGCGTGGCCGGCAATGCGGTGGCCATCAGCGGCGTCGGAGGATTCACCCCCAAATCCACCCGGTCCGCATCATATTGGCGCGCCAGTGCGTGAAGCACGTCGGCACGCTGCACATGACCCTCGGCCACCAGAATTTCGCCCAGAGGCGCGTCAATTTCGCGTTGCTGGGACAACGCCTGCAGCAACGTCATCTGACTGATCAAGCCCGCATTGACCAATTGCCGGCCAACGGGAATGGCCGGGCGTGCCCATCGCGAAACGGGCCGTGGATCAGAGAGTCTGAGGAGTGGATCGCTCATAAAAGGCCCGAACCTGGGTGTCGGGCCTACATTGCGCGCGCGTGGTTAATGGAGTGTTAAGGTGTGAAGAACATTGAGTTTTTCAACCTAGACGTGCAGACATCGCAGCCGCAAAACGCTCGAACAAATAGTAGCTGTCCTGGGGGCCTGGGCTTGCTTCGGGGTGGTATTGCACCGAATAGACCGGCTTGCCCGTGACGCGGATGCCGCAGTTGGACCCGTCAAACAGCGAGGTGTGCGTTTCAACAACGCCGTCGGGCAGGGTTTGGGCATCCACGGCAAATCCATGGTTCATCGAGGTGATTTCCACTTTGCCCGTCTCCAGATCCTTGACCGGGTGATTGGCGCCGTGGTGGCCGTGGTTCATCTTGATCGTTTTGGCCCCAAGGGCGAGGGCCAGCATCTGGTGGCCCAGACAAATGCCAAAGACGGGGATGTCCTTGGTCAGGATCTCTTGGATCATCGGCACTGCATATGTGCCTGTGGCCGCCGGATCGCCGGGGCCATTGGACAAAAACACGCCGTCGGGTTGATGGGCCATCACCTCGTCCGCGGTTGCGGTGGCGGGCAGGACCGTCACGTCGCAGCCAGCCGAGGCCAGACAGCGCAGGATGTTGCGTTTTGCGCCGTAGTCGAGCGCGACGACTTTGAACTTGGCGTCATGCTGTGCGGTGTAGCCGTCAGGCCAGGCCCACCGCATTTCATTCCAGTTATAGGACTGTGCGCAGGTCACTTCCTTGGCCAGATCCGCCCCTTCGAGCCCGGCAAAACCCTGGGCGGCGGCCACCAATGCGGCGGTGTCGAAATCGCCGTCAGGGTCATGCGCCAGCGCGATGTGAGGTGCGCCTGCCTGCCGAATGGCGCGGGTCAGGCGGCGCGTGTCCACACCGCCCATCGCGATGCGCCCGCGGGCCGCCAGCCATCCCGACAGATCCTGCCCGGCCCGCCAGTTCGACGGCTCGGTCGGCATCCATTTGACAATCATACCGGATGCGACCGGATCACCGGTTTCATCATCCTCGGGGTTTACGCCGACATTGCCCACATGGGGAAAGGTGAACGTGATGACCTGCCCGGCATAGGACGGGTCGGTCATGATCTCTTGATACCCGGTCATGGCGGTGTTGAAACACAGCTCGGCCACGGTTTGCCCGGTGGCCCCAAACCCCTGCCCAAAGAACAGCGTTCCATCAGCGAGGGCAAGGCAGGCGGTCGGTTTCGGCGTGGCAGCGGCGTTCATAAGCAGACCTTTGGCAGCAGGGACAAGCAGGGAGATGAGCGGCAAATTGCGCGGAAACTAATGTGCGCAGCCGGTGCGGTCAAGCTGGATTGGAATTTTACACATTCAATGTTTTCAATGGGTTAGGGCGCGCCCTCTCGCTTGCCTCACTGCGGTGCATGCCATATGTATGTGCGTTCAACACGTGCCCATGGGGATGGACATAGATTATGGATTTACGCACGAAGATTTCGGCCGCGTTAAAGCAAGCTATGAAAGACAAGGCGGCGGACCGCCTGTCGACGCTGCGGCTGATCAATGCCGCGATCAAGGACAAGGACATCGACGCCCGTGCTGCGGGTCAGGATGACGGCGTGGGCGAGGCTGAAGTGCTTGGCATCCTTGGCAAAATGTCCAAGCAGCGCGTGGAAAGCGCGCGCACCTACGAAGAGGGTGGGCGGCTGGATCTCGCGGAACGTGAGATGTCCGAGATCAAGGTGATCGAAGAGTTCTTGCCCCAGCAGCTGGACGAGGCTGCGGCCGCCAAGGCGGTGGATGCCGCCATTTCCGAGGTTGGTGCCGAAAGCATTCGCGATATGGGCAAGGTCATGGGCCTGCTCAAGACCAAGTACACCGGTCAGATGGATTTCGGCAGCGTCGGCCCGATGGTCAAGGACCGTCTGTGCGGCTAGGTGCAGCGCTGTGCGGTTATCCGGTAAGGCGCACGTGCCCGTGCGCCAACGTCAATGCGCGACCATCAGTGCGCGACCATCAGTGCGTCAACGTTACCGGCGAAAGGCCCGTTGCAGATCGTCGTAAAGTGCGATCCGCTCTTCCTCACTTAGAAATGCCCCAATCTCGACTTCGCGCCCTTTGCCCTTGAGCGTCACGTAGTGGGGCACTGGCCCTGCGTCTTCGTATTTGGTCACTTGCGTCCAGTATCGGTTGCATTCCCATTCCTGCACCCCGCCTTTGGCGTCTGTGCGCGTCAGGTGCGTGTCGTCACCGTCCAGTGTCAGCACCTCGATGATCTGGCGGGACTTGCGGTTGCGTTGCAGGGCAAAGTAGATCCCCCAGACCGCAAGCATCAGAAACGGCAACAGCCCCCACAGCACGACACTGCCCAGCAGCGGCAGCGCCGGGATCAGGATCAGCGTGAATGTGGTCAGCACTACCGCCGCCATCCCCTGTTGGGGCAGCGAGTTATGTGGCCAGAGTTGCAGTTCCTGCACGGCTGCATCCGGGGTTGAGGTCCATCGATAGGGCATAGGTACACGCGGTTGGGGCGAGAGTGCCGTAAGCGTACCGCGCGCCTTTACCCCCTCGCAATGCGACATGCCGTCAGGTTGTGGTTGTGCCCCCCCCCGGGTGCTCCCCCGTGCTCCCCCGTGCCCCCTTTGTGCGCTCAGATGTCGTTGACGATGTCTTGGGGTAGAGCTGGGGGCAGGGATGGGGATAGCGGCTGTGCGGTTTGCCCCGACCCGGACGCGATTTCGGAACGGTAGAGTTTCAACAGCCCCCGCGTCCCGTCGGGCTGTGCTGCGATCTGGGCAAAGGTCTGGTCTCCACCCGCCAGCGCCCGGTTATAGGAGCTGACCAGCAGTTCCTGTTCGAACGTGTTCAGCGATCCGGTCGAGGGGTATCCGAGGTAGGTTTGATAGCCGCCAATGGCCGCACGAGTGGTGCGCCCGACCTGACCGTCCACGGTCCCCGCATTAAAGCCGAAGTAGTTCAGCGCGCTTTGGATCTGGCGCCCCTCCTGGGTAGCGGGGATGGTCTGGCGATAGCTCTTTTTCGGCGTTGTGGGTGCGACGTATGCGTTTTGCTGTGGCGCGCGCGGTGCGGTGTATTTCTTGCGCTGCTGCTGCTTTTGAATTTGCGAGCCGACGAC
>JBCCBC010000040.1:0-14638 GCA_039814435.1 Pseudomonadota bacterium
CAGCGATCGGCTGGGGCGGTTGCGACGCCGCAAAGGGTTCGCCAAGGCCACGCGGTGCCTGTGACAGTTCGGACGTGAACGTGGGTTTGTCTGCTGTGTCCACATCCGGGTCCACATCCCCGTCATCGTCAGTTTGTGACAGCAATTCGGGTTTGGGCAGGTCCAGCGTGAAATCATCGTCTGGGATCAAGGGCGACACAGCCGACCCAAAGGGAGCGTCTGGCTCTGGCTCTGGCTCTGGCTCTGGCTCTGGCTCTGGCTCTGGCTCTGGAGCAAGTGCCTCTGCGTCCAGATTGGCAACTGCGTCCTCGGGAATTTCATCGGTTTCTGCCGCCGGATCCAAGGCCGGTTCTGCAGCGTTCAGGATGTCGTCGAACGGGTCGGAGTCGGGGATTACAGGTGTTTGGGGCGGTGCGATGGGGGGCATCGACAGTCGCGCCCCGGTCGGTGCATCCGTTTGGAAGCGGGAAAAGTCCGGCCGTTGCGGGTGGTTTGTGCCACCGCCGCCCGGCGCTTGGACATTTGCCCCGGCATTGGGCGCAATAAAGGCCGCGCCGGGTGGTGCTTGCACGGGCCGGGGTGCCAGATTCGCGCCGGGTGGCATGCTGATGCCGGGGCTTTTGGGCGCATTGGTCGGGGCGTTCGTGACGGCCGCAGGGATATTGCGCGGGGCGACGGGCCGCACTGCCGCCTTGAGCCGGGCGTGCATGACATAGCTGCCCACGTGGATCCTGTCCCCGTCTGCAAGGGCGTGCATGCCGTCGATTCGGTCTTTGGATCCGTTGATAAAGGTCCCATTGGTCGACAGGTCGTAGACGTTATAGGTGTCTCCTTCGAACCGGATGTCGAAATGATGCCCCGAGATGTGCCGCGTGGGATCGGGCAGAACCCAGTCACTTTGCGCGCGCCGCCCGACCTTGATCGACGTGCCCTCGACAGTGACCGTGGCCTGGGTGTCCAGGTCTTCGGCTGCGTGGCTCTCAATGGTGAGTGTCAGCGAATCCATATGAAACCACTGTCCTTTGTCGATGGAATGGATTGGCTGCGCCGCACCCTCAATGGATACGGAACAATCCTGCCGCGCGGTCCAGCACGTGGTCAAGGCTTGCCTGCCGGTGTTCGGTGTGAACCTGGCCGATTGCGCGCAAAACGCTTGCGCTGATGGCACGCGGTGCCCGCCAAGCCGGCACTGTCACCAGATCATTTGGTGCCAGTGGTCCGCCCGACCAGCCGACCGCCAGCCCAAGGTGGACGACAGCCGTTTTGCGCGGTGCAAACATTGCCATTTGCAGAGTCTTCCACCGGGTTTCGGAGCCGGGTTCATCGAGCCATTCGGCAATCCAGTTCACGAGCTGCGTGTCTTCGGGCGACAGGTCCCCCTGGATCGCCAGCACCGAATCCATGCCCCATTGGATGGCCGCCTTGGGTTCGATCGCGAAGGCCGTGAAGGTCACTGCATCCTCGGGGGTTTGCGAGGTCCGCAGCCGTTCAAGAAAGCTGCGGTATCCTTCGTCGCCCTGCGGCCGTTCGTCCATGAACCCGCCCATTTGCGGCACCTGGTCAAACAAATCCGCTACGCGGTCAAAGCGGATCGCGCGCGCTGGCGGCAGCGTTTGTTCTGAATTGAGATCGTCCATATAGGCTGTCATATGCGTTTCTGTTTAATCACAGGGACAACTTTGCGACGGGTCGCGCTGTAGGTCAATCTTTTGGTGTGATGTTAGTCCGCGTCAATATCGGGTTTTCCACGCCTTACTGTACGTCAGGTCCGACTTCCAAGGTAGGGTATTCCGGTATGTACTTTCTGTGGTCAAAAGGGATTCCTGTGATAAGGTGTCGCTGCGTCAGACACTTACGTAATGCTAACGTGACGCGCTTGGGGGACTCATGGACGTCGATACGCTTCTTCAAAGCCAAGGAGAAGATGCGCCCAGTGGTGAAGATCTGGAGTATGATCCAGCGTTCATGGAGCTTGAGATCGCGGCGCAGCCCGGCGAAGAGCGCCAGGTTGGAGACGAGATTCAGGCCGCCGAGGACCCCGATTACAAAGATGTTGCCGCCAAAGCCCAGGCCGTTATGGAGCGCAGCCATGATTTGCGTGCCGGCATTTTCATGGCCGAGGCCCAGCTGCGCCTGACCGGCTTTATCGGGTTTGCAAAAGCGACGTCATATATTGCGGGCTGCCTGGAGCAGTATTGGGACACGTGCCACCCGCAACTGGACGCTGATGACGACGACGATCCGACCATGCGCGTTAACGCGGTTTTGTCCCTCACCGACGAGGGCCGTATCCTGCGCGGTGTCCGCCGTGCGCCGCTGACCAAAAGCCGCACCTTTGGCGCAATCTCGCTGCGCGACATCGCCGTGGCCGAAGGGGAGACGACGCCGACGTCTGACATGGACTCGGTCCCAGACCCGGCCCAGGTCGCTGCCGCATTTCAGGACACAGACGAAGACGAAATCCGCGAGATCGCCAGTGCCGCAGCGCAGGCGCTTGCAGATATCGAAAAGATCAACGCCATCTTTGATGAAAAAACGCCCGGACAAGGCCCGGATCTGGACCAGTTGCTGAAATTCCTCAAGCAAGCCAATGCGCGGCTGACAAATGCGTTGGGGGGGAGCGTCGAAGCGGAGAGTGATGACGGTGCTGACGCAACTGATGCACCAACGGGCGCAGTTGCCGGTGGCACCCCTATGGGTGGTGGCGGAGGCGGCGGTATTAACTCTCCGACTGATGTTCAGAATGCATTGGACCGGATTATCGGGTACTATGAGCGGTGTGAGCCCTCAAGCCCGCTGCCATTGTTGTTGTTGCGTGCGAAAAAGCTTGTGAATGCGGATTTTCTGACCATCGTGAAGGACATGGCGCCAAACGGCGTGGAGAATGTTAACCTTATCGGTGGCTTGGAAGAAGAAGACTATTGACCAAATTCGGGGCCGCCCTGCGGCACCCATAAAAAAATAGACAGATTGCGAAGGAGACAAAACGGATGGCTGCGAGTTCACAAAAGTTCATTGCGCGAAACCGCGCACCGCGCGTTCAAATCGAATACGATGTTGAACTGTATGGTGCCGAGAAGAAGGTGCAATTGCCGTTTGTCATGGGGGTCGTGTCCGACCTTGCTGGCAAGTCCGAAGTGGAACAGCCCGCGGTTGCGGATCGCAAGTTCCTTGAGATTGACGTCGACAACTTTGACGAGCGGATGAAGTCGATGGCCCCGCGCGCCGCCTTTACCGTGCCCAACACGTTGACCGGCGAAGGCAACATGGCCGTCGACATGACGTTCTCGTCCATGGATGATTTCAGCCCCGCCGCGATTGCCGCCAAGGTTGAGCCGCTCAAGGAACTGCTGGATGCGCGGTCGCAGTTGAGCAACCTCATGACCTACATGGACGGCAAAACCGGTGCTGAAGAGCTGATTGCCAAAATCATGCAGGATCCCGCCCTGCTGAAAACCCTTGCCGCGCAGCCCGCCCCTCAAGCTGACAGCGAAGACCAGGAGTAAGACATGGCCGAAACAGAAACAGAAGTCGCAGCAGGCGGTGAAGCCACGGCGTTTGGCTCCTCTGATTTTGAGAACCTGCTGAAGAAAGAGTTCCGCCCCAAGTCGGATCAGGCCAAGACAGCCGTTGAACAGGCCGTCAAGACGCTGGCATCCCAGGCGCTGGCCAATACGGCCCTGGTGAGTGACGACGCGCTGCGCACGATCGAAAGCATCGTGGCACAGATCGACCAAAAGCTGACCGAGCAGGTCAACCTGATCCTGCACCACAAGGATTTCCAGCAGCTGGAAAGCGCGTGGCGTGGTCTGCACTATCTGGTGAACAACACCGAAACGGACGAGATGCTGAAAGTCCGGGTCATGAACATTTCCAAAAAGGACATGCACAAGACCCTGCGCAAATTCAAAGGCACCGCCTGGGACCAATCGCCGATCTTCAAAAAGATCTACGAAGAAGAGTTTGGTCAGTTTGGTGGCGAGCCTTATGGATCGCTTGTGGCGGACTATCATTTCGACCACAGCCCGCCGGATGTTGAACTGCTGGGCGAGATGGCCAAGATTGCCGCCGCAGCCCATGCGCCGTTGATCACTGGTGCCAACCCGACCCTGTTCCAGATGGACAGCTGGTCCGAACTGGCCAACCCGCGTGATCTGACCAAGATCTTTCAGACACCGGAATACGCATCCTGGCGGTCCCTGCGCGAGAGCGAGGATTCCAAGTATGTTGGTCTGGCGATGCCCCGTTTCCTGGGCCGTTTGCCCTATGGATCGGCCACGGACCCTGTCGAGGCATTCGCCTTTGAAGAAGACACGGACGGTGCGGACAGCAGCAAATATGGCTGGGTGAACGCGGCCTACGGCATGGCCGTCAACATCAACCGGTCGTTCAAGGAATATGGCTGGTGTTCGCGCATTCGCGGCATCGAATCCGGCGGTGCGGTCGAGGGTCTGCCCTCGCACACGTTCCCAACGGATGATGGCGGCGTGGATCAGAAATGCCCCACCGAGATCGCGATTTCAGATCGCCGTGAATCGGAGCTGGCCAAGAACGGCATGATGCCTTTGATCCACCGCAAGAATTCGGATCTTGCCGCGTTCATCGGGGCGCAATCCCTGCACAAACCGGCAGAGTATGACGACGATGATGCAACGGCGAACGCCAACCTTGCTGCCCGTCTGCCGTACCTGTTCGCCACGTGCCGCTTTGCCCATTACCTCAAGTGCATCGTGCGTGACAAAGTCGGCAGCTACAAAAGCCGCGATGACATGCAGGCGTGGTTGCAGGATTGGGTTAATCAGTATGTCGACCTGAATTCGGACACATCCCCCGAGGAAGTGAAAGCCCGCCAGCCTCTGGCAGCTGCCGAAGTCGTCGTCGAAGAGGTCGAGGGTAACCCGGGCTACTACTCGTCCAAGTTTTTCTTGCGCCCGCATTACCAACTGGAAGGCTTGTCTGTGTCGCTGCGGCTGGTCTCCAAACTACCAACCGAGAAAGGGGCATGATCGCCCACTCGGTCATTCACCACCTAAACTCTGAAGAAAGGAACTAATTCATGGCTTTTGACGCATTTGCATATTTCCCAAAAGACACAGCCGTCAAAGGGGAAACACAGGACGACGTGTACAAAAAAGAGGGTGCTTTCGAGATCCTCAGCTTTGAAATCGGCGCTGAGAACAACATCAACATCGGGTCGATTTCGGCCGGTGGTGGCGCGGGCAAGGCCACGTTCAAAGAACTGAACGTGACCAAGAAGACTGACTCGTGTTCCTGCGCTCTGTTCTCCAAGCTGTGCGAAGGCAACCACTTTGAAGAGTTGATCATCGTTCTGCGTCGTTCGGGCGGGAAGCCACATATCTTCCTCAAGTTCGAATTCCGCCTGGTCATGATCCAGGACATCAGCTGGACCGGTTCGGACGGCGACGACATCTGCGAAGAGACCGTTGTCATGCAGTACGGCGCGATGAAAGTGACCTACACAGCACAAAAAGAAGACGGTGCGGCGGGCGAACAGAAGTCCGGCGAGTGGAGCCGCGTGCTCAACAAAGCCAACCTGGCCGTCAAGTAATCGCACCTGCGATGATATGAGATTGGACAAGCCCCCATGGGGGCTTGCCCTTTGCTGCCTATAGCCCAAGCTGGAGACACCCCGTGCAAGCCGAAGACCTACTCAAAGCTGGTGATCTGGATGGCGCGCTGGCCGCGTTGCAAGACGCGGTGCGGGCGGATGCCTCGAACGCGGCATTGCGCATTTTCCTGTTTCAGCTGCTGTGTGTCCGCGGAGAGTGGAAGCGCGCGATTGCCCAGTTGAAGGTATCGGCCGAACTCGATGATATTGCGACCCCGATGGCGCAAACCTACCGCGAGGGCATCATTTGCGAAGTCTACCGCGAAAAGGTGTTTTCGGGTGAAAAAGACCCCCTCATTTTTGGTGAGCCGCAGGAGTGGATCGCCCTGATCCTTGAGGCCCTCAAGCTTAATGCCGCCGGTCATCATGCCCAGGCCGCCGAAACGCGTGCCCGTGCGTTTGATGCTGCCCCGTCGACATCCGGAACCGTTGATGGTGCCGCGTTTGAGTGGATCGCAGATGCGGACATGCGCCTTGGCCCGCTGCTGGAAATTGTTGTGAACGGCAAATACTACTGGATGCCGTTTACCGCGATTGCGAAAATCGAATTTGACCCCCCCGCCGATCTGCGCGATGCGGTCTGGACACCCTGTACCCTGACCACCGCAAATGGCGGTGAGGTCGTGGCCCTGATCCCGACCCGCTACGCTGGCACTTTGCAGCACGGCGGCCCGGCTGAGAAGCTGGCCCGGGCCACCCAGTGGTCAGATCTGGGATCGGACACATTTGCCGGGATTGGCCAACGCCTATTTGCCACGGATCTGGGCGACTCGGCTGTGATGGATGTGCGCGTGCTGGAACTGGATGTAGAGACGCCAAGCGACGGCGGCGCGGCCGCCACGGACGCACCGGCTGATGCCCCGACCGACGGAGGCTGACCATGTCGGACAAGACGATTGCAGAACGCCTGCAGCCCTCGCTTTTGGATCGTTTGACGGATGATGATCCGTCCGAGTTAAAAGAGCGCAGAGAGACGCGCGTCATCGATTTGCGTCAACTGCGCGACATCATCCAACGTGATCTGGCGTGGCTGCTGAACACGGCCAACAGCAGTTCGAGCATCGATGCGGACCTTTTTCCCAATGTCATCGCATCGACCCTCAATTTCGGTATCCGCGAAGTGGCGGGCGATTATTCGACCGCCGAACGCGCCGAGCTGATCCGTAAATCCATTCTGGATGCGGTGCAGGTGTTTGAGCCGCGCATTCACCCTGGATCCCTGGATGTTGAGCTGCGTGTCGGGCAGGACAACCGCGATTCAATTGTGTCTTTCGACATTCGTGCAGACATGTGGGCCCAACCGATGCCGATTGAGTTGTATCTGCGCAGCCAGGTCGACGTGACGACGGGCGAGTTGCAGTTGGAAAGGGTTGCCTGAGCACGCTATGGACACCCGACTGCTGAAACACTTCGAGGGCGAACTGGCTTACATGCGCGACATGGGGGCCGAATTTGCCCAGGCCTATCCCAAGATCGCCTCGCGTCTGGGCATGGACGGCGTCGAAGTTGTGGACCCCTATGTTGAACGCCTTTTGGAAGGCGTCGCCTTTTTGTCTGCGCGCGTGCAGTTGGAGCTGGAGCTGCAATACCCGGCGCTGACCTCGCATTTGCTGGAAATTGTCTATCCGCATTATCTGTGTCCGACGCCGTCCATGATGATTGCGGCGTTTGAACCGGACATGCAGAATTCCGCACTTGAGGACGGGTACATGATCCCGCGTCATTCCGAGTTGCGCAGCGCGCTTGGCGATGACGACAATACCGCCTGCGTGTTCCGCACATCTGCGGATGTGAACCTGTGGCCCATCACCATTACCGAAGCCGAGTATATCGACGGACGTGGCGAATTGGTGGCTGCCGGGGTGTCGCGTGACACCGAAGCGCGCGCCGGGATCCGACTGCGCTTGAACCGGCACGGGGGATTGCCGATATCCGAGCTTTCGATGGACAGCCTTGTTCTGTTCCTGAACGGGCAGGAGGGCAAGAACTGGGCCTTGCACGAGCTGCTGAGCACCCAAGTCACCGGTCTGGTCGGACGGTCAACAGATCGCCGTGCCGACTGGATTGCCGAATTGCCACATGGTCGCGTGATCCCGCGCGGATACGATCAGGACGAGGCACTGTTGCCCACACCGCAGCGCAGTTTTGACGGCTATCGCTTGCTGCAAGAGTATTTCGCGATGCCCGAGCGGTTTCACTTTGTGGAACTGTCGGGTCTGTCGCTTGCCCTGGCCCGCTGTCATGGCCCTGACGTCGACATCTACATCCTGCTTGGCAATGGCGACCCAGACGTCGCCTCGGGCGTCACGCCTGAGGCCTTTACCCTGAATGCCACGCCAGCCGTCAACCTGTTTCACAAGCGCTGTGACCGGGTCCACGTCACCTCATCCAAAATCGAACATCACGTGGTCGCAGACCGGACCGCGCCGTTGGATTACGAGATTTTCGCTTTGGAAAGCATCAACGGCATTTCGGCGGATGGCGAAAAGGACGTGCCGTTTCGCCCGTTTTATTCCGCTACCGATTTGACCGCAGCGGGCGACACGCACGCCGCCTATTTCACCCAGACCCGCAAGATGCGCCAACGCTCTGAAAAGGAGCGGTTAAAGGGCGTGCGGACGTCCTATCTGGGATCAGAACTGCACCTGTCGCTGGTGGATGCAAAGCAGGCCCCTTATGGCCCGGCCTTGGACCAGTTGGCGGTTCAGGCGATGGTCACGAACCGCGATTTGCCGTTGTTGCTGCCCACCGGGGCCAGGGATGTCTTTCACCTGCCTGTTGGCGGCCCGGTTGCCCATATCCGCACGCCGGTTGGTCCCACCCGTCCCCGCCAGACCCTGGCGCAGGGGGACACGGCGTGGCGCTTGATTTCCCATCTCAGCCTCAATTACCTGAGCATCGCTGACAATGATGCCAAGGACAGCGCCGCCGCCCTGCGTGAGCTGATCGGGATCTATGCCCCGTCAGGCAACAAGGTTCTGGAAAAGCAACTGGAGGGTTTGAACGCCGTGCAGACCCGCCCCATCGTGCGCCGGATGGCGGACGAGGTCTTGTCCACGGCGGTGCGCGGTCTCGAAATCTCGATCACCTTCGACGAGAGCTTTTTTGAGGGCACAAGCGCCTATGCTCTTGGTGCCGTCCTAGAACGTTTTTTCCGTAAATATGTATCCATCAATAGTTTTACAGAAACGGTGCTTGTCACCCAGCAGCGCGGGGAGATTACCCGATGGCGACCCGAAACCGGTCTGGGGAGGATCCTCTAGCCTCTCTTGAACGGCTGGCGGATGCCCCGGAACATCACCACATCTTTCACGCGTTTCGACTGCTCGAAGCGGCCTTTCCCGATGCCCCGCGCATTGGTGAGGCGCGCCGCCCCCGTGACGACATGGTGCGCCACGGTCAAGAGGCCGAGTTGCAGTTCCCCCCCTCGACCCTGGCCGAGTTCGTTCCGCCCAAGAACAACAAGCCCGGTCGTCTGACCAACCGCTTTTTCGGTCTGTTTGGGCCCAACGGTCCGCTGCCCTTGCATCTGACGGAATACGCCCGCGAGCGCATGCGCAATCACCGCGACCCGACGCTGGTGCGCTTTGCCGACATGCTGACGCACCGTTTGACCACGCTGTTTTATCGCGCGTGGCGTTCGGGCCAGCCTGCCGCCAGTTTTGATCGCGGCGAAAACGACGGCATTGAACGCAAGGTCGCCGCCATTGCCGGCTATCACGGCAGTGAACTGCGCACCAAGGACCACCTGCCTGATCTGGCCAAGCGCCATTTTGCCGGCCTGCTGGCCCAGGGCCCCAAGAACGCCGAAGGTCTGAAATCCATGATCCAGGCCTTCTTCGGCACGCGCGTCGAGGTCGAGGAGTTCGTTGGCTGCTGGCTTGAGCTTGAGCCGGGCGATCGGTGGCAGATGGGTGGCCCTGCAATGCTGGGCCGCACGGCCTCGATCGGGGAACGCGTGTGGACCCGGTCTGCAAAGTTCCGTCTGCGGATCGGCCCACTTGGCTACAGCGACTACGAGCGCCTGTTGCCCGGCGGCGGATCGCTGGACCGTTTGCGCGCCATTGTGCGCAACTATGTGGGCGATGCGCTGGACTGGGATGTGAACCTGGTGCTGCGCGGAGATGAACGGCCAGAGCCAAAGCTGGGCGAAACCGTGCGCCTGGGCCAGACAGGCTGGATCGGTCAAATCGATACAACAAAAGATGCGGATGATCTTTTTCTGGAGCCTAACGCCCAGACCCAAGCCGCACCAATTACCGGAGGGACGTAACCCATGACAGAAATCAGCCGCGTCGCGCTGTTTGGAAAACTCAATGCGTTGGGTTTCAAGGCCATCGAAGGGGCCACCGTGTTTTGCAAGATGCGCGGCAACCCGTATGTTGAGGTGGTGCATTGGTTGCATCAGATCCTGAACAACCAGGACAGCGATATTCACCACATCATCCAGCATTTCAAACTGGACGCGGGCAAGATCGCGACCGAGATGACGGCCGCCCTTGATAACCTGCCCCGGGGCGCGTCCTCGGTCAGTGACCTGTCGGGCCACCTTGAGGATGTGATGGAACGCGGCTGGGTCTGGGGTTCGCTGCTGTACTCTTCGAACCAGGTGCGCACCGGCCATCTGATTTTGGGCATGCTTGAGACACCCAATCTCAAGAACATCCTGATGACCATTTCGCCCACATTGGCCTCGATCAAGCCGGATGATCTGGCGGACGACTTTCACACCATCACCGATGGATCGCCCGAAGATGCGATGCGCCCTCAGGACGGCTCTGTCACGGGTGGCGGGGCGGAACCGGGCGAGGCCAGCGGCGCGATGCCCTCGCAGATGGGCGCGCAAGAGGCGCTTGATCAGTTCTGTACCGACCTCACCGAACAGGCCCGCAATGGCGATATCGACCCTATCGTCGGCCGGGACGAGGAAATCCGCCAAATCGTGGACGTGCTGATGCGCCGCCGCCAGAACAACCCGATCCTGACCGGAGAGGCGGGCGTGGGCAAAACCGCTGTGGTCGAAGGCTTTGCCCTGCGCATTGCGCGCGGCGATGTCCCCCCGGCATTGCGCGATGTCCGTTTGCTGGTGCTGGATGTGGGCCTGTTGCAGGCCGGTGCATCGATGAAGGGCGAGTTCGAAAACCGTCTGCGCCAGGTCATTGACGAGGTGCAGGGATCCACCACGCCCATCGTGATGTTTGTGGACGAAACCCACACGCTGGTCGGAGCAGGGGGGGCCGCCGGGACGGGCGACGCCGCCAACCTGCTGAAACCCGCGCTGGCGCGCGGCACTCTGCGCACCATCGGCGCCACCACCTGGGCCGAGTACAAGAAATACATCGAAAAAGATCCCGCCCTGACCCGCCGCTTTCAGGTGGTGCAGGTGGACGAGCCCGATATTCCCAAGGCTGTGCTGATGATGCGCGGCATCGCCTCGATGCTGGAAAAGCACCACAAGGTGCAGGTGCTGGACGAGGGGATCGAAGCCTCCGTGACCCTGTCCGCCCGCTATATTCCCGCGCGCCAGTTGCCCGACAAATCCGTGAGCCTGCTGGATACCGCCTGTGCCCGCGTCGCCGTCAGCCAACACGCTGTGCCCGCGCAGGTCGATGACAGCCAGCGCCGTATCGAATCCCTGACCACCGAGTTGGAGATTATCGGCCGCGACGAAACCGCAGGCTATGACGTTGCCGAACGCCGCGCCGCGGTCGAGGCCACAAAGGCCGAAGAGGAAGACCGCCTGGTGGGGCTCAAGGAGAACTGGGACGCCGAGAAGGCCCTGGTCGCAGAGATCATCGACCTGCGCGCGCAACTGCGCGAGGGTGCCCAACCCGTCGAGGACACGCACACCCCCGAGGCCATTGCCGCAGACGAGGCGGCAGAGGCTGAGGACGCCGCCGATACCGCATTGAGCGACGAGGCCCGAGCGGAGTTGATGGCGCACCTCAAGGCCAAGAACGCGGAACTGGAAGCCCAGCAAGGCGACAGCCCCCTGATCCTGCCCATCGTGGATCATCAGGCCGTGGCCAGCGTGGTCGGTGATTGGACCGGCATTCCAGTGGGTCGCATGGTCAAGGACGAGATCGAAACCGTGCTGAACCTAGAGGAACACCTGGCCAAGCGCGTGATCGGCCAGGACCACGCGATGAAAATGATCGCCAAGCGGATCCAGACCAGCCGCGCCGGCCTTGATAACCCCTCCAAGCCCATCGGGGTCTTTATGCTGGCGGGCACATCTGGCGTGGGTAAAACCGAAACCGCGCTGGCGCTGGCCGAGGTGCTCTATGGTGGTGAGCAGAACGTGATCACCATCAACATGTCCGAATACCAAGAGGCCCACACCGTGTCCTCGCTCAAGGGCGCCCCTCCGGGCTATGTGGGATATGGCGAGGGCGGCGTGCTGACGGAAGCGGTCCGCCGCAAGCCCTATTCGGTTGTTTTGCTGGATGAAGTGGAAAAAGCGCATCCTGATGTGCATGAAATCTTCTTTCAGGTGTTTGATAAGGGAGTGATGGAAGACGGAGAGGGTCGGGTGATCGACTTCAAGAACACATTGATCCTGCTGACGTCGAATGCGGGCACCGATCTGATCATGGATTTGTGCTCGGATCCTGACCTGCTGCCCGAGCCCGAAGGTATGGCAAAGGCGCTGCGCGAACCGCTGCTCAAGGTGTTCCCACCCGCGTTGTTGGGCCGGTTGGTCGCGATCCCGTACTATCCGCTCAGCCCGGACATGATCGGCAAGATCACTGTGTTGCAGCTGAACCGGATCAAGAAACGGGTCGAGGCCGCCCATGGCGTGCCGTTCGAATACACCGACGCCGTTGTCGAAGAGATCGTGGATCGCTGCCAGGAACTGGAAAGTGGCGGGCGCATGATCGATGCGATCGTGACCAACACGATGCTGCCCGATATCTCGGCCGAGTTCCTGCGCCGGATGATGGAGGGTGGTCAAATCGACAAGGTCGCCATCGACGTCACCGACCACAATTTCACCTACAGCTTCGAGTGAGGGTGTTATGAAACCGACACTGACACCAGAACTGAGCCAGGCGTGGTGGTCCAAGCACAAGCCCAAGCTGGCCAAAAAGACTGGACTGGGCAAGGCGCTCAAAGACTATGAGATTGCCGCCGATCAGATGGATTGGGACGACGTTCTGAAAAAGCTGTCAGAGGTGAAGCGCAAGATTGCGGACGCTGTCATTGTGTTCAAGGGCAAGAACGATGACGTCGTCACCGTTCTGAAAAAGTACCCCAAGATCATTCTGGCCGAGGAAAACCGCGCCAAGAAGCAAAAGGCCGAAGCCGAGGAGCGGGCACAGGGTGCCAGCGCCCCAACCCAGAAAGTCGGCAAGGACGTCGTGATCTGGAAGCGTGATCTGGGCGTCGAGGTTATGAAAAAGACCAAACCGGACTGGCTGGGCAGCATGAAAGGGTTCGAGCTTGAGCAAAAGCTGAACGACGACATTCTGGACGTGTTCGAAGAAGAAGGCGATTTGGTCACCCCGGCCCGCATCGCAGAGGATTCCGAAAAGCTGTGCAAGGCGGCTGTCGCTGAATTGGCAACATTTATCAACAAGATGGACGCGGCCATCAAAGCCGAAAAGCTGACCGACCCTGAAAAAGCAAAGACGATGCTTGTCACGGCGGCAAAGAAAACGATGGAAGGCGCCGCTGCGAAGATCGAAAAGCTGCCAGAGGCCCATTGGAAGAAGTTCGTGGCCCAAAAGAAGGCCTATAAGAGTTATCGCATCAAGTCCGGGTGCAAGATCGGCTTGGGCGTTTTCGGCGTTGTGGCGGGCACGGGTGGTTTGATCCTTGGCGTTGCTGCAACGGCTGGCGCGGTGCCATCGATGGGTGGCACGCTTGCCCTTGGCATTGCCGGATCCGTGGCGGGCTTTCTCGCGTTGTGCCGGTCGTGCACGGCCTTGGCCCGCGACATCTCAACCGTGAGCAAAAGTGCCGAGAAGACGCAGAAAGACCTCGCCAAAGACCTCAAGACGTTGCGGGATCGTTACGAAAACGCATCCAAGGCCCAAGTCGGGTCGTCTGAAATGGGGGCGTCCACCATCAAGGGTTTGCTTGGCACTGACGCGCCCTGGCTTGCGTCGATCTCGAAATGTAATGATGGCCACACCGCCCTTGAGGGTAAGACCGGTGGGTTGGCCGTGGCGCAGCGCAAGCTGTCCAAGGCCATCCTTGATGCGTTGAAAGAAGCGGATACAATCGAGAAGGCACTGAAGAAAGAGACGGACAAGGCCGCCCGCAAGCTGTTTGACAAGCTGGTCAAGGCCCGCACCGCGCTGAGCAAGGCGCTTGAGAAATGTTCTGATCTTGGTGGCCGTCTTGGTAAGATCGAAGATAACCTGCCCAAACTGTCAGCGATGCTGCGCGCCCTGAACGATCAGAACCCGAAATATGCGCAGATTTTCGACAAGGTCTTTCCCTTGGTGGTCAGCGGAATCCTGATCGTTGCCTCTGCGGGAACCGGGTTTGCGGATTCAGGTTCTGCCGTCGAATTTGCCGTGACGGGCGGATCGCTTGGAATTGATGTTGCAACTGAAATTGCGGACCTGGTCGTTAGCTAGGTCTGGTTTGGATAGGAAAGGAGAGCACTATGCCTGCTGCTGCTGGAACCAAAACAATGAAGGCGAAATTGAACGTGATCCCGTTCAAGGAGATGAAGCCGGATATCATCAAATGGATTAAGTCCATGCCAAAGGTGAGCAAGTTGTATTCCAAGCCGATCACCTATGAAGAGAAAATCGACCTCAACCCCAAGAAGTGGAACGAGGGCGCGCTGTCCAAGGCGCTGGTGACGCTGGTGCGCTACGAGTTGCAGTTGATGGCGACGGCCGCGAGCGACGGCAAAAAGATGGCGGACAAGGCGAAATCCCCGAAAGAGGAAAACAAGGTCATCGCCTATATGGAGCGGCTTCACAAAGAGACGGTGGCCGACATGGAGAAGAAGTGCACCGTTGCGCTTGAAGAGTTGGCCTCGGGCAAGGG